>JANMFO010000107.1:0-10286 GCA_031374245.1 Chitinophagaceae bacterium | reverse complement strand
TTTTTATTTTTTGTATCGCCATTAATAAATTAAAAATGAAGAATTAAAAATTAAAAATGGGAAGCTTCTAAATTATTAATTCACTCCTCTAAGTTAAACAAAGAAAAGGCTGTTGAAAAATCAACAGCCCAATTCTTAATTTTTAATTCTTAATTGCATTATCCGTTCATACTTGTAAGGAACTCTGCATTATCCTTCGTACCCTTCATGTTTTTCAACAATGTGTTAATCGCTTCTTCAGGGTTCATATCGGCCATATGCTTACGCAATACCCACATGCGCTGGAAAGTATCTTTATCCAGTAACAAATCATCACGCCTGGTAGATGAAGCAACAATATCAATGGCAGGGTAAATTCTTCGGTTAGATAATTTACGCTCCAGCTGCAGTTCCATATTACCGGTTCCTTTAAACTCCTCAAAGATCACCTCATCCATTTTACTGCCGGTATCAACCAGAGCAGTTGCAATGATGGTTAATGATCCGCCATTTTCTATTTTACGTGCCGCACCAAAAAACTGTTTTGGTTTTTGCATCGCATTTGCTTCCACACCACCACTCAATACTTTACCGCTTGATGGAGCAACCGTGTTGTGTGCACGGGCCAAACGTGTAATAGAATCAAGCAATATCACCACATCATGACCACATTCTACCAGGCGTTTTGCTTTTTGCAATGCCATGGTTGAAACTTTCACATGTTTTTCAGCAGGCTCATCAAAGGTGGAAGCAATAACTTCTCCTTTAATACTGCGCTCCATATCGGTCACCTCTTCGGGACGTTCGTCTACCAGCACCACCATCAAATAACACTCAGGATGATTTTCTGCAATAGCATTTGCTACTGCTTTCAGCAACATTGTTTTACCGGTTTTCGGTTGTGCCACTATCAATCCACGTTGGCCTTTACCAATTGGGGTAAACAAATCCATGATCCTTGTAGAAAGGTCGGTGGGTTTGGTAAACAGATTTAGTTTTTCGAAAGGGAACAACGGCGTCAGGTAATCAAACGGGACCCTGTCTCTTACTTCTTCCGGGCTTTTGTTATTAATCGTATCAACTTTTAATAACGCAAAATATTTTTCACCTTCTTTTGGCGGACGAACTGCTCCATGTACCGTATCGCCGGTTTTTAATCCAAATAATTTTATTTGTGATGGAGATACATACACATCATCCGGAGATGATAAATAGTTGTAATCAGAGGAACGTAAGAAACCATATCCGTCAGGCATCATTTCCAGCACACCTTCAGATAATATTACGCCATCAAATTCTATATTGAATTGCTGTTCACGGCGGGGAGGATAAACTTTATTCTGACCGCCGTTATTAGGATTGTTTTCGCCTGATTGTGGCTGATTGCCTTCGTTATTATTATTGCCCTGGTCAGTTGCCTGTGTTTGGCCGCCTTGTTCGTTGGATTGTATATTACCACTTTGTTGCGCAGCAGGTTGATGTTCTCTTTTTTCAATCACCGGCTTTGGTGGTGGTGGCGGTACTATTGTTGGTGGGGGTACGATAGTATTGCTTTCGGCTTCTTTTTCATCCGGCTTCTTCCGGGGCTTTTTTACAATCGTTACCTTTTCGTCTTTTTTAGGGGGCATAGGGGATTTTTTAAGTTGTTTTTTATCGTCGTCATCTTCTTCCACTTCCGCCTCTTCCGTTGAGTTGCTGGTAGTGGTTTTTATAATACGTTTTCGTTTGCCATCAGTACTGGCAGTAGCTCCTTTAGAACCGGCAATAGCCTGGCTGTCGAGTATTTTATACACCAAATCCTGCTTGGCTAATTTTTTGGCGTTGGGAATTTTGAGCTGCTCGGCAATGTCCAGCAGTTCAGGAACGAGCATGTCGTTCAGTTGAAGGATGTCATACATACAAGTAGAATGTGTTGAAGTTAATCACTGGCAGCGGTTACCAAGCTTAAAAAATCTGAAAAAAGTTTTGAATTTTATTGAACGGAATCGGCAGGTAAATGATGAGTTAAAGATACCGGGAGAACTACTTATCGGCCTCTTTCCAGTGCAATTATACACCTAAATCGGGAAAATCAAAAATTTTTGGGTTAAATGGGCTTTTTCAGGCAACAGGGGGTAATGATGGCAATGGTCTCTATTTTAATTATTTACCGGGCTGTAGTGCTACTATCATCATCTGTTGTGTCGCACATTCCAGGGTTCTGTTTGCAACCCGGCACTATGCATAGGATCTTTACTTTGCCAGAATGGATTTACTCAAGAGATTTAAAATCAATAACGGGGGCCTTGATTGGTGCTTCATGTATAAACTTACTACGCAAAACTGTGCTATCATTAAAAAAACCACAGTTGCCTAAATAGAAACGATTTCCGTCTATACCACCACTATAGTCCATGCGGTATTTTTTTTGTGCCGTTAAATCTCCGGTAAAGGTTGCTTTGTTTATGGGCTTCCAAAGTCCTGAAGAATCGCTTGTCCATTGATTTTGATAAAAAGCCTTTCGGGTAATATAGCCGGTTGATGGGTCAAAATTTTCCAGAAAAGAATGGAGCTTTCTTAAGTAAGTATGTGTGGCCGGGCGACTAAAACTTGCAATTAGCATCCACTTATTTAATTCGAATGCAAAAAAGTAAGCGGTATAGTTGGTATAATTATTGGCAACGGGTTCGCATTTTAATAAAAAGCGATAAGTGTTGCCGGCTTTCCAATAATACTTCAAATAACTTTGTCCGCCCGATCCTTCATTGCCAAATTCACCAGTATGAACTTCTTTTCCTTTTTTTAATAGTAGTATCTTTTTATCCGCTGGAATTTTTGAAGGATCGTCAGTTTTAAAAGGACTCCACACAGAAAACAAAACTCTTCGTTCTGTGGCTGAGTTTACCTGTATGCCAAAATATCCTTCACCAAAACCATTAGCCATAAAATAAGAACCGATAACATCATTACCTAAAGGCACAGTAATTTCATTGTAAAACCATTGGATTTCATTTCCTGCTGCTGAGATATCGTAATTCAAATGAACAGAAGGCCCTCTTCGGCCCCAATAAAAATAATTGCCCTTATTGTTTTTTACATAAGCAGTTTGTTCGTTTATAGGAGAACCTGAAACCAGTAGCCCCATAGCTGTGGCAAAAAAATCTCCTGATTTTTCTATTCCCCGGATATCAATTTTAATGTAACCGGCTTTTTCAATATTCCATGAACCTAAGTCATATTCTTTTGTAGCTGTATCACTTATTGCAATTGTCTTTGCAATGCCATTAATAGTGCAGCAGATTTTACTTTTTCCTTCAGGAACAGAAAACAGTGCAAAGACATTCAGCACTCCCGGTTTATTAACCTGCACATAAGTACTGAAAACTGTTTTATTACTTTGCCAGTTTTTCCATTCATCTGTAGCTACTTTTTCATTTGTTCGCCTATCCTTTACAGTTATAAAAGAATTACCCCCAAGAGGAATAAATAATTTGGTGGTGTCGTTCATGATAAAAGAAGTGGCAGAGCCTGGCAACCGGAAAGACGAGAACAATAAGACAATTGAAATGATAGTAAGCAAAATGGCACCGTATTGTTTCATATTGTGAGGCAAGTAGTTTTCGATTGTGTTATTAAACAAACTTACAAAAATTTATTTCGCCCTTTTTCAAGCAAAAAGGCAACTCATCGAGTTGCCTTTATCAAAAATTCATAAAAGATAATTTTATTTCGTCGTATACACCTTTACGACACCATCATTTTCACTACTCACTACCAGCAGGCTTCTTCCAGTAGGGCTTTCATTTTGAGGGATAAACAATACTCCTTCCGGCGCATCACCACATTTCAGCACTTTCATAAAAAGGGGAATGTATGGATTGGTGATATCATAAAGAGCCACTCCATCTACCCGTTCCATACCTACAAAAAGAATAGTGCGGGTACCCACTTTTCCAATGGCCAATCCTTCGGGCTCGGCTCCTTTATCATCACTTCTCCCATCATCATAAATACCTTCGGCAGCAGCTTTTATATCCAGTTCATTTTTACTGTCGTATTCCATTCTGCCGGTGTTGCCATTCCAGATGCTGAAGGACCGGGCACCAAAAGAATACAGCTCATCAAAATCACCGTCACCATCCGTATCGCCTTTTGTAGTGGTAATGTTCAGGCGGCCCAGTTGTGCATCTGTTCTTAATGTAGCAGCATTTGGAAACACTAATGGATCAAGCGTAATATCTTTTATTCTTTTTGCTTCTGTTAAGGCAGCGTATTCCCTTGCATCACCTTCATTGGCGGTAAACAGAAGTGGTACATTGCCACTGGGATAAACAGCAATCGCATCCGGCTGAAACATTCCTTTTACGTTCCATTTGTTGGCAAAAGAAATAGCATTGTCTTTATCACTCATGTCCATTTTATTATCATCCAGGTTATAATTTTTGAAACCCAGAGGGAAAATTTTAGTGATTGTTTTTGTTGCAAGGTCGAGCCGTGCAATCGCATTGTTTTCCTGCAAGGTTACCCATGCTGTTTTTGAATCAGAGGAAACCGTTACGTATTCCGGTTCTATGTCTTTTGCAAAATTGTTTCCGATACCAAATACTCTTAATCCTTCTGCCTGTAACGCTGTTTGAGAGGAAGCAAAGGAAGAAAAATCAACATTAACAACGGTGTAGTTTTCATTTACGCCAATGATAGAAACTGTTCCCAACGGGTCGTTGGTATAATCAGCACTAGGTTCACCTTCATTAGCGGTTAAAATATATTTTCCATCCGGGCTATAGGTAATCATATCGGGCAATGAACCTACTGGTATCACTTTTACTTCGCTGTAATCACTGGTATTAAAAACCACCACTTTACCGGTAGCCTGTTTATCTACCGCCTCTATAGCGGCTGCTAATTTTCCATTACTCACTGCAAGGCTGTTGACAAAGCCGCCATATGCAGCCAGTTGTATAGAACTAATTAATACAGGTTTTGAAGGATTAGAAAAATCAACTACATCAATTTTATTAACTGTACTGTTATTTACTACAAAAAGCCTTTTTGTCTGTGGGTCGAAAGTAGAAATTTCTGCAGCACCCACATCCCCAATATCAATAGAACCGGTTTCAGTAATGCTCATCGCATCTTCACTGATGGGCACAATAGCATCATTTTTTTTGCAGGAAGTAAAAATTAAAATATGAATAGTAACAAATAGCAGTAAGGTTCTCATTGCAGTAAATTTTGTGCAAGATTACCAGCCGTATGTTATGGGTGCATGAAGGGAATATTATTGAAATGTTAACCGGGATTACCCTGAAAAGGCATTTCAGCCGTTGAGTGTTATCTTTGCCGTCCTTAAATTTCAGCGATGTTTAACAAGAGAATCCGGATAAAAGAACTGCTGGCGCAAGAGCCAACTGGACAGGAAATAACAGTAATGGGTTGGGTGCGAACCTTTCGCAATAACCAGTTTATAGCATTGAATGATGGCAGCACCAATAACAACCTGCAGGTGGTAGTAACACTGGGCAGCCAGGAAGATGAATTGCTGAAACGCATCACCACATCAGCTTCGCTGAAAGTAACAGGTACTATCGTTCCGTCATTGGGTAAGGGACAAAAAATGGACTTGAACGCCACATCAATCGAAATACTTGGTGATAGTGATGCAGAAATTTATCCGTTGCAACCGAAAAAACACAGCCTTGAATTTTTAAGGGAGATAGCCCACCTACGTTTTCGTACCAATACTTTTGGTTCAGTGTTCCGGGTTCGTCATGCACTGGCATTTGCGGTGCATAAATTTTTTAATGATAAAGGGTTTGTGTACATGCACACTCCCATCATTACTGCCAGCGATGCAGAAGGTGCCGGCGAAATGTTTAAAGTAACCACATTGCCTTTTGATGAAACACCCCGAACCGAAGAAGGCGGAGTAAATTTTGCAGAAGATTTTTTTGGCCGTGCTACCAACTTAACCGTTAGCGGACAATTAGAAGGCGAACTCGGCGCAACAGCATTCGGCGATATTTATACATTCGGTCCAACGTTCCGTGCAGAGAACAGTAACACCGCAAGACATCTTGCCGAATTCTGGATGATAGAACCCGAAATGGCTTTCTCTGATTTAGAAGATAACATGAACCTTGCCGAAGAATTTATCAAGTATATTATTAAGTATGCAATAGATAATAATAAAGAAGATTTAGAATTTCTGGCGCAACGTTTAGCCGAAGAGGAAAAACAATTGCCGCAGGATAAGCGCAGTGAAATGGGGTTATTGGAAAAATTAGAATTTGTACTTAATAATAATTTTGAACGCCTCACTTATACGGAAGCAATTGAAATTTTAAGAGAGAGCAATCACAACAAGAAAAAGAAATTTCAATACCAGATAACCGGTTGGGGAATGGATTTACAAAGTGAGCATGAAAGATATCTGGTCGAAAAACATTTTAAAAAACCGGTTATACTGACCAACTATCCAAAAGACATCAAATCGTTTTATATGCGTCTGAATGATGATGGTAAAACTGTTGCTGCCATGGACATTCTTGCCCCCGGCATTGGTGAAATAGTGGGCGGCTCACAACGGGAAGAACGGTTTGACAACTTACTCAGCCGGATGAAAGAAATGAACATACCCGAAGAAGAACTCTGGTGGTATCTGGATACCCGTCGCTTTGGCACTGTGCCCCATGCTGGTTTTGGATTAGGTTTTGAAAGAATGGTACAGTTTGTTACCGGTATGACGAACATAAGAGATGTCATTGCTTTTCCGAGAACACCGGGGAGTGCGGAGTTTTAACTGCCCAAACTTTATTCATGCACACACATCACCGGCACATGTGATTGGAAAATCAGCTGCTTGGTAGAACTTGATTTGAAAAGACCAGCCAGTAATTTGTGTTTTTTGGGAATTGTAATAATCAAATCAATATTATTGTTATCAGCAAATTCATTGATTCCGTCTTCCACATCTTTGTGATCTATAAAATGGTAAACGGGCTTTGCCTCTTCCAGCATGGTATGCAGCAGGGCTGATTGTTCAGGAGTTTCTGGTGTAAAATGGCGGTCATGATAGTCTACATTCAGAACATGTAACTCTGCATTGAAGGCCTTAACTACATCTTTTACATAATGAGTAGGGGTGGTTTTAACCACATCTTTAAAATCGCAGGCAAACCCAATTTTTTTTATTCCTGATCCAAATTTTTTATCGGGAGGCACTGAGATAACCGGCCATTTTAAATGCCGTATAGCAGTAAGTGTTGTGCTGCCAAACAAAATTCTGTCAACCCCGGAGGATCCCTTGCTGCCCATTACTACAGCAAATGGCTGGATCTTGCTGCACAACTCTTCCATTTCGTCTACTATATTTCCCAACCGGGCCTCGGTATAAATTTTTAATGAACCCCATGTCACCTGCTCTACTTCTTTTCTTACTTCAGCCAATTTTTCTTCAGCAGATTTTTTTAACTCCTCAACAGATACCAATGCAATCGGAACATCTGAATAGCTTATCGGTATATTGTACACATGCAATAATAAAATACTTGCATTGATTGCCTTTGCCAGATCAACAGCATAGTTCATAGCGTTGGTGGCAACGGGAGAAAAGTCGGTGGGGATGACGATTGTTTTCATACAAATAATTTGTTACTAAAAGTACCTGTAATATAAGCCTTCTGGCATGACGGGCATCACCCTGGTGGTTGATTTTGTTGTGGAATTTTCTGGTTAGTGCTTCTCATTTAAAATAATTTTATGGGAGCAATACAGACAGGGGCAGAAAATTATTCCGCTTCATCAAGGCCAAGGGCTGGTGTACGCCGTATGGCAAAGCATAACCTGAAGATTGACATGACACCGATGGTAGACCTCGGTTTTTTACTGATTACTTTTTTTGTTATTACCACAGAACTCAGTAAACCAACCATGATGAATCTTTATATGCCAACAGATGGCCCGCCTATGCCACTTGGCGAATCGAATGCCCTTAGTTTTTTATTAGGAAAAAACAATACTGTGTATTACTACAATGGCAACTGGGATGATGCAGAAAAGAAAGGTGAGATTTTTGCAACAACTTATTCCGGAAGCGAAGGCTTGCGGAAAGTTATTAATGAAAAACAGCATCGTCTTGACGCAAGTATTAAAACGAATAAAGAAGGAAGAGATGGGTTAATGTTATTAATTAAACCGGGTAATGAAGCTTCTTATGAAAATGTGGTAGATCTGCTTGATGAAGCCACTATCAATGCGGTAAAAAAATATGCTGTGATAAAACTTTCAGGTGAGGAAGCCAGATTTTTAAAGAATAAAGAAGGCGACTAAAATTATTTTTTCCAAAACATATTTATCCGTTGCCGCACATTGTCCCGGATGTTCAGATAAAATAAGTTAATATCGCCAACATGATAATTTTTAGAAAAGTATAAAAAGCTCCATGGAAATTTCGGCTTTTTTACATTCAACAACCCGTTGTTTACTTGTGCATCAGTAGTTTGTTTGTATACTTTATTAAAATTAGTAAGTATGCTTCCCCTGTTCGTTTGTTTAGACGCATACTCATTGCCGGCTGTCCATATAAGCGGATTCGTAACAAATGAATTTCCGTTTTCTTTTCTTAAATAATGCGGAACAAACCCTTTGCGTACAGTTCGCCAGCTGCAGATACAACCAGTTTGCAATGAGTCGGTACACATTGGCAAGGAAGTAAAATAGTCTTTAGGTACCGGCCACCCGGCCACATAGGCAACAACTAATCTATTTTTTAAGGGCCTATCCTGAAAAAAGTCTTTCAATAATCTTTCTGCGAGCAAACTACCCTGGCTATGTGATGCAATGATGATGGGCTTTCCATTATTCCAGGTTTGCAGATAAAATTCAAAGGCTTTTTTTACATCTTCATATGCAATATCAAAAGCTTTGGCAGCTTTTTCTTTATCCTTTGAAAAAAAATTAGTGATATGCGCCTGCCGGTATCTTGGTGCAAACACACGGCATTGATTATTAAATACACTTGCCTGGTATAAAACAGATGAGTAATCAGTTTTTGCATTGATGTAATCATCATCAATGTCTGCATTTTGTTTTTTCAGTTTCAACTTCATTGTGTAGGAAGTTGGATACAGAAAAAAAACATCTGCGGTTGAATCTTTCAGTTCATTACGAAGAGGCTTTGGAACACTATCAGAAGGATCCCATTTCCAGGGATGTGCTGCCCAATAATTAAGATCACTATAATCCGGATTGCCATCTTTGCTTTTGAACGTATAATTAGACCGGAAAGCCTGGTATTTATCTGAACAGGAAAAAAGGAAAATGCTGATTAGGGTAATAACAAGTAATTGTCTGCTCATATGAGTTCGCATAATTAAAAATCGTTAAAACATCGGGTAACCCAAAACCTGTTTTTATGTCAGCCATCAGTAAATGCTTCCAATTATGAAATCAAGCCTAAATAATTTTAATAACAAAAGGTAAAGTAAAGTATTGATATATATATATTTAAGAAGCAGATGTCACCGGGAAGGAAGAATTTTTAAAAATAAACAGTACTTTGTGTTGCATAGTACCAAATATCACCTTATCTTTGAAATGTACTAGATAAAATGAAGGGTTATGAATATAGAAAACACACAAAGTCAGATGCGAAAGGGGATACTGGAGTTTTGTATTCTTTCCATCATTCGCCGGGGCGAGGCCTATCCCAGTGACATCGTGGAAGAAATGAGAGCTGCCAACCTTCAAATATTTGAGGGTACATTATATCCGTTGCTTACCCGTTTGAAAAACGCAGAAATGCTTACGTACCGATGGGTAGAAAGTAATTCCGGCCCGCCCCGTAAATATTTTTTACTGACGGAAAAAGGGGAAAAATTTTATAAAGAACTGGAACAAACCTGGAACGAATTATCAAATGGTGTAAATGCTCTTGCAAATAAAAAAAATGATGAAACACTAATAAATAGTTAACCAATAGTTCGCCTGCACACAGGCTTCGGGATAAACTTCAACCAAAAAAACATTCACAATGAAAAAGATTATTAACATAAACTTAAGCGGCCGGGTAATACCGATTGAAGATTCAGCTTATGAAAAGTTGCAAGCTTATATAGAAAGTCTTCGCCGCTTTTTTGCCAACGAAGAAAGCCGTGATGAAATCATCAACGACATCGAAAGTCGTATTGCAGAGTTGTTACACGAAAAAGTACGTAAGGGTGCTGATAGTATAATTGATGCGGATATTGATGATATTATTTCATCAATGGGCCGGCCGGAAGATCTTGAAGCCGAAGAAGCTGCTCAGGCAACAGCCTCTGCACAGC
>JANMFO010000094.1:0-3796 GCA_031374245.1 Chitinophagaceae bacterium | reverse complement strand
GCATCGATCTCTGCCTGAAAAGCATTCTTGCTTTGTCCCAGCATAGTGGTACCGTTAATATAAGGTCGGTACTTTGTAGCCAATAATTCAGCAGCTTTTAAAAATATACCTGCCCGGTTCTCCCAACTCATGTTCGCCCAGCTTTCTTTAGCAGCTAATGCCGCATCAATGGCCTGCACCACATGCTTCTCTTCTCCCGCATGAAAATAGCCGAGTGTATGTTTTATTTCATGCGGAGGATGCATGGCGACTTTCTTGCCTGTTCGCACTTCTTTACTGCCGATGTACATGGGTACATCTATTTCTTGTTTCTTTAATTCAGACAATACTTCTTTAAGTTTTTTCTTTTCAGGTGAACCGGGACCGTAACTTAATACTGGTTCATTAACTGGCATTGGATAAGAAAAAGTTCCGATACTCATGTTGATATTTTTATATGATTGTTTTTATTTCACGCAAAGTCACAAAGTTTAATACAAAAGAACGCAAAGAAATTTTGCTTCTTTGCTCCTTAGCGTCTTTGTGGGAAACTTAGCTTTGTGCCTCTTTTTCCGACATCAGATACGCCTTAATAAATCCATCTAACTCCCCATCCATCACAGGGCCAACATTTCCTACTTCAAAATCTGTACGATGGTCTTTAATCATTTTATATGGATGAAAAACATAAGAACGGATTTGAGAACCCCACTCTATCTTTTTCTTCTTGGCATTGGTAGCATCCTTCAACTCATTACGTTTTTGCAATTCCATTTCATACAAACGACTCTTCAGCATGGTCATCGCTAATTCACGGTTACCCAACTGACTTCTATCCTGCTGACACACTACTACAATACCTGTTGGAATATGTGTTAACTGTACTTTCGTTTCTACTTTGTTTACGTTCTGTCCACCGGCACCACCGCTGCGGCTTGTTTCCATTTTTACATCTGCCGGATTTATTTCAATATTGATGGTGTCATCCACCAATGGATATGCATACACACTTACAAAAGAAGTATGTCGCCGTGCATTACTATCAAATGGAGAAATACGAACCAACCGATGCACGCCACTCTCTGCTTTTAAAAAGCCATAGGCAAATGGCCCGTCAAATTGCAGTGTACAGGTTTTTATACCGGCACCATCACCCCATTGCCAATCCAGTTCGGTTACTTTCCAGCCTTGCTTTTCGCCGTACATACGATACATACGGGCCAGCATTTCTGCCCAGTCCTGGCTTTCAGTACCACCGGCACCAGAGTTTATTTGTAACACCGCAGGCAGTTCATCTTCCGGTTCGTTCAGGGTGGCTTTAAATTCTGCATCATCCAGCAGCACCAATGCTTTATCGTAGGCTTCTTTCGTTTCCTCTTCAGTAGCATCGCCGCCTTTCCAGAATTCGAATAGCACAGCAAAATCCTCTACGGCCGCTTCTGTGGTCTCATAGAGTTTTACCCAATACTCATTTACTTTGGTGTTTTTGAGAATTTCGGTAGCCCTTTTGTTGTCATCCCAAAAACCGGGACTTAACGAAAGCTGCTTATCTTCTTCAATTTTATATCGTCGGTTTTCGACGTCAAAGAAACCTCCTTACCCCGGCAATGCGGGACCGCATATCATTCAATTTTTCGATTGTCATAGCTGCGAAGATAAAGGAAATGAGTGAGGATTGGGTAGCCAGCTTTTGTGCTACTATCAGCTTCGGTTGCGTCGCACTCTTGTACGTTCGGTAATTCTATTCGGCATTATGAAAGTTGTCCTAATATTTCATAATTTATCAAGGATTAGGAGGCTTTATAGGCTAAGTATTTAGTAAATTAATTAAAAAAAATTAAGGATATATGAAAAACTATTATTTAAATCGAGTTAATCACGATGAACTGATAGAAGTTTTTTACCAGTTCTTTGGCGGTGCATTATATTCTAATGATTATAAAATATGCTTTAAAAAGAAAGACATTTCGTCAGGAAAGGAGTTCTCATTTGATGTTTTATACAATAAAAAGTATAGAATTAAAGAAATTCAAGATTCTGAGATGCCTAAGAAAGTGAAGAAAGAAATAGAGGAAATGATTGAGAAATTGCTAATTGACAGCCAGGAAGAGAAAGTGGCAAGGTGTATTTGTTTTGTAAATCAAAAGCTAAGTGGAGCTTTTACCCATACAAATTTATTTCAGTTAATGCCATTGATGAGTGATTCATCTACAGGTGCTGTAAATAGTTCATCGGGAATACGGCTCTGGCCTGCTATATTAGAAGTAAAATATTGTGGAAGTGATTTTTCATCAGTTGATAGCCGTAGAATATCAGAAAACCGACATTCTGTTTTACGAATATTAAATGCAATAACGAGGTATCAATTTACAATTGAACAGCAGTGCAAAGAAGCAACTTGGGGTTTTTCTTGGGAGGATGAGGATTTTAGTAAATCGAAAATATTTCAACCTGGTTATTTGTCTCCGGATTTTGAATTAACTACCTATACTTTTTCAGACATTAATAAATATGATGTTGTTGAATATGTTTCTGAAGCAGATTATTTTAAGTGGACATTTCAGGAAAATGGATTATTAAAACTTCCCAAAAATTTTAACAAGCAAATTGATATAGTTTTGCATTTGCAAAAGACTGAAAGGAAAAAATTTGCTATAGCAACAACTTATTTTGATAGAGGAATAAAAGTTTGGAGAGAATCTAAATCTCTTGCATTCATCTCTTTTGTAATTGCTCTAGAAGCTTTTGTGGAATCAAATAAGGAAATTTGTACAGTCTGCAAACAACCAAAATATAGGATAAAAGAAAGGTTTAATAAGTTTCTGAGTGATGTGATGCCTGACATTGACACATTTCCTGAGTTCAAGAAAATGATTTATGATACTAGGTCAACTTTGGCTCACGGTTCAAAAGCTCTTCAAGGTGATATAAGCCCTTGGAGTTATTCAAAACTAAAAGAGTCACATGAGTCAACCCTACAAATGAATACATACTTTATTATGCGAACTATTTTTTTAAATTGGCTAAACAGGCAGAAATAGAATTAGCCTTAACCACATTTTTAGATGAATAGAGAACTTTTTCCCAGTCTCACAGCCAAGCCTTATGTGCAGAGCGGACTCGGCGAAAATTATAATAAATCTAAAACAAGCTAATTTTGATATTTAATTTATGAGGACACTTTCAATAATAGCTTACTTCTTTATTTTTTTGAAAGGGTCGATGATTTTACTTCCTTTTGGCCTTCTATTGTTTACTGGCTTATTTGAGGTGGAACCAATCACAAGAGTTTTGATAGCATTAGCAGATATAAGCTTAATAGGCCTATTAATAATATCGTTTAAAGAAAAATCAAAAATCACTTTAATAGCTGAGGTTGTTACTTATGTTCTTCTATTATTGCCATTAATAAGAATTTTCACTTCTTTCTCTTTTGACAACTTTAATTATTTTTTATTCCTATTTCCCACAGGATGTTTTGTAATACTTTACCCTTTATCAGTTCTTGAATCTTTCAGAAAATATCGAACCCAAAAGAACACTTCGCAAATGCACAGCAGCAAACAGAACCCTGAAGTGAGTGACACAAGGGACGATGATAATAGCAATGCAGCTGGTTAAATAATTCGTCTGCCGCTTATACAGATGACTTATAAACGAGTGGTAGAATCAGATTGTAACTTCCATTCCTTCCCTGGCAAAGCAGGAGTTCGGAAAGATAGCTTTGCATTCGGCTTCCATGGCTTGCAAGAACGTATCATCATGATCGGGGTCATGGTGAGTGATGATAAGACGTTTGACCCCGGCTGCTTCGGCG
>JANMFO010000071.1:0-1687 GCA_031374245.1 Chitinophagaceae bacterium | reverse complement strand
CGAAGTATATTGACTCCATTCAGAATTTCTACCGTGTTTTTGCAGGAACGGATGAAGTGAGTTCGATGGCAGTTGAAAAGTTTTTACGGACAGTTATTAAAACAGATGAGTACCCGTTAACACGACTGGGCAATACCAATGCCACTGAAATGGCGAAGGTGCTGGAGAATTCATTCCGGGCTATGAACATCGCCTTTATGGTAGAATGGAGCCGTTTTGCCGAAGAAGCTGGTGTGGATATATATGAAGTGGTGAATGCCATTCGCATGCGGCCCACACATAAAAATATTATGTTACCCGGTTTGGGTGTGGGCGGATATTGTTTAACAAAAGATCCATTGCTGGCCAGTTGGGCAAGGATGAATTTGTTTGGTAGCAGTGAAAGGCTTCATCAAAGTGAAAAAGGTGTCCATATCAATGATAAAATGCCGGAGTATGCTTTTGAATATTTGCAATCTCAATTCAATGGCTCACTAAAAGATAAAAATATTCTTTTGCTGGGTGTAAGCTATCTGAACGATGTAGGGGATACAAGATATACGCCGGTAGAAGGGTTTTATGATCAACTGGAAATAAACGGAAGTAATATTTCATTGCATGATCCGCATGTTTTGTATTGGGAAGAAAAAGATACCTGGGTGAATCAGAACCTGGATGAACTCTTGCAACAGCAATATGATTTGATAGTGATAACTACCGGGCATAAAGAATACCGGAATAACCCGGGCCTGTTGAATAAATTGATGGTACAGCCTCCTTCATTTATTTATGACACCATTGGGGTGCTTACCAACGAAGAAATAAAATTACTTGCTGAAAAGCATACGGTTAAAGTAATTGGCCGGGGTGATCTTTAATCTTACAAAATTTATTTAGCTATACTAGAATAATTATTTATGAGTAAAAAAGTTTTAATACTCGGCGGAGCTGGTTTTATTGGTTTTAATATTACGAAGTACCTGGCAGAAAACCGTGATTATGAACTTACCATCGCTGATAATTTTATGAAGAAAAACAGGGATGAAGAATTTGATGAATTGGTAACTAAGCATAACATCAAAGTAATTGAAGATGATTTTTCGTATCCTGAAGCTTATGAAAAGCTGGATAATGAATATGATCATGTTTATATGATGGCAGCTTTAGTTGGTGTAGATAATGCCAACAGTAAACCACATGAAGTTATCCGGATTAATACTTCACTTGCTTTATATACACTGGAATGGATACGCCGTTCGAAAATTGGCAAGGTGGTATTTGCTTCTACCAGCGAAAACTATGCAGGCACTGTAGATGCATTCGGCTATAAAATTCCCACACCGGAAGAAGTGCCGCTAACGATACAGAACATTGCACATCCCCGTTTTACATATGCAGTAACAAAAATTCTGGGTGAGTCAGGTTTTTTGAATTATTCAAAAATGCTGGGGTTTGAAACAACCATTATCCGCTATCATAATGTTTTTGGGCCGAGAATGGGTTTTAATCATGTAATCCCTCATTTGGTTATCCGTTTCAGGAATAAACAGAACCCTTACCTGATTTATGGTCATGACCAGACAAGGGATTTTTGTTACATAACTGATGCAGTAGAGGGGACAGTATTATCGATGGAAACACCTGGAACAAATGGCCAGATATATCATTTAGGAACCGGAATAGAAATAACTATTGAAGAGCTTACCCG
>JANMFO010000056.1:0-5589 GCA_031374245.1 Chitinophagaceae bacterium | reverse complement strand
TGGGTAAGTTGCTGCGGCTATGGGGCATCCCGGATAATGCAGCATCGTGGCAGCGGTTACAACAACTGGGTGTTGATATTATTAATACGGATACCGTGGAGGAGTGCAGGAAATATTTTATGAAACGCTGATAGCTGAATCAAGAATGTATCAGTAAGCGGCTATCAGTGTTTCGGCGGGAATATTTAATTTAAAATGCAGTTCACGAATCATAGTGAGAGACAGTTTTCTGCGGCCACTTAATATTTCTGACTTACGGCTGCGGCCACCCAAAATAGCGGTCAGTTCTTTTTCATCAATCCCCATTTGCTCCAGCCGGAACTTAATGGCTTCCAGCGGATGTGGCGGCGGTATGGGATAATGCTTTTTTTCATACGCTTCTACCAGTATGGAAAGCACTTCCAGCTCATCAGAAAATTTACTGCCGGATTTCAGGTCTTTCTGCATCAGTCCATAAATGTGCTGCAATGCCACTTCATATTCTTTCTTTGTTTTAATCGGTTTTAACATACACTACTTTTTTTACGTCTATTTTATTATATTCGGTATGAGTGCCAATCCATACAATGAAAATTATCTGCAGCCGGTATTCAATATCAACAATCAGGCGGTATTTATTACCGTGAATATTAAAGACTACTCTTTTATCACCCACTATTGAGGCATTACGGAATTGCACTTTTAGTTCGTTGTGGTTTTTCCAGGTTGCATTGCTGGCTTCCTCATACCATGCAAATAATGACTGCTCCGCTTCTTTCTTCTTTTTTGAATACCCCTTCAATGTTTTTACGGCAATTATTCTCATAAGCGTTTTGTAAATATAGCACATTGTTACCAAATTGGTAACAATTTACCAGATTTCCTTTAAAGAGAAAGAGAGTTAGTTGAAAACGTAAATGATATGAGCAAGTTGCTGCGGCTATGGAGCATTCCGGATAATGCAGCATCATGGCAGCCGTTGCTGCAACCGGGTGTTGATATTATTAATACCGATAAAGTGGAGGAGTACCGGAAGTGTTTTATTAAAGCCAGGCAGTAAAATAAAAAAGGGGCCGGATGAAAATCCAGCCCCGTAGTTAAAATCCAATATCTTGAAAAACTAAGTAGGTATTTTCAAAGGGTATGCCAAAGCGGTTTTATGTTTAAACCTCTGGTACAACAGCTTGTTTTCCGGGAAACCCGGGTAATCTATTTTCCTATTGGGAAAATAAATACCCGACGCAGGCATTGCTAACGTTACGATTAATCGTATTTACCAATCAATCAGTTTCATCTTTTCTTTTAAACCCAATTTTTCGCCGGGGCTGCACCGGCGGGTTCAGCAATTGTTTCAGGTATTCAAATACCAGGGCAATGTCTTCATCGTGGCCGGTAAGTTTCTTTTCCATTTTCTCTAATTGCAGCAGGATGTCCTTGTGAGTGAGCAGCAGTTCCCTCATTTTGGTGAACACTCTTATTATCTGAATGTTTACACGAATGGCAGTTTCACTGTTCAGTACAGAAGAAAGCATGGCTACTCCCTGTTCGGTGAAACAAAATGGCGGACGGCGTAGACCCATCTTTTCAGAATTGGAGGTCGCAAATTGCGTCCTCCAATCTTCCAGTTCTCCGGTGGACATTTCAAACATAAAGTCTTCCGGAAAGCGGTTACTATTTCTGCGAACGGCCTCTTTCAATCGTTTGGTCTCAATGCCATACAGCTCTGCTAAATCCCGGTCTAGCATTACCTTCTGTTCACGGATAAGATAGATTCTGTTTATTACCAGTTCATCGGGTATCATCACTACTTTAGTTGCTTTTGCCATAACTCCATTTGTCTTTTTGTTCCTTTAACATGCGGATTCAAGATAAACACAATCATGTTTACAAACTATACCACTTACTGGTAATTATGCTGATAGATTTTTACATAAAGAAATCAGCATCCTTTCAATTCTCGCAGACTTCAACTTACATTCCCAAACAATTATCACTTTCCACCCTTCTTTCTTCAATGCCTTCACCGCTTTTGCATCATTGGCTTTGTTGCTGTTTATTTTGTGCGGTTGTCCACAAGGGAAAACAAATGAAAAAAATCAGTTACTTTGTATTAATGTACACACTGGAACAAATACTTGGCATATTGAGGCAGCATAAACCTGAGCTACAGCGAAAGTACCCGGTTTCAAAGCTGGGTGTATTTGGTTCTTATGCAAGGGGGGAAGCCACCGAAAAAAGTGATATTGATATTGCCGTGGAGATAACCGGGGCAATGGGGTTGGATTTTGTAACCATGGCCGATGAGATAGAAGATTTGTTTGGTATTAAAACCGATGTAGTTCCTATCCGGGCTATCAAACCCAAATACCTGGTTTACGTTCAAAAAGATATTGTGTATGCCTGAGCGTAAACCTTCTGCAATAATTGAAGACATTCTGGAGTGCATTGAACACATTCAATCCTACACCGCCGGACTTTCTTTTGAACAGTTTTCTTCGCATTTTATGACAGTGGAAGCCTGCCTGTATAATATCCAGGTAATAGGAGAGGCTGTTTCACTTTTGCCAAAAGATATTAAAAAAGAAAATCCCGGCATTAAATGGGCTGCGATAAAAGGCATGAGAAACCGGCTCATTCATGAATATTTTGGTACGGATCTTCAATTGGTGTGGGATGTTATAAAAGATGAATTGCCGGAATTAAAAAGCAGGTTAAAAGATATTAATTGAAGGCTGACAGCTTAAATGACTATAATTTTTTTACAATTGAAGCCAGTGTTTTTTCGATTTTAACCGGCTTCAGCTTACACTCCCAAACCATTATCACTTTCCATCCTTCTTTCTTCAATGCCTTCACCGCTTTTGCATCATTGGCTTTGTTGGTGTTTATTTTATGCAGCCACCAGTCGGTTCTTGTTTTTGGTACTTTATAATATTTACAGTTGGCATGCCCATGCCAGAAACAACCATGAATGAAGATGATGGTTTTGTACTTCGGTAATACCATATCGGGCTTGCCAGGTAATGTTTTATCGTGGAGTTTGTAGCGAAAGCCATTGGCATGTAAGAATTTTCTTACCAGCAATTCCGGTTTGGTGTTGCCGCCTTTTATCTGCGACATGTTGTAGCTTCTTGTTTTCCTATCATGCACATCGGCCATACCATAAAGGTACTGAGCAGCCGGCAGCACATTATTTCCCAAAAAAGATTTTTACCTTCATTTCATGAACGGATTATCCAACCAATTAGTCAACCGGGTACTGGCAAAACTGGATTTTCCTTTTCCGGCAACGACTGATCTTACTACACTTCAACAATTATATGCTGCCTGGTGCCATCACCTGCCTTTTGATAATATCCGAAAAATGATTGCCCTGAGAAGAGGTGGTGATAAACCATTGCCCGGTCTGGATGCAGAAGAATTTTTTGAAAATTACCTGGCTACCGGTGCTGGCGCCACCTGTTGGCCCATGGCGAATGCCTTTTATGAATTATTGCTTTCCTTAGGTTTTAATGCATCCCGTGTAGCTGGTTATATGCTGGACCTTGGCATCCTTAATCATGGCAGTGTGAAAGTAACTATTAACAACCGGGAATATTTTGCCGATGCACCGCTATTGCTGAATGTTCTCTTGCCGATCGGACAGGGAACTTTTATTCATAATGATCCGGTGGTACCGGTTGAGCTGGAACCACAGGAAGGATCCCACCTCGTCTGGATAAAACCACTTCCGGGTAATGAATATTTTTATTGCCGGATGATCAGCGAACCGGTTTCGTATTCCTTATTTACAGAGGGCTATGAAGCATCAAGGACGGGAAGCATCTTTAATCAACGTCTCTATGCACGACGAAACTATCCCGGTGAAATGATCCTTCTTTGGGGCAATGCCCGTTTTTCAAAAACCATCCATGGTATTGAGTGCCGTGAATTATCCCGTGATGAACTTTGCGAAGCTCTGCATAGAGATATTGGCATATCATATCCGCTGATCAATGAATGGGCCGCTTCCGGCAGCCTCGATGACTCTTTTGAAAAGCCATCGGGGCAACGTCCACCGGCTGTTACTATAAAACCACCTTCGCAACGGTAGATTTGTTCAGGTATTATAAATGCTATCGTTTATGCGAAGAAAGGCGCAGGGAAATTTTTCTTCAACGAAGTGATAGCATATTTGTGAGGAGATATTAACAACTCTTAAAAAAATGCTGCGGTTGTCCTTCCAGCATGGCTTCAATTTTTTTGGCAGTATTGGTTATGGAGAGTCCGCCCAGGTTGGTGCAGCGTAAGGTATGATGTATCTGGTCGCCGACCGCTTTCATGGTTTCAATTACTTCATCCAATGGTATCAGTTTTTCATAATCAGACAAAGCCATGTTGGCACATGACACCGCATTGGTGGCCGCCATCACATTTCTTCCCAGGCAGGGAGCTTCCACCCGGTTGCCAATAGGATCGCAAATAATACCCAATGAATTTTGCAGCGCCAAAGAAGCTGCGCTGATGGATTGCTGCAAGGTTCCGCCTTTCATTTCTACTATGGCTGCTGCGGCCATACCTCCACCTGATCCGGTTTCGGCCATACAACCACCCACCTCTGCCGCAAATGTGGCATGTGCTGCAATGAACACACCAATCAATCCTGCAGAGAGCATTGCTTTCACCAAATCATCTTCAGACAATGCTAATGAATGTGCAGTGCCAAACAGGGCTCCCGGTAAGGCTCCGCAACTTCCAGCTGTTGGTGCAGCTACAATAACTCCCATGGATGATTTTACTTCCATCATAGCACTGGTGTACATAATAATTCGGTTATTAGCATCACCACCTATTAATTGTCCGGCATCCATTTTTTCCCTGAACTGCGGCGACTGCGATCCTAATATTCGGTCTTTATATTTTGTTCCTTTCAAACCCCTTTCAATGGCATTGCCCATAATATGAATAATACTGCGCATCTTCTCCACTACTTCTGTTGCCGTAATATTTCCTCTTGCCATTTCATAATCAACGGCCAGTTCCCAAAGGGCTTTGTTTTTGTCTTTATTATACTCCAGCATTTCATTACAGGTAATAAAAGGCACCTGTAAATTTTTGCGGGCCAGTACCGGCAGCACGGGTTGCAGTTGTTTGATACATAAAACCCCTTCCATTTGCTGCAGCTCTTTATAAATAGCCGCATCTAAAAAAGACTGTGATTTTATTTCTATAAAACTTATCGCTCCCTTATGAAATTTAATATCATCAGCCTTTATGGTGGCTTTTAAAAATTGTAAAATGCCTTCCGGCTTATTGCAGTAGATCAGTGTTTCAAAATAATCGCCTGCCATGGAAACGGTACAATCATCAATTGCTATCACTTCAATCATTCCCCCGCCGGTGGAAATGGCGGTGAGCTTTCTTGTTTCTTTATTATTACTGAGCGTTATTTTATAAAGATTAGGATGGCCGTTGCCAATATCAACAATATTGATGGTACTATTTATTCCTGCTGTCGCAATATGTTTATCTGATTCGGGCAAACGTTCATCATAGGCTTCCCAGCCGAGAAAACCGCCAAACAATCCCATATCAGATCCCTGGCTTTTATGCGTGGTTGCCAATGAACCA
>JANMFO010000048.1:0-8925 GCA_031374245.1 Chitinophagaceae bacterium | reverse complement strand
GGGGTAATAACGATACAATTACTCCACCTTTTGTGGCAAAAGAGTTTAACAAGCTCATTCCCAACAGTGAACTTCACTTTGTAGACAAATGCGGTCATGCACCAATGATGGAAGTTCCCGATGAATTCAATGCTATTCTGCATAAATTTTTGAAAAAACTCAATGAGCCTGCAACAGTTGTCTGATCGTTGATGTCTTTGATAAAACATAAAGCCGCTATCCATGTTAACCCGAGAACTATTATCTCAAACGCTTCCCTACCTGCATCTTCAGGACAAGGTGTATCAGGCATTGCAAATGATGAACGATAATCATGTGACGCACCTGCCAATTGTTGAAGGTGATAAATATGTAGGGCTTGTCAGCGAGGATGATTTATTGCAGGCAGAAAATGATAATTCAGAGCTGGCTGAACTGGAGCAGGCTTTTGCAACAGTTTCTATAAAAGAAGAGGAACATTTTTTGAAAGCAGTACAAATAGCCGTAGAGAACGGCCTTAGTGTGGTTCCCGTTGTGTCAGAGGACAATGAACTAACCGGAACTGTAGTTTACAATGATCTGCTGAAATTTTCCTCGGAATTTATGAGCCTTAATGAACCCGGTGGGTTGATTGTATTGGAAATGAGCAGTAACCAGTATTCATTCAATGAAATCAGTAAACTGGTAGAAACTAACGATGCTCAGATTACACAATTAAATACTTCTAATGATGCCGAAACCGGGTTGATGCAGGTTACCATACGCATCAATAAGCCTGAAGTTTCGGACATTGTGGCTACTTTTCAACGTTACGAGTACACAATAAAATATTTCTTTGGCGAAGAACTATATGCCAATGAATTAAAGAGTAACTATGATAATTTGATGAACTATTTAAAAATCTGATGATTTTTATTGGTATTTTACAACAGACATAGCTACTTCTTTTTTAACCCAGACGTACTTGTTTACACTCATAATGCAGCGGGAAAAAAAATACAGTTTTTGCCTTATTGCTGCATTCCTTTTTTGCTGCAGCCTGTTTGCACAAACATCTCCAGATGAAAAAGTGATTGATACTACGGCAAAACCTTCCGTCGATTTTTTATACGAAGTAGGAGATATTGTTATTACAGGAAATAAAAGGACAAAAGCTCATATTATTTTACGTGAGATTCCTCTTAAAACTGGCGAAACATACCCACTATCAGTTATTGTAAAAAAATTTGACGATGCCCGGCGGCAATTGATGAATACGGCTCTTTTTCACAATGTAATTGTTGCGGCAAAAAACTTCGAAGGGAATAAAATACATATAAAAGTTGAGTTGAAAGAACGTTGGTATTTGTTCCCGGTTCCTTATCTGAAGCCGGTTGACAGAAACCTTAACCAATGGATTGTTGAGCAGAAAGCAAGTCTCAGCCGGGTAAATTATGGGGCAAAACTATTATACTACAATGCAACTGGAAGAAATGACAAATTAAAAATGTTGTTTGTAAACGGTTATACAAAAGAAATTTCTTTCAGCTATGGTCGCTTATATATTGACAAGAAGTTAAAATGGGGAATGAATACCAGCTTCTCTATGGGGAAAAACCGGGAAGTAAATTATAATACAGTTAATGATAAACAGGTTTTTTTAAAGGATAAAGATAACTATCTGCGCAGCTTCACAAGGGCCAATCTTGAACTAACGTACAGAAGGGCTATAAAAACCCAGCATAGCTTTGGTATCGGATATGCAGTCGAAAAAGTCAGCGATACTCTTATACAACTTAATCCGTCTTATTTTAATGCTACCGGGAATAGCATACGGTTTCCTGAAGTGTATTATGTTATGTCTTTTTTCGACCTTGATTATATTCCTTATCCAACCAAAGGGTATGCACTACAATTTTCAGCTGGTAAAAGAGGCATTAGTAAAATCATCAATCAATGGGCAGTTTCTGTAAAAAGTTCTGCAAGCTGGCATTTGTGGCCAAAAACTTTTTTGAACCTGAATTTATATGGCAGTATTAAGGCACCATTTAAACAACCCTATTACAACCTGCGTTTTTTGGGATACGGAGATGTTTTTATGCAGGGATATGAATACTATGTAGTAGATGGTGTGGCGGGTGGTTATCTTAAAACAACACTTACAAGAGAGATGTTGAATTTTAATATCAGGATTCCACCGGTAAAAAAAGGGAAAGAAGCTCAACGGATACCAGTTCGCATTTTTGCGAAAATTTATGGCAATACAGGCTACGTTCACAATCCACAGCCCGGAGATAATATGCTTTCTAATAAGATGCTCTACTCTGGTGGTTTTGGTATTGATATACTAACCTTTTATGATGTTACCTTTAAGCTGGAATGGACATTTAACCAGTTAGGACAAAACGGTATATTTGTTCATCGCAAGACAATTTTCTGATAAAATATGAAGGCAGCTATTTACAGCAGGGCAATGGAAGATGAACAACTACCAGACGTACAGTTGTTTTTTGATGAACTGGCTAAGCAGAAAATCGAACCATTTATTTTCCTGAATTTTTATGAACAGATAAAAGACAGTATCAACCTGCCGGCTGATACAAAAACTTTTGCCCTTTCTGAAGATCTTTCTGACGATACTGAATGTATCATCAGCCTGGGTGGGGATGGAACATTGCTGGATACAATTACCATTGTGAAGGATAAGGATATCCCAATCATGGGTATCAATTTTGGCCGACTGGGTTTTTTGGCAAGTATTGGCCGTGAAGAAGTGCAAACAGCAGTGAAAGCCATTGCAAAAAGAACGTATGTGGTGGATAAGCGGACCATGATCCATCTCGATGCGGACTCACCCATGTTTGGTAATGTGCCATATGCACTTAATGAATTTTCTATTCATAAAAGAGATGTGGCTTCAATGATAAAAATTCATACTTACCTGAATGGTGAATTTTTAAATACTTATTGGGCCGATGGACTTATTGTGGCCACACCTACCGGATCGACAGGATATTCACTAAGCTGCAACGGTCCGATAGTATTTCCAGACTCCGGTAGTTTTGTTATTACACCCGTTGCGCCGCACAATCTGAATGTCCGGCCTATTATAGTACCTGACAATAACATCATCTCTTTCGAAATTGAAAGCCGGTCAGATCATATTATTTGTGCACTCGATTCAAGAAGGGTGATTATTAACAAAAATGTGCAACTGGCAGTAAAGAAAGAGAGCTTTTATATCAAGCTTGTTCGCCTTAGTGAAAACAATTTCTTACAAACCCTTCGTAATAAACTTACCTGGGGGCTGGATAAGCGCAACTAAAATAACGACCTGATAATAAGAAATTGCTACTTTTAGCGTTATATTAAATCCCGGACCATATTTTACAGTTATGACGAAGAAGTTTTTTGCCGCAATTTTATTTTCCCTGAGCACCTTTTTCTTGGGTAGTAATCTGAATGCCCAAAATGCAATAGTGCAGGAAGGTGAATTTGGTATTGGTATCGGTGCTGGTCAGTATTTTGGCGATATAAATACCCGTGGCCGCCTGAATACGCCAAAACTTGCCGCCTCACTTTTTTTCCGGAAAAACTTTGGCAATTATATTGCTATGAGGATTGGGGCCAGCTTTGCCCAGTTAGGCTACTCTGACCAATACAACACCCACAATAGCTATATGTACAGTCGAAACCTTAGTTTCAACAGTAAGGTTTGGGAGTTGAGTCTGCAAGGAGACTTTAACTTCTTCCGTTTTATGCCCGGTGAGCCGGAATATAGTTTTACCCCATATATAACACTCGGTGCAGGGGTTTTTAGTTATGATCCTTACGCCTACCTGCAGGGACAAAAAATATTTTTAAGACCATTGGTTACCGAGGGGCAAGGAAGCAGTTTGTATCCCGATCGTAAGCAATATAGCTCTATGGGGATCAGCATTCCTTTTGGTGCAGGTATCAAATATGCACTTAATGAAAGAATAAATATTGGATTTGAAGTATTGCACCGGTTTACTAATACCGATTACCTGGATGATGTAAGTAAGACTTATGTTGATCCTGCAGTGTTTCGACTCAATCCGGATGGCAGCACCCCCAATGGATTATTATTAAGTGATAGATCGTATGAAATTGGCGAACCCATTGGTGTTCCCGGTAGGCAACGAGGCAACAGCCAGCAAAAGGACCAGTTTGTAACAGCCATGTTCCACGTTACGTTTAACCTGCAATCGTACAAATGCCCGACGGCTAATTAAGGAATAGTTTCATCCCTTGCAGCATGCATTATCCGGACAAACCACCCATTAAGGTTATAGTGAATTGCTAAAATTATCTTTATTTAGCTGTAGATTTAAACTAATATGTTTTTGTAACAGTCTGTTGTAAAACCTATTTATCAATCTTAATAATTTACCACTATGCGCCTCAAAACATTTTTTTACAGTCTTGCTATTGTATCTGTTTTTAGTCTTTCTGCAGCATTTACCAGCACAAAGCATAATGACGGTGATTGGTTTTTTCTGGAGGATAAGAAAGTAAGCTTTGGAGCAGATCATGATGTTATTCATTTTGGAAACTGGAAGGATGACGTTCGCCAGATTAAACTGAAAGTAACTGATGGCCCTTTGAGGATGTACTCCATGAAAGTCCATTTCGATAATGGTACTGTGCAGGATGTGGAACTACGCAACCGGTTTGCACAAGGAAGTGAAAGCCGGGTTATAGATCTTGACGGTGGCTTACGGCATCTATCCAAAATCGAGTTCTGGTATGAAACAAAGGGCTTTGTGAGAGGAAAATCCAGAGTTGCCGTTTGGGGACGCAATTAATTTTTGACAGCTTTTATCATTAGAAATGCCCGGTATTCCGGGCATTTCTTTTTTTCTGACAAAACCCCCAAAATCCGGGAAACCATGATACCTTTGTGCCCCGAAATTCAGGCCCCAATTATGTCTCAGTTATTAGAAAAAGTCGATAAAAAAAACCTTCCCCGACATATTGCTATCATCATGGATGGGAATGGCCGCTGGGCAAAAGAAA
Source organism: Chitinophagaceae bacterium (assembly GCA_031374245.1). GTDB lineage: Bacteria > Bacteroidota > Bacteroidia > Chitinophagales > Chitinophagaceae > JJ008. The sequence continues at coordinate 3,927 of JANMFO010000048.1, read as the reverse complement.
AGGGGGAAGACCGGCTTTTTGGTCATTTTCATGGGGTAGAAAGTGTGCGGAATATTGTAGAAGGTTCGGCGGAACTCGGCATAGAGTACCTGACACTTTATGCTTTTTCTACAGAAAATTGGGATAGGCCGGAGTATGAAGTGGTTGGCCTGATGGAATTATTGGTCAGCACCATACGCAAAGAAGTAGACAGCCTGGATAAAAATAATATACGTCTGCATGTAATTGGCGACATGAGTATGTTACCGGACTATGCGCAGAAAGAATTAAAAGAAGCTCTTGACATAACAAAAGATAACACCGGACTGAACCTGATAATGGCATTAAGTTATAGCGGCCGGTGGGAGCTTTTGAATGTGGTAAAAAATATTGCTTACGAAGTAAAACAGGGAAAACTGAGTATTGAAGCCATTGATCAGGATACACTACAACGATTTCTTTGCACCAGTGAATTTCCTGATCCCGAACTGATGATAAGAACCAGTGGTGAATACCGGATTAGTAATTTCCTGTTATATCAATTGGCATATGCAGAGCTTTATTTTACCAATGTTCGCTGGCCCGATTTCAGAAAGGAAAATCTTTACGAAGCCATAATAGATTACCAGGGACGGGAAAGAAGATTTGGAAAAACAGGGGAGCAGGTAGCAACAGAGCTGCCGGCAACCAATGAAAAGTGAATATTGAAGGTTTGCCAGTGTTAAAAGGGCTTTACAGCAGGGCTTTTCGCCTTTTCTTTAACAAACACTTTCGATTTTTACCGTTAATTTGCCGCCGGATAAAAACGGCGGATTGAACTATAAAATACAGGTAACAAACCTGTTGTGCCTCGCCAAAAGGGAGAAAGAATATTTTCAGCTGACATTGAACAATCAAACATGCAACGATTTTTACTAAGACTAAGTGCTATTCTGATAGTTGTTTTTGTAGCTGCACAGCATGTGCAGGCACAGGAGGATACTACAAAACCAACATCAATAGATCCTAAACTGCTTGAATGGCTGAATGCCCGTATTCCCAAGGAATATACCATCGCCAATGTTACCATCACTGGTATCAAACACCTCGACACCTCTATTGTTTATTCAATTGCTAATCTGCAACCGGGGGATAAATTCATGCATCCGGGTGAAGATGTTTTCGCAAAAGCGATTACCAACCTGTGGCGTCAAAAACTTTTTTCAAATGTGCAGGTGTATGTTACACGGGTAGATGATGATAAAGTATGGATTGAAGTAAGTGTACAGGAACGTCCCCGTCTCGGTAATTTTAAATTTGTCGGGATTAAAAAAACAGAAGAAGAAGATATTCAGGGAAAAATAAACCTGGCAAAGCAAACCATTATTACAGAAAATACCCGCCGGGAAATTATTGAAAGGATTACAAAATTTTATACAGAGAAATCTTACCGTAATGTAAAAGTGCGGATTGAGGAAAAACCGGATCCTGCTTTTGTAAATTCTAATGCGATGACTATTTATGTTGACAAAGGAGATAAAGTCCGCATAGATAATGTACGCTTTTACGGGAACGAAAATGTAGATGGTTTAAAGCTAAAGAAGCAAATGAAAGGCTCAAAAGAAATGAGCAAGATTACATTGAAGAATGAAGAAACGCCAAGCCCATATGGTGAAAACAAACCATTTTCTTTCAATCAATATGTCAGGGACTGGGGCTTTCTTTCGATGAGCAAAACAAAAAAATTACTTGATCCATATTTTCGTTTCAAACTACTGAGCAGTTCAAAATTTGATCAAAAGAAATACGAAGACGATAAGGAAAAAGTATTGGATTATTACAATTCAATTGGATATCGTGATGCGCAGATAATTGAAGACACAGCAATAGTTGCTAAAGGTAATCTGAACCTTGATTTAAAAGTAGATGAAGGACGACGATATTACTTTGGTAATATGGTATGGAAAGGCAACTCTAAATACTCTGATTCCATACTAAATCTTTTACTGGGGATTAATAAAGGCGATATTTATAATATTGGTCTTTTAAACAAACGCCTTGGTAAAGAGCTTACACAGGAAGGTGGCGACATCAGCGGACTTTATATGGATGATGGTTATCTTTTCTTTCGAGTAGAACCTGTAGAAACAGCTGTGTATAATGATACAATTGATCATGAAATAAGAATTGTTGAAGGCCCGCAGGCACGGGTGAAAAATGTTACCATTGCCGGTAACGAAAAAACAAAGGACTATGTAATTCGCCGGGAATTAAGAACAGTGCCCGGTGAATTATTCAGCCGGTCTGATCTTATCCGCTCTCAACGAGAGTTAAGCAATCTGCAATTCTTTAACCAGGAAACCATTAACCCGGGTGTTGTACCCGATGCCAGTGACGGAACAGTTGACATTAACTGGAAGCTGGAAGAAAAATCATCTGACCAGTTGGAGTTATCAGCCGGATGGGGCGGTGGCGTTGGGCTTACTGGTACATTAGGTGTTACCTTCAATAATTTTTCTATCAGGAATATCTGGAAGAAACAAGCATGGGATCCATTGCCAACAGGAGATGGACAGAAGTTAAGTGTCAGGGTTCAGTCCAATGGCCGGGCTTACCGGTCTTATAGTGCTTCTTTTACAGAACCATGGCTGGGAGGTAAGAAAAGGAACTCATTGACTTTTGGAGTCAATAGCAGTAAATATTCTAATGCTTTTGATCCTTTTACAGGGCAAATAGACCAGGCAAGATCCGATACGAATTACCTGAAAACAACAGGCTTCTCTGTATCACTTGGTAAACAATTAAAATGGCCAGATGACTTTTTCAGCCTTGTGTATACATTAAATATAACCCAGTATAAGTTACTTAACTATCCAATCTTTGATCAGAATTTTAGATCGGGGATCTCAAATAATGTAAGTTTTAAAATTGGTTTGCAACGTTCATCCGTATTCAACCCGACGTTTCCGACAAGCGGATCTAACCTGATGGCCAGTGTTCAATTCACACCACCTTATTCTTTATTTAAAAGTACTACCTCAGAAAATAAATATAAAAACCCTGAGTACCATAAGTGGAGATTTAATGCAGAGTGGTTTGTGCCAATTGGTAAAGCAATGGGTGCTGATAAGAGTCGCCAGTTAGTATTGAAAATAGCTGCTAAGTATGGCTTTATGGGCCGGTATAATAAAGATCTCGATTACTCACCATTTGAAAGATTCCAGGTGGGTGATGCAGGATTGACCAACAACTTTGGATTATTAGGCTATGATATTGTTGCTCATCGTGGCTACCCGGTGTATCAATCATCAGACCCGACAGTAAATCCTGATCAGCAAAATGCAACTCAGTTCTTTACCATATTTAATAAATACACGTTAGAGTTGCGCATGCCGCTGGTAACTAATCCCAGCAGCACCATCTATGCATTAACCTTTTTTGAAGCGGCGAACGGCTGGTATAATTATAAAGATTATAACCCCTTCCGGCTGCGCCGCAGCGTTGGAGTGGGTATGCGGTTCTTCCTTCCAATGTTTGGTTTGCTTGGGTTTGACTATGGTGTAGGGCTTGATCGTATACAGGCGGGACAGAGTGGTCTGAAAGGTGCTTCCCGTTTTACATTCATGCTTGGCTTTGAACCGGAATAAAAAATTAATTCTAATTATTAAATCACTAATTCCATTTTATATGAAAAAGATTTTTCTTCTTATCTGTTTATTGGGATTTGGCATAGCAGGGTTTTCCCAGAAGTATGCCATTATTGATACAAGGTATATTCTGGATAAGATACCAGACTACAAAGAGGCGCAAAAACAATTGGATAACATTGCCCTCGACTGGCAAAAAGATATTGATGCCAAACAAACAGAGTTGGACAAGATGTATAAAGACTTTGAAGCTGAGCAGGTAATGCTGAGTGAGGAGCTAAAGAAAAAAAGGGAAGACCAGCTTTTTAATAAGGAAAAAGAC
>JANMFO010000018.1:0-3778 GCA_031374245.1 Chitinophagaceae bacterium | reverse complement strand
TTGTGTCTTCTCTCAGCTGATTTGTCAATTTCAGTGTTAAAATGCTGGCTTTCAATTGTTTAATATTTTTTAAAAAAGATTAAACAAAAATTAGTTTATAATATGTTTTTTTGTTTAGTTTTGTACCCATAACAATTAAACAGAAAAATATGTCAACCACAGAATTTAACTCACTCCTCCTCAACAATGCTGAGTTTTTAAAGCCATTTGCTATTAATCTTACCAGGGATAATGAAGCCGCAAATGATCTTTACCAGGACACAATGTACAAGGCTTTGGCCAACCAGGAAAAGTACAGTACGGGAACTAATATAAAGGCCTGGTTGTTTACCATTATGCGTAACATTTTTATTAATAATTATCGCCGGAAAGCAAAACAAAAAACAATATTTGATAATACACCAAATGATTTCCTGATTAATCAACGGCAGGCTACTGTAACAAATGTTGCAGAAAGCGATATGCGGATTAAGGAAATGAATAAAGCTATACAGGAATTACCTGAAATTTTTAAAACTCCTTTTTTATTGTACTTTGACGGGTATAAGTATAATGAGATAGCTGATGTATTAACAGAGCCGCTGGGTACCATCAAAAGCAGGATACACTTTGCAAGAAAATTATTGAAGGAACAAATCAGCCGGTATTAAAAAATTATTCTGTGGTTGAAAAATCTGTTGTTGTTATTGGTAGTGGGTTTGCCGGTTTATCTGCTGCTTCTTTTATGGCTAAAGCTGGCTGGAAGGTTACTGTAGTAGAAAAGAACGAGACACCCGGTGGTCGTGCAAGACAATTGAAAGAAAATGGTTTTACTTTTGATATGGGTCCAAGTTTTTACTGGATGCCTGATGTGTTTGACAGGTATTTTGCTCAGTTTGGAAAAAAGGTTTCAGATTATTATAGCCTTCAGCGTTTAGATCCTTCTTATCGAATTTACTGGAATGATAGCTATACCGATATGCCCGCTGATTATGAAGCTTTGAAAAATGTTTTTGAATCATTAGAACCCGGTAGCGGAATAAAACTTGATAAGTATTTAAAGGGGGCAGCCTATAAATACGAAGTAGGAGTAAATAAATTAGTGTTTAAGCCCAGTCGTTCTCTAACAGAGTTTATGGATTGGGAAACCATTAGCGGTGTTTTTAAACTCCAGGTTTTTTCTTCCATTAAAAAACATATAGCGCAATATTTCAAACATCCCAAGCTGCGGCAGATGATGGAATTTCCTGTTTTGTTTTTGGGAGCTCTGCCTGAAGATACACCGGCCTTGTACAGCCTGATGAATTATGCTGATATAAAGGGAGGTACCTGGTATCCTCAGGGTGGTATGTATGCAGTTGTTGAAGGAATGTACAGGCTGGCCAAAGAACTAGGGGTTACCTTTCATTTTGGAGAAAATGTAAAACAAATTGTTGTCGATAAATCAGTAGCTGGGAAAGTAGTAACTGATAAAAATATTTATGAGGCTGATGTGGTAATAAGTGGTGCTGATTACCAGTTTACAGAAAAAAAATTATTACCTGCGCAATATCAGAGCTATTCTGATAAATATTGGGATAAAAAGGTAATGGCCCCCTCCTGTTTAATGTATTATGTTGGATTGAGTAAAAAAATTAAACATTTGGTACACCATTCCTTATTTTTTGATGTACCATTTGGTCAGCATGGACAGGAGATTTATAAAGATCCTGATTGGCCTGCTGAACCTTTGTTTTATGTAAGTGTTTCATCTTTAACCGATGATACTGTTGCCCCGGAAGGATGTGAGAATATTGTTTTCCTTATTCCTGTTGCATCAGGATTGGAAGGGGATACAGACGAATTACGGGAAAAATATTTTCAAATTATTGCCAGGAGATTGGAACAGCATACTGGTGAAACAATACTGGATTCAGTGATATACAAAAAAACCTTTTCTGTGAGGGATTTCATAACTGACTATAACTCATTTAAAGGCAATGCCTATGGTTTGGCTAATACGTTACTCCAAACAGCCATTTTCAGACCAGCCTGCCAGAGTAAAAAAGTTAAAAATTTATTTTATACGGGCCAGTTAACAGTGCCCGGTCCGGGAGTACCTCCAAGCCTGATAAGTGGCGAGGTTGTAGCAAAACAAGTAACGAAACTATTCCGATAATTTTCTTAATTTACAATTGATGGTTCAGTTATTTCATACCACCAGCGAAAATTGCAGTCGTATAGTTACTGAGAACTACAGTACTTCGTTTTCTTCTGCTATAAAGATGCTTCATAAAGATTTAAGAAAGCCCATTTTTAATATATACGGATTTGTCCGTTTTGCTGATGAGATAGTGGATACATTTCATGATTATGATAAATCAGCATTATTACAACAGTTCAGAACAGAAACATATGATGCCATTGAAAGGGGTATTAGTCTTAACCCGATTCTTAACAGTTTTCAACGAACAGTAAACGAATACAATATTGACCATAAATTGATTGATGCTTTTTTTCACAGTATGGAAATGGATTTAAATAAAAAAGTGTATGATACCGAAGGATACAATATGTATATATATGGCTCTGCTGAAGTGGTTGGTTTAATGTGCCTGTATGTATTTTGTGAAGGGAAAAAAGAATTGTACGATAAATTAGAAAATGCTGCCAGATCATTGGGGGCTGCTTTTCAAAAAGTAAATTTTCTTCGTGATATAAAAGCCGATTTTAATGGTTTGGCCAGAGTTTATTTCCCGGGATGTGACTTCAATAATTTTACCGGACAGCAGAAAAGCCAGATTGAAGAAGATATTCAGAATGATTTCCGGCAGGCCTACGAAGGAATAGCAAAACTTCCCTTGAAAGCCAGGTTTGGAGTTTACGTTGCTTATAAATATTATCAGTCTTTATTTAAAAAGATTCAACGATTAGAGCCTGCCCGGGTATTGGAAGAAAGAATCCGTATTCCTAATTACCGAAAAGCAATGATTATTTTCAGGGCAGGTGTAAAAAATCAGCTACGGCTTATTTGATATGGACATGACGCAGGTGATATTAGTGGATGAGAATGATAGTCCTGTAGGCACTTCAGAAAAAATGCAAGTTCATCTTGACGGTTTATTACACAGAGCCTTCAGTATTTTTATTTTTAATGAAAAAGGAGAAATGCTGCTTCAGCAAAGGGCTTTAGATAAATATCATAGCGGCGGCTTGTGGACAAATGCCTGTTGCAGTCACCCGGCTCCTGGCGAGGAAACAGAAGTAGCAGCAATAAGAAGATTGCGGGAAGAAATGGGTTTTCAAGTACCTATAGAAAAATTATTTGACTTTGTATACAAGGCTGATTTTGATAATGGATTAAGAGAATATGAGTTTGACCATGTTTTTGTTGGTCAATATAGCGGTATAATTAATTTTAACAAGGAGGAAGTGATGAATACTTGTTATCAAAGTATTTTCGAAATCAATCAATCGTTACAAACACATCCGGAAAAATACACAGCCTGGTTTCATATTGCTTTTCCTAAAATAGAACAATGGTGGAACAGGCAATATACTGGTAAGGTGGCCGGAAGCCTTTAATTTAGCATAAGCATGATAGCACTCTATTATATATTAGTTTTGGTCGGCGTCTTTTTAATAATGGAAGGCATAACATGGTGTACCCACCGGTTTGTGATGCATGGGTTTCTATGGTACTTGCACAAGGACCATCATCAGGTGCGGCCCGGTTTTTTTGAAAAAAATGATGCCTTCTTTATCATTTTTGCCATACCCAGTATGTTTCTCATCTATTTCGGCACTTTCAATCATGTGT
>JANMFO010000411.1:0-3122 GCA_031374245.1 Chitinophagaceae bacterium | reverse complement strand
TGCCGGAGCATTGGGTAATCTGATTGACAGTATGTTTTACGGTATGATTTTCGACAAAGGCCTTCATTTTGATGCTGCATTGAATGATTACCTAAGCTATTCAGGTGTTGCACATTTCTCATCCAATGGTTATTCATCATTTCTGCATGGCAGTGTGGTAGATATGTTGTACTTCCCGATGGTTAAATCACATTTTCCATCTTGGTTGCCAATTATAGGCGGGGATGAGTTTGAGTTTTTCAGCCCTATCTTCAATATTGCTGATGCCTCAATTTCTACAGGAGTTATTACTTTGTTGATATTTCAGAAGAAATTTTTTAAAAAGCATACTCAAAGTAGTTTACCAGATACAGTTGAAACCAGTACAGAAGTGAGCGATAAAGTACAGGTATCTTAATTGCTGAACTACCGGATAATATTTCATAAAATACAAAACCCCCAATCGGGGGTTTTTTTAATTACGGATTATGCTCAAGGGTTTATTTGCTGATGTCGAATCATCTTCCTTGTATAATCAATATTTATTTGAAAGCTTGCTTTCTTTTATGTACCGTAAAGCTGCTGCCCTGTCGGGATTAGGTATTTCATAATTCTGCTCACTTCTTGCAGCCATCAGCTTACCGGAAAGAATTGCTTTTAAATAAGGGGACTGACTTTGTACCGGTTTTCCAGCTGAATGCTGGTTTACCGAAAAGTAAAGAGATGATTGTGCACTACTTTTCATATTGGCGGATTTTTTAGTTTAAAAGGGTTTGGATAATTGCGACTGTTAAGATAAAAACGAAATATTATGACATGCAAATTTTACTGAAAAAAAATAGAAGAACCGGGGATTCTTCTATTTTTAACATAGTGTTTTTACTAAATTCACATCTTATTAATGAATAGCATTACAAGAGACTAAATCTTGCCCACCATATTAGCAGGGTCCACCCAGGCATCAAACTGTTCCGGAGTAACATACCCTAATTTCACTGCCATTGCTTTTAACGTAGTTCCTTCTTTATGTGCTTTCTGGGCAATTTCAGCAGCTTTGTAATAGCCGATTTTTGTATTTAATGCTGTTACCAGCATCAGGCTGTTATCAACATGTTTTTTGATGTTTGCTTCAATAGGTGCAAGACCCACAGCACATTTATCAGTAAAAGAAACGCAGCCATCACCAATCAACCTTGCGCTGTGCAGGAAGTTATATATCATCACCGGTTTAAAAACATTCAGTTCAAAATGACCATTGCTTCCGCCAATACCAATCGTAACATCATTACCCATTACCTGTGCAGCTATCATTGTTAATGCTTCACACTGTGTAGGATTTACCTTTCCCGGCATAATGGACGAACCGGGTTCATTGTCAGGAATAAATAATTCGCCGATACCACTTCTTGGTCCGGAAGAAAGCATACGGATGTCGTTGGCAATTTTCATTAAACTAACAGCAACTGTTTTCAAAGCACCATGTGCCTCTACTATCGCATCATGTGCAGCCAATGCTTCAAATTTGTTTTCAGCCGTTACAAACGGAAGTCCGGTAAGTTTTGCAATATGCTTTGCTACATTTTCTGAATAATTCGGTGGGGTGTTGATACCTGTCCCTACAGCTGTACCTCCAAGAGCTAATTCGCTTAAATGCGCCAATGTATTTTTTATTGCTTTTAATCCGTGGTCTAATTGAGAAACATAACCGCTGAACTCTTGTCCCACTGTTAACGGAGTAGCATCCATAAAGTGTGTACGGCCAATCTTTACCACTTTCATATATTTCTTGCTCTTCTTTGCCAGGGTGTCTCTCAGTTTTTTAATTCCCGGGATGGTAGTTTCTACTAAAATTTTATATGCAGCAATGTGCATGGCAGTAGGAAACGTATCATTAGATGATTGTGATTTGTTTACATCATCATTGGGGTGTAGAAATTTTTCTTTGTCGGTAAGTTTACCACCTTTCAATACATGGCCCCGATAAGCAACTACTTCGTTTACATTCATATTACTCTGTGTACCGCTACCGGTTTGCCACACCACTAAGGGGAAAGAATCGTTTAATTTTCCTTTCAGGATTTCATCACACACTTTGCCAATTAAAACGGCTTTATTTTTTGGCAGTACGCCAGCTTCAAGGTTAGTTAGGGCTGCTGCTTTTTTCAGGTAAGCAAATGCACCGATAATTTCTTTTGGCATTCTGTTAATGTCCTGTGCAATTTTAAAATTGTCGACGCTACGCTGGGTTTGTGCACCATAAAGAGCATCAGCAGGTACTTTCACTTCGCCCATAGTGTCTTTTTCTATTCTATATTCCATAACAATAGTTGATTTGTGGATGCAAAGGTAAGCCTGTAAGGTTTCGCCACAAAGCGGCTATTTATTGGCAATACAGCAAAGAACTTTTACCTACCTTAGAATTCATATTTACCGCCGATGAAAAATTTTATACCGGGCCTTTTCTGCTTTTGTTTTAGTGTTCAGCTATTTGGCCAAACGTATCAACCGACATGGGAGTCGCTGGATAAACGACCTACACCAAAATGGTTTAAGGATTCTAAATTCGGCATCTTCATACACTGGGGTGTGTATGCCGTTCCGGGATGGTCTTCCAAAGGAAACTATGCAGAATGGTATCAACAGGGATTGCAAACAACAGATACGGCCAGAATGAAATTTCATGCTGCTAAATTTGGCAAAAGAACCTATTATGATTTAGCTAATGACTTCAAAGCAGAATTATTTAATCCAGACGAATGGGCAAGACTGTTTGAAAAATCAGGCGCAAAATATATTGTCCTTACTTCCAAGCATCATGACGGGTTTACATTATGGCCAAGTAAAGAAGCTGATAAGACATGGGGCTTTAAATGGAATGCAGTTGACATTGGCCCTAAAAGAGATTTACTGGGCGATCTTTTTAAAGCGGTAAGAAAAACATCTGTTCATGCCGGGATGTATTACTCTTTATATGAATGGTTTAATCCTTTATGGAAAAGCGATCCTAAAAAATTTGCACTGGAACATACCTGGCCGCAAATGAAAGATCTTATTAATAATTACCAGCCGGATGTTTTCTGGACAGATGGTGATTGGGATGCACCTGCTGAAACATGGAAGAGCCAGGAGTTTTTAGCCTGGTT
>JANMFO010000380.1:0-3086 GCA_031374245.1 Chitinophagaceae bacterium | reverse complement strand
GCACATTCTTTTTCACAAAATTTAACATTTGGACCAATTTGTGCGCATCCAGGTCTTTGGCAGAAAAACAATGGATTAGAGCCCCCCATTTGTTTGTTTATAGATTTTAAGGAAAAACAACTAATAAAATCCGTATGGGTGCAGTGAGAATGTGTCGTGGACAAAACTATGTTTGAAGCCATTGCACCATCCACCATTACCAATTCATTCCCAGTTCGCTCTAACCAACGCTTTGCAGCTTCAAACATTTTACCAGGTTAATTCAATGCCATCGCCGCAGTTTCCATTATTCCAAGCCTCACCACTGGCGTAAGCTTTCCCATTTTACGTTACTGTAAATTCTACAATTCCACGGCTCTTTTTATTTGTGCGTCAGTAGTATCAATTACACTATTATTTTTTTTAACAACAGGGTTATCGGAATTTTGTTCCGATACGCTTAGAAAATCTTCGCCTTTTTCTAACCGCCTTGTAATAGTATCTTTTTTTATTTGCGTAGATGTAGTACCAATTAAATCACTGGCATTTTTAAAAGCAATAAAAATATGACCCACATGAATATCTTTTTGACTTCGCTGAAAAGCTTCATTTAATAAACGGGTGGTCATTTCCTGGTCGTTCATGTAATTATCTGCAATCTGCGAACGCAGATTTGCCACTTCCATCACTATTTGGGGTAGCGTATCATAGCTTCTTTCATAAGCTTCTTTTATTTTTAACCGGGATTTGATATACAAATCAAGATAATCATTGATGGCTTTTATTTTGTTGGTTGTCGGCTGTGTATTATTTTTTTGAAAAGCCCTGAGAAAGTCTTTTGCATCCGCCGAATATTTCCCGTAGGTAAAAAGGGTTTGTGCTGATGCTGTAACAATGCTGCAAAGTGCAACAATTACAACCATACATTTCTTTTTCATAGATATTTATTCTTAAGTTTATAAGGGGTCACTTTGGTAACCTTATTGTCCTTTCATTTTTAATTGTAATACTTCGTCAATTTGCTGGTAGCTCAGCTTTTTGGCAGAAATGCGTTTATCACCATCCAGCAAATATAATGTCGGGAATGTCTGCACATCATACAACTGTGAGTAACCGGGTATACCTGCATTGGTTCTTAGCTTATCATCTGCTTTTGAGTAGTATACATTTGTCCATTCCTGTAAATGCTGTTCATTGATAAAATTCAACCAATCTTTTTTGCTGCCATCGGTTTCTTTAGCAACAGAGTAAATTTTTAAACCAGCCGCTTTCCATTTAACAACATAAAAAGAATCCAGCTTGGGCAACACCTCTTTGCAATGCCCACAGGTAGGGTCCCAGAAAGCAACAACAGTGTATTTAGCATCCAGCGCATACAGGGATGTTTGTTTACCTGCTGTATCCGGTAATTCAATATCAGCAGCCGGCGTACCCATAATATTTGCCATCAGGCTGTAAGCTCTGTCAGTAATGGTTTTACGGCCCTGTTCATTCAGCCAGCTGTAAGTTTTATGATTGAAATATTTTTCAAACAGGTGAACAAAAATCATGTCTTCCCACATATATTTTTGTACGAGGTAGCGGTTCACAAATTTTATCAGCAGAAAGCGGTTCATTTCCTCATTGGCACTGGCATATCCCAGCATCCAGTCTAATTCTTTAATAATAGAATCCGGCTGAGGTGTAACTAACTGGTTAAAATATTTGTCCAGCTTGTCTTCAAAAAAAGTTGTATAAGCCAGGCGGCCATCCCAAAAATTTACACCATCCCAGAAATGTCCTTTGTAAAAATTATAAGCAGCTAAAGAATCATTTTTCGTTTTAGGATCTTTCAATGCGCCGGTAAGTTCCGGTTCCCGCATACTGGTTAGCAAAGTGCTTAAAATTGTTCCTGTATTTTTTTTGATTACATCTTCCCGGTAGCCTGATACGGTTTTATCCAATTTCGTTAGTTCATCTATTAGTCGGGTAGAATCAGCAGGAGCAGTTGTTGTTCTCAATTGTTGTTGTAATAAAGCAATCTCCTTTCCTTTTACCGACAAGTATTGCTGGTAACTGTTGAACAACACATTGTCTGGTGAATTGATAAATTGAATTCCTTTAGCCAGGGTGGCCGTATCGGCTATTACAGAAAACCGTTGTTGCTTATCAATCAGTATTTCAAAAAAACCAGTTTTACCGGGGTAGCCAATCAGGTAAATACCGCCGGGTAATTTTTTAGCCCCTTTAAAAATGGCTTCACTTTTATCATTCAGTTTTACGGAATCGATAATGGGGTATTGTTTACCAAAATAATGACCGAGATAAACGTATTGATTTTTAAAAGGCTTAAAGGTTATTTTGATTTCGTAGCCGGTTTGGGCAAAGGCGGTAGCTGTCAGTAAAAGGCCGAAAATTGCAATTAATCTTTTCATAGTCAGAGTAAAATCGGGTAAAGGTATTAAAAGCCTGTTTAAAAGTTTAGTGTTTTAGCTTTAAAGTTCGTTAAAGGGAGAAGACTCCTTCAAGAGCCGGATAGTTGCCTGACAATCGGTTTTAATGACCGAAAAGGCCGTTAACCGGCAACTCTGAACCCCCTCAACTGAAACCCATACTTTTGCCCCGTGAAAAGAAGAAAAAAGAATATTATACTGGAAAAGCTGCTGGTAGAAGATTATGCAGCCGAAGGCAAATCACTGGCAAGGCTGGATGGCAAAGTGATTTTTATTGAGAATGTAGTACCGGGAGATGTGGTGGATGTGCAGCTGCTAAAAAGCAAAAAAGACTGGGCAGAAGGCCGGCCATTGCAATTTCATTCCTATTCGCCTGACCGGGTGACCCCTTTTTGCTCCCATTTTGGTGTATGCGGTGGCTGCCAGTGGCAGATGCTGCCGTATAAAAAGCAATTAGGTTATAAAACCAAACAGGTGGAAGAAGTGCTGAAACGGATTGGCAAAATTGCATTGCCTGCAATGCAGCCAATTTTGGGTGCTGCCGAAACAAAATACTACCGGAATAAAATTGAATATACATTTGGCAATAAGCGGTATTTATTGAAAGAAGAGTTAGGAGATGATTCAATAGTTAATGATCAGAATGTAGTTGGGTTTCATGCCAAAGGTTTTTTT
>JANMFO010000376.1:0-8187 GCA_031374245.1 Chitinophagaceae bacterium | reverse complement strand
GTGGTAAATCAACCATCGCACAACTGCTTTTGCGTATGTATGACGCTACGGATGGGAAAATAATACTGGATGGAGTAGAAATAAACAACATTGATCTGAAAACGCTGAGGGAGCAGATAAGCTATGTGCCCCAGGATGTTTTTTTGTTTAGTGAAACCGTGGAGAACAACATCCGGTTTGGTTTGCAAAAAGCAGATAAAAAGTTGGTAGAAAAAGCAGCAATGCAGGCAAGTGTCGAAAAAGAAATAGGCGGGTTTTCTCATCAATATGATACTATGATTGGTGAAAGGGGAGTAACGCTTAGCGGAGGCCAAAAACAACGTATTTCTATTGCCCGTGCACTAATTAAAGATCCCCATCTCGTTATCTTCGATGATTGCCTGAGTGCTGTTGATGCCAGAACTGAAAAAGATATTATCAGTAATCTGAATGAGTATTTGCAGGATAAAACTGCAATAATCATCACACACCGTATTTTTTCCCTGTTCAACTTTGACAAAATAGTGGTTTTGGATGATGGGGCTATTGTAGAAGAAGGTACTCACCAGCAACTGCTTGCTAAAGGAGGCTTTTATAGTAATTTGTATGCCAGGCAACAGGAGCAGGACAGAAGGTCAGGGTCTTGAATGTAATCGGTGGTAATTTTACCAGAGGTTGCATTGTAAAATAAAGAAAGTCTGCCAGTCTTATATCTGAAAACTAAGAACTTAGAACTTTTTTTTTGCGTTTGGCTGTTTCAAAAACATATCTATATTTGTGACTTCCAAAATCAAAGCAATTTCTTAACTGCTAAAACTTATAATTGTGGCTTACGAGAACAACGAAAACAACGACAAAAAAGACGAGAACAATGACAGGAAGATGGAGAATATTTACAGTAAGCGCATCCGTGCCGGTAAAAGAAGAACCTACTTCTTTGATGTAAGGGCTACCCGTGGTAATGATTATTACCTGACTATTACTGAAAGCCGTAAACGTTTTGATGACAATGGATATGATCGTCATAAAATATTCCTTTATAAAGAAGATTTCAACAAGTTCATTAAAGCTTTAGGGGAAGCTGTTGATTACGTTAAAACGGATTTGATGCCTGATTTTGA
Organism: Chitinophagaceae bacterium; assembly: GCA_031374245.1. Lineage (GTDB taxonomy): Bacteria > Bacteroidota > Bacteroidia > Chitinophagales > Chitinophagaceae > JJ008. The sequence goes on along the minus strand of JANMFO010000376.1, from coordinate 7,087 downwards.
TTTCGATGCATTTAACCATGACGATAATCCTGATGAAATGAACCACCAGGAGGCCGCGGCGGTAATGAATAATGTAACCGAAACTGCACCTGCTGAGGAAAAGACTGAAAACATGCCGGTAGCCGAAACTCCGGTATCACCAGAAAAAAATACCGAAGAAGTAGATAAGTGGTAACCCATTTTATTTTTTCTTTAATATTCAAAAAAAAATTACCTTACGTCCTGTTATTTGGACATTTTCTGACAGACTGCTAATAATCAATCACAAAAATTTCATTTATGCAACCAAAATTTACGCTACGAAATTTGGGATCGTTGTTTACAAAAAGCTTTGCGCTGGCAATGCTTTTTGTCGTTTCAGCCCAATTTGCTTACTCCCAGCAGCCAAATTCGGCCAGGCAAAAGCCAACAGTAAAACAAACTGTGGCTTCAAAACCTCCTACAAAATTGCAAATGTCTGAGGGTATTAAAGTTCCGGTTACAAAGAATAGTAACAATGATGCCGGAATACCTAATGCTGAAGCAATAATTAATGCTCCGGTACAAACCGAAGCCGTCTGTGCTACTTTTACAGGCTCTTTAGGTGCCGGCGATCAGACAATGCCATTACGTATGTTTCGTAATGGTGCTGCCTTTGCTACTACCTGCGCTGCTGCAGGTGTATTTCCAGGCACTGCCGGAGCTGGCCCATACTTTTTTGACACTTACACTTGGGTAAACCCTCAAGCTGTCAGCCAATGCGTTACGGTTAATTTGAAAACTACGGATGTAGTAGATGCAAATATTCAGTCTGCAGCTTATCTTACCAGCTTCAATCCTAATAGCATGGCTACCAACTACCTTGGTGATCCTGCTGTTAGTAGTGGTATACCTGCTGCTGCTGCCGGTCTAACTTTCGCTTTTAATGCTCCCGGCAACTCGACTATTGTTTTTGTTGTTTTTCATACAAATCCTAATGGTATTGCATCAAATTATACTTTAACTGTTGATGGTATCTGTACTCCTTGTGTACCAACCGCTGCAACAGCTCCTGTAATTTCTTCAGTTCCATCCACTACTTGTGCTGGTTCTCCAATTACATTGAATATACTTAGTGGTAATTTAAATGGTGCTGCTGATTGGAAATGGTACAGCGGTTCTTGCGGAGGTACACTAGTTGGAACCGGTACTTCAATTACTGTTAGCCCGGTTGCTACTACTACTTATTTTGCCCGTGGTGAAGGTGGTTGTGCACCAGCTGCTGGTCCTTGCGGATCACAAGTTGTTACTGTTGCTCCTTGTACTTGTGTTTCTCCTAATCTTGCAACGATATGTGCAGGGTCTGTACAACGGTTAGCTATAAATCAAACTTTACCACCTACATTGTCGGCTCCTTTTGTTAAAGTAGGAGCTATTGCTATACCGGGTACGGGTACTGGCGCTGGTACTGGTGCTCCTGCAAATCCCTATCCTGATGCTCTTGCTGTAAGTGGATTGCCAATTGGTGCTACAGTAAGTTCCATAACTATTAATGGATTTACACATACATTCCCTTCTGATGTAGATATAGTTTTAAGATCACCTGCCGGTCAGAGTGTAATACTGATGTCTGATGCTGGTGGCGGTACGGGTGTTACAGGAATAAATCTAACTTTTAGTGATGCGGCCGCAACAGTTTTGCCAGCAGCGCTTGTAACTGGTACTTTCAGGCCTACAAATACTGCTGGTCCGGATAATTTTCCTGCCCCGGGTCCTGGAACAATTACACAGGTAAACCCAGCATTGTCTTCATTTGCCGGTCTTGCTAATGGAAACTGGGAATTATTTGTGGTTGATGATTTAGGTGGAGATATAGGAACAATTTCAGGATGGAGTATGACTTTCTCACTACCTGCTACTACTGCCACATGGACACCTGTTGCCACATTATTTACGGACCCTGCTGGAACAATTCCATATGTAACCGGCACTCCAGCTTCAGTTATATATGCTAAACCAACTGCTACAGGTGCTACTGCGTATGTTGCAACAATTAATAACGGCCCTTGCGCTGGTGTAAATAATGTAACTGTAAATGTTCTGGCTACACCGGTTGTTACTGTTTCACCTAATCCTGGCGGCTGCTCTCCTGCAACATTAACTGCATCTGGTGCAAGTATATATAATTGGTCTCCTGCTGCTGGTTTAAATACCACAATTGGTGCTACAGTTATTGCAACTACTCCGGTTAACGCATCATATACTGTAAATGGATTTGGTGCAAACGGCTGTGCTTTTGCACCAGTAACTGTTCCGGTAACCGGTTCATCTATTGCTGCTGTAATCAGTAGTTTAGGTGCACCTCCAATAATAGTTTGGAATGAAGGATTTACAGTTGCTGCACCTCTTCCTGTTGGTTGGGCATCTCAAAATCTTAGTGCTCCGGTTGGATCAACAGGTTGGTTCCAGGGAAATACTGCAGTATTCCCGGCACAAAGCGGAGCTCCTACATCTTATATTGGTGCTAACTTTAACAGTACTACCGGTGCGGGTACTATCAGCAACTGGTTATTTACCCCTGTTACTACATTGGCAAATGGTGACCAGCTTACTTTCTGGACACGTACAACTGATGGAACGTTCCCTGACCGTTTACAGGTTAGAATGAGTTCCAATGGGGCAAGTGTCAATGCCGGTGCTTCTGAAACAAGTGTGGGTGATTTTACAACTTTGTTGCTGGATATTAATCCGGGCTTAACAGGTACAGGATATCCAACTGCGTGGACACAACAAACTGCTACAGTTTCAGGCTTACCTGCTCCAGCATCTGGTCGTTTAGCTTTCAGATATTTCGTAACTAATGGCGGTCCTGCAGGTGCAAACTCTGACTTCATTGGTATTGATAATGTAACTTACCAACAGCCTGCACTTGCTACTTGTGCATTCAATACATCATCAATTAAAGTGGATATAACCGGTGGTGCATCTCCTTACACCGTTGTTTATTCTGATGGTACAACGAACAGAACTGTTGGCGGTTATGTTAGCGGAACACCAATTCAGGTTACTCCGGGTGTTACTACTACTTATACTATTGTATCTGTAACGGGTGCTAACGGATGTGCTGGTTCTGGCAATAGCGGTTCGGCAGTAATCACAGTTACACCACCTCCGGCAATAACTACACAACCAGTAAACAGAACAATATGTAATGGTCAGAATACAACCTTTACTGTTGCTGCTACTCCTCCTTTGGGTACTACCTACCAATGGCAGATAAGTACTAATGGAGGTACCAGCTATTCAAACATGACTAACGCAGCTCCTTATTCAGGTGTTACAACATCTACATTGACTGTTACCGGTGCTACTACTGCATTAAATTTAAACAGGTACCGTGTAGTTGTTACGGGTGTTTGTCCTCCAAATTCAGTAACAAGTACAGGGGCAACATTATTTGTAAATGCAGATCCGACTATTGTTACACAGCCGGTTGCTACCACAAAATGTGTGGGTACAGCTGCAACCTTTACAGTTGTTGCTTCAACGCCGAATGGCCCTGTAGCGCCAACCTATCAATGGCAGGTTAGTATCAACAGCGGTCTTACTTATACTAATATTGCTGGTGCTACAAGTGCAACACTTACAATTGCAAGCGTAACTCAGGCAATGAATAATAACCTGTATCAGGTTGTTGTAACAACAGCTCCTTGCGCTGCTACTGCAACTTCAAATGCTGTATTGCTTACTGTAAATGCTTTACCAGTAATTACAATAGCTACTCCGGTAACACAACTGGTTCCAGGTCGTTCAACAACTATAACAGCTACAACTACTCCGGGGCCACTTACTCCGGCAAGCTTCTCATGGACTAAAAACGGTGCAACTGTTACAGGTGCTACTACAAGTTCAATAGTTCTTGATATTGATAAAATTGGAACATACCGTGCTACTGTTACGGATATAAATGGTTGTGTGGCCAGTTCTAATAACATTGTAATTGGTACAGAAGCATCAGATTACTTATGGATTTATCCAAACCCAACTGATGGTGCGTTTCAGGTACGATTATACTTCAGGAATCCAAATGTATCTGAAAATCGTGTTGTATCGGTTTGGAATGCAAATGGCCAGATGGTTGCCCGTAAGACCCTGCTCTTTACAAGAGGAATGTCTCCTTACTCACAGGTTGACTTTGACCTTAGTGGGCAAGCTGCAGGTACCTATCTTGTAAAAGTGACTGAAAAGAGTACAGAAAGAATTGTTTCTGGATTAGTAGTAATACAATAAGACAGAGATAGCTCAGAACTTAATACTTAAAGTCCCCCGATAACCTCGGGGGACTTTTTATTTTGTAAGTAAAAGCTATCAAATTATGTAGCAGAAACGCCACTCTGCCTTTTGTTTTAACTTATGAATTAAAAAACTGCAATTGAATGAGGGCTATTGTAAGAAGTAATTGGCAGTTAAGTAATGAGAATAAAAATTTACGGCATTTAAACATGTCCCGCATGAGCCATTGTATTTTTTAGTCTGAATTATTTTAAAAAAATACTCTTTTTGGAATTGCTGCATTGGGAATACTTACAGAAGTATTACCAGTAAGAAAAGTGGTTTCAGATTGTTTAATCAAGCCGAAAACATTTGTAGTACTAAACTGACACATATCAGGAACTATACATGGCATATTATCCTGACTAAATGTATTAACCTTGTCACCGTTTGGTAGTACATAGGAAAATGTTTTTTGGTTATTTGCTTTACCAGGTTGAAAAAGTTTAAACTTATTTTGGAATGGCTGTTTTAATAAAAGGGTTTGTAAACCGGCTTATTTTCTTTCTTTTTTTTATGCAAATGCTTTTGGATATCAAAAAAATAATTTTGTTGTGCAGATGCAACAACAGAAAAACCTGTTACTGCCAATAGAAGGGATAGCTTTTTCATACAAAAGCATTTAAGTATATTAAATACAGCGCTATTTTCTCATTTGTTTCCACTCATTGATGAGGCCATTGGTAGACGAGTCATGGTTCGTTACTGCTTCATCGGTTAATAGTTCCGGTAATATTTTATTAGCTAATTGCTTACCCAGTTCTACGCCCCACTGGTCAAAACTGTAAATATTCCAGATGATACCCTGAACAAATATTTTATGTTCATACAATGCAATCAGTTCTCCCAATGTGTGGGGGGTTATTTTTTTAATAAGAAAAGAATTAGTAGGTCTGTTACCGGTGAAAATTTTGTAAGGCAGTAGCTTCGTTATTTCCTCAGCAGATAACCCTTGCTTTTCTAATTCCTTTTCCGCTTCACTTTCTGTTTTACCATTCATCAATGCTTCGGTTTGAGCAAAGAAATTGCTTAATAGTTTTGGATGATGATCCCCAATCGGATTATGTGTTTGTGCAGGGGCTATAAAGTCGCAGGGAATCATCAGGGTGCCCTGGTGTATAAGCTGGTAAAAAGCATGCTGGCCATTGGTGCCAGGTTCGCCCCAGATAACCGGGCCTGTTGCGTATTCCAACGGCTCACCGTTCCTGTCTATGCTTTTGCCATTACTTTCCATATTGCCTTGCTGAAAATAAGCAGCAAAGCGGTGTAAATACTGATCGTAAGGAAGGATTGCTTCTGTTTGTGTGCCAAAGAAGCTGGTGTACCACAAGCCGATCAATGCCATCAGTACCGGAACATTTTTCTCAAATGATACTGTGTTGAAATGATTGTCAGTATTATGGGCACCTTTTAGTAACTGTTCAAAATTTTTATAACCAATAGTTAATGCGATGGAAAGCCCAATAGCACTCCAGAGTGAATAACGGCCACCTACCCAATCCCAAAAAACAAACATGTTTCTTTTGTCGATACCAAATTTTACTACTGCTTTTTCATTGGTAGATAAGGCAACGAAATGTTTGGCCACATGTTTTTCATCTTTTGCTTTCTTTAGAAACCATTCCCTTGCAGTAAGTGCATTGGTCATCGTTTCCTGGGTAGTAAAAGTTTTTGAGGCAATAAGAAAAAGTGTTCGTTCTGGTTTTACTTTCTTTAATGTTTCAGCTATATGTGTGCCGTCAACATTGGAAACAAAAAAAGTTTCAATGTCTTCATGCCAGTAAGGTTTCAATGCTTCTGTTACCATCAATGGTCCTAAGTCGCTGCCGCCAATACCAATATTGACAATATATTTAATCCGTTTGCCGGTATACCCCCGGTGCTTACCACTATGTACACTGTTTACAAAAGTTTTCATTTTGCGAAGAACCTTCTTCACTTCGGGCATTACATCATTGCCCTCCGCAAAAACAGGCTGACCGGAAAAATTTCTTAAGGCAGTATGCAATACCGACCGCTTTTCAGTACCGTTGATGAAATCTCCGTTAAACATTGCACTGATGGCCTCTTTTACTTTACATTCTTCTGCCAGCTGTAACAGCAGCTGGATTGTTTTCTCAGTAATTATATTTTTAGAGTAATCAAAAAGAATTTCATCAAAACGCAGAGAGAATTTTTCAAAACGATTAGTGTTGTTATTAAATAATTCCCGCAGCTGAACAGTATTCATTTCAGAATAATGTTCTTGTAATAGTTTCCAGGCCTGTGTGGTGGTTGGGTTTACTTTGGGCAACATAGTATAAAGGTTATAGTTGATTGAAAATTTGAATTGTTTGCTGAACCATTTCTTTACTGATATCCAGGTGAATCACCAATCTTACCCGGTTAGGCGAAATTGCATAGCCAAGAATGTTATGTTCTTTTAATTGACTTACCAGCTCTGGTGCTGTTATCCCTTCGTTCAGTTCAAAAATGACAATATTAGTTTCAACCGGCAGAACCATTTTTATAAAAGTCTTTTTGCCGATAGCTTCAGCTATTTGTTTGGCATGCACATGATCTTCGGCCAACCGCTCAATATTATTTTGTAACGCATAAATACCAGCTGCCGCCAGAAAACCAGCCTGCCGCATGCCGCCACCAAATGCTTTTCTTATCCTTCTTGCTTTTTTAATAAAATCCTTTTTGCCCAATAACACACTTCCTACCGGGCAACCTAAACTTTTACTCAGGCAGATAGAGATACTGTCGAAAGCTTCTCCGTATTGCTTTGCTGTTTCGTTTTTTGCTACCAATG
>JANMFO010000366.1:0-10092 GCA_031374245.1 Chitinophagaceae bacterium | reverse complement strand
CGGGTATGGATCACAGAAAACAAACGCTGGTTTTCTCCCAAATATATTGCAGGCGAAAGTTTCGGTACCACCCGTGCAGTGGCGGTGGCTAATACATTAGAAAGTGGCGGACAAAATATGGCATTGAACGGCCTGGTACTTATTTCACAGGCATTGGATTATAGCGGTTCTACTTCCATCAATGATAACATTACTTCGTTCCTTACTTATTTACCAAGCATGGCTGCTGCAGCATGGTATCATAAAAAAGCGGGAACGGGTAAAACATTGGAAACATTTATAGAAGAATGCAGGCAATTTACATACAACATTTATGCGCCTGCACTATACAAGGGCAACTTATTAGACAGTACAGAAAAAAATACTATCGCACAGAAGCTTGTTTATTTTACCGGGCTTACTAAAGAATATATTTTGCGATCGAACCTGATGATATTGATGCCTCGTTTTCAAAAACAATTATTGGCGGACCAGGGATTATCTATTGGCCGGTTAGATGGAAGATTCACCGGCGATGAAACAGATGATATAACACAGGAGCCACATTTGGGAGATCCTGCCAGTTACAAAATAGATGGTGCGTATACTGCAGCGCTCAATCATTATTATGCAACTGTTTTAAATATTACGATGGACAGGCCTTATCTTACTTCTAATGATGAGGTGAATAAAAAATGGCGTTGGAGAACAACACCCAATGATAAAGCCTGGGAACCTTTCCCTGTAAATGTTGCGCGGCAATTAGGAGAAACCATGCGTCGTAATACAGCCATGAAAGTGCTTGTAGCAAGCGGTTATTACGATTTGATCTGCCCTTTTTTTGACACTGAATATACTTTTTCAAGAAATGGTATTATTAAAGAGCGGGTTACTAAAACATATTACGAAGCTGGTCATATGATGTACCTCCACGAATCAGATATGATTAAACTGGCTGCTGATATCCGGAAATTTTTTGCTGAATAATAACCATGTGTTTCGCCATGAATTCCTACAACATGATTCAAGCATTGGCAGGTGTTCCCCTAAACCCCTGTTGTCCGTAGTGTTCCGAAAAATAAAAAAGATGAAGGGTTAGTCTTCCTCTTGAGACGATAAAATTTTTTAATAAAATAAAAATGGTTGTAATTGTAAAGGCCACAGAAGATCATACAGGCTTGCTTTCAGAGCTGTCAAACCTTACATTCGTTGAATCTCATGGGCACAGCGCAGCAGCAGCAGATATTAATAATTTTATAGCCGAAAAATATAATCCTGCTATTTTAAAGAAGGAGCTGCAGGATATGAAAAATATTTTTCACATCCTGTATTATAACAATAAAGTTGCAGGTTTCTCAAAGATTATTTTGAATTTTCCCCATACAAATTGCAACATAGATAATGTTGCAAAGTTAGAACGTATATACCTGCTTAAGGAGTTTTACAATTTGCATCTTGGGCAACAACTTCTTGACTTTAATATCAACCTCATAAAAGAAAATAACCAGGCAGGAGTTTGGTTATTTGTTTGGCAGGAAAATGAAAGAGCCATTAATTTCTACATAAAAAATGGCTTTGTTGTTATTGGAAGCTTTGAATATAAAATTTCTGAGAACCATTCTAATCCAAACTACCAGATGCTGCTTGGTTTCAAATAACTCCGGTTGTCCGTAGTGTTCCAAAAATAAAAAAATACTGAATGGTTCCCGAAGTATCGGCACAGGTTATGGTTAGTCTGCAACTAACCATCAGCCTCAGCGAGGTTGGAAAACCAAACATAAAAGCAGTTTTCTTTTTTATAAAAAAAACATAAGTGAGGGTGACTATACTATCACTTGTTGTAAAGAGTGCCAGCATTGTTCCCTTTCTTTGTATTATTGCAAAGAAAAAATTATCGATGAAAAATAATTTGTTTACCCTGGCAGTTGCCTTGTTCACTGTACTGTCCTCTTCAGCCCAGCAAGATGGAGCTGCGCTTGCAATAAATGCAGGCAGGGCACTCGCTGCTTATAATGTCGATCCTGCAAGTAATACCACAAAATTGGAAGAAGCCAGGAACCTGATTGAAAAGGCACTAAAAACTCCGGAAGCACAGAGCCTTGCATCAGCCTGGATCACAAAAGGAGATATTTACAATACCCGGCTGCAAAAAGATATTGCAAAAAGTACAATTAATCCTAACGCCAGCTTTTCCGGTGATAATGATGCCCTCGTTGCGTTTGAAGCTTATAAAAAAGGATACAGGCTATCACAGAATTCGTATGAAAAATCAGACTGCATAAAAGGTATATTACAGGCCCAGGGAAGCCTGGTCAATATTGGGGTGAGAAAATATGAAACAACAGAATACGAAAAATCATTTTTATCGTTTGTTGCCGCAATAGAGAGCCACGATATGTTGAAGGTAAACGGGCAAAAAAGCTTACTTGATGACCCGGGGCAACTGGAAACGCATCTGTATATTACCGGCGTAGCTGCATTCCAGGCAAATCGCTGCAACGATGCCATTATCTTTTTTAATAAATTATACCTAGCAGGCACTGATAAACCAGAAGTGTATGAAGGGCTTTACAATTGCAGACAACAGCTGGGTGATGAAGCAGGTGCAGGAAAGATTCTTGCAGAAGGGCGCAAAAAATTTCCGGAAAATACAGGTTTGCTATTTGCCGAGATCAACTTTTTTCTGAAAGCCGGCAGGTTGACTGAATTAATAGGCATGCTGGAAGCTGCTATCAAAAAGGAACCTGATAATATCAGCCTTTATATAACGCTTGGTAAGGTATATGACAACCTGTATCAGACGGCTCAAAAAGAAAATACTTTAGCTAATGCTATTACCTATTTTGAAAAAGCAAAAAAGTACTTTGCTGAAGCACTGATGAAAGATCCTAAAAACCTGGATGCTAACTATTCCCTCGGTTCACTTTATTACAATAAAGCTGCTTTCCGTTCGCAGCAATTGAATGCACTACCAGAAGATCTTTCAGCGGAAGGAATAAAAAAATATACTGCTATAAGTAACGAGATCATGTTCTTGTTTGATCAGGCATTACCTTATTTCAAAAAATCAGAAAGTATTGACCCAAATGATGTCAATACACTGATTGCATTGGTTGAAATTTTTAGACGCAAAGAAGATGAAGGAATTTCATCGGCAATAAAAAAAAGATTGGACATCGTTAAAAGTGGTGGCAAGAATCAAATTTCCTATTTTAAATAAACAGAACTGTTTCTTCCCCGGTTGTCGGTAGTGTTCAACTCAATAAACAAAATAAAACTATAGGGTTGTTCCCTTTTTCCCTGACGAGTCTTCCAACTTTATAGTTTAGTAGCTGATGTTTCACCGCTCAGCTTTCCCGCTAATGCGGGACAAGTTGTGTGCGGAGTGGACTTTCTACTGAGCTTTTCGAAGTATCTCCACCAACCACATGGATTAAGGACTGTCTTTTTACCATTCATTAGTTGCACATTGGCGGGTATTCCCCAAAGAAAATAAGCCGTAGTTTTTAAAACTTTTCAAGAATATATTTTACTAAGCAAACAATTAAATAATTGTTTTGTTACAGGATATATGGCAGCAACCCAAATAGTTACACTTATTTTTCCCCACCAGTTATATAAGCAGCACCCGGCTGTAAAAAAAAGTCATACAGTTTATTTAATTGAAGAAAGCCTTTTCTTTACCCAATATAATTTTCATAAACAAAAAATTGTGCTGCACAGAGCATCCATGCAATACTATGCAGCCTGTTTGCGACAGCAGGGAATTACTGTTGTGTACAAGGAAGCAAAAAATAAAGAAGCTGATGTTAGAAATTTAATTGCAGCATTGGCAAAAGAAAAAATTATCACCATCCATTTTTGTGATGTTACAGACTACTGGCTGAATAAAAGAATAAATGCCGCAGCTAAGCAGCATAATATTGCACTCGTTAAATACCCCTCGCCCAATTTTTTAAATACCCCTGAAAGTATTGCTCCCTTTTTTAAAGGGAAGAAACATTATTTTCAAACTGCATTTTATATTCAACAGCGCAAAGAAAGAAATATTTTACTATTACCCGGGAATGAGCCGGAAGGCGGCCAGTGGACTTTTGACAGCGATAACCGGTTAAAGTATCCTAAAAAATTAACTCCCCCGGTTGTTAGTACCGCTGCAGATAACAAATATGTGCAGGAAGCCATTACCTATACTGAGAAAAATTTTAAAAATAATTATGGAGAATCTGCCCCATTTATTTACCCGGTAACATTTGAAGATTCGGAAAAATGGCTGCATAATTTTTTGAAAACCCGCTTTGTCAACTTTGGATTATATGAAGATGCTATTGTGGAGAAAGAGCATTTTTTACACCATTCAGTATTAACCCCAATGCTAAATATCGGCCTTTTGCAGCCGCAGCAAATAATTAATGCAGCTATGGCGGCAGCACCAAAATATAAGGTACCGCTTAATTCACTGGAAGGTTTTATACGCCAGATTATTGGCTGGCGGGAGTTTATACAAATTGTGTATGAAAGGGAAGGCACAAAACAACGAACCAAAAATTACTGGGGTTTTAACAGAAAAATTCCTGCGACTTTCTGGACAGGTAACACTGGTATTGAACCAATTGATGCTACGATAAAAAAAATAGTACAAACCGGCTACTGTCATCATATTGAAAGGCTGATGGTATTAGGTAATTTTATGCTGTTATGTGAATTTGACCCCGATGAAGTGTACAAATGGTTTATGGAATTATTTATTGATGCTTATGACTGGGTGATGGTTCCTAATGTATATGGTATGACACAGTTTGCTGATGGTGGACTGATGACTACAAAACCCTACATAAGCGGCAGTAATTATTTATTTAAAATGAGCGATTATAAAAAAGGCGAATGGAGCAGTATTTGGGATGGTTTATTCTGGCGGTTTATGCATGTACACCGCAGCTTTTTTCTGCAAAATCCAAGATTAGGTATGCTGGTAAAAACATTTGATAAAATGCCGGAAGAAAAACAACAACTGCATATTAACACTGCTGAAAAATATTTAAAGCAATTAAATAAATGAGAATATCAAGTTGAAACAAAAAAAGAAAAGTGATTTACCACAAAAAAAATGTTTGGTTTGCAAACGTCCCTTTACCTGGCGTAAAAAATGGGCAGCAGTTTGGCAAGAGGTAAAGTATTGCAGTGATAAATGCCGTACCACAAAACATGTACAAAATGATAGTAACCGATAAAGATATTGACCGCATTATTGAAATGGCGTGGGAAGACCGTACCACTTTTGAAGCCATAGAAATACAATTCGGGCTTAAAGAAAAAGAGGTAATTGAGCTGATGCGAAAGTATATGAAAGCAAGTAGTTTTAAAATGTGGCGCAAACGTACCAATGGCAGAACAACCAAACATGCAGCCCTGCGAAGCAGTGCAATTGGACGTTTTAAATGCAAACTGCAAAAAACTATAACGCACAATAAAATTTCAAAAAGATAAAGTGAAATTTTTTGCCTTTCAGGTGTTCCAAAAAGAAAACACGCCGTGATGTACAGAGTTTATCGGAGTATCTCCTCCAACCACATGCATTAAAGCCAAAATTTTATATTTAAAGTGAAATTTGTATATTGAGCAAGAGAAAAGATTAATAGAAAAACAGAAAACTATCTGGAAAGAATTTATAAAAATAGCTGGATTTTATTTACAGCCATTCTGGTAATTATCATTATTGGTTTTTTTAAAACTTATTTTAGTTTATTTCCAACCTTTAAGAACATATCCATAAGTTATCATTTTCATACATTTTTATTCTTACTATGGTTTGCATTATTGTTTATTCAACCTTATCTCATTAAAAGGGGAAATCTGAAACTTCACCGCCTTTTAGGAAAATTCTCATATGTCCTGGTTCCTTTATTAGTCATTTCAATTTTTATTGTCACAAAAGGCCAATACCAGAAAGAATTAGCTCTATACCCCAAAAGTCAATGTATTGCAAATTTAATTGTACCCTTACCGCAAATGATTCTTTTCGTAACCCTTTATTTACTGGCTGTACTGAATATTAAGAATACCGGGTACCATGTGCGATATATGATCGGGACATCTCTGGTTTTAATAGGACCTGGCTTGGGTAGAGCTTTTATTTTGTTAGCAGGCATATCTTTTACCAATGGGGTGGAATATTGTTTTATAATAACTGAGCTGGTTTTGATCGGATTAATCCTATTCGACATAATAAAAGGCAAGAAATATAAACCTTATGCAATGTTATTACTGTTTTTTTTAGCAGCACATTTGTCATGGTATTTTCTTCCTCAATCACCGTTTTGGCAAATACCTTGTGGCAAATTTGCCGACCTGTTTTTTTAATACGAAATTCCCCTTTGCACTTGCTGATCCCTGTTACTCTCCTTTGTCATCCCGTTGTCCATAGTGTTCAAAAAAATAATAAAAATACTTTTACTGTTCCATTAGTGGTGCCCTGGTAATTTCACTCACTTCTGTAAGAATATCCCTTTCCTTCAAATCAAAATTACTCAATGCGGGATGTGAAAGTACAGCAGCAACTAATGGACTGGATTTAAAATTTTGCAATGATTCATCATCTTTAAAAAGGTAAACAGCTCCTGCTTCTTTTTTCTCGTCATTAATGAGCCAGATTTTCCAAAGGCATCCCGGCACATCGGCAAATGCCTGCCCAAGCTGCGAAGTCATTTGTTGATATTCCTCCAGGCTAACGCTGTAATTGTAATTGGTAACAAGCATCTTTTGTGACATAATAAATGGATTTTACTTTGAATAAATTTAATTAATATTTCAAAAAAGTACAAAAGTAATTTTAAGGTAATTAATAAAATAAATTTAACTCATTAAAACAAAGTAGCCTATTTAATTGAAGGCGGCTAACAACGAGGTTTCACCCGTTATCTGTAGAGTTCCAAAAAATAAAAAAATGTTGAATGGTTCCGAAGTATCGGGACAGGTAGTGGTTAGTCAGCACTAATGATCTGCCTCAACGAGGCTGTATAAATTTCATAGCCTGTCACACAAAGTTATAAAACACTCTCCTGGGAAATGATAATGTTGCAGCCATTAAATAACCTACCTTGTTTAATGAATAGGATTTAACTTACAATGAACCACATTCAATAACCATCACTAAACTTTACGTATGAAATCAGTACTTATTACCGGAGCCAGCAGAGGCATTGGACTTGAAACGGCACTGGCCTTTGGACGGGCCGGCTATAAAGTTTTCGCTACGATGCGTAATCCCGGAGGCGCAACTGCCTTACTGCAAATAATCAAAGACGAATCGTTGCCGATTATAATTTCTGCCATGGATGTAAACTCCGATGAACCGGTAAAGCAGGGCATAGCAGCCATACTGAAAGTGAATGGCACAATAGATGTGCTGATAAACAATGCAGGTATTGAACATCATGGTTCGATAGAAGAAATAGCAATAGCCGATTTTAAAGCAGTAATGGAGACTAATTATTTCGGTGCTCTCCGCTGTATACAAGCTGTACTGCCTTCTATGCGTACTAATCGAAAAGGTTGTATTATAAATGTAACCTCTGTTGCTGGCCGTATTTCCAATACTCCGTTGGGTGCTTACAGTGCCAGCAAACATGCACTGGAAGCAGTGAGTGAGGCACTGGCCCAGGAAGTAAAACCTTTTAATATACGGGTTGCCATTGTAGAGCCGGGTATTATTGATACAGATATGGCACAAAATATCGGAGCAGGTGGCACTTCCATCTATCCGCAGGTAAACCGTTTCGGTGGTCTTTTTAAGGCTTCATTAAAAACACCAACAAGTGCAACCCTGGTGGCCAGCAAAATGTTGGAAATAGCGAATAGCGATAGCTGGCAATTACGGCATCCGGTGGGTCCTGATGCAGCACCCTTTCTCGGATGGCGGGCATCTATGAACGATGAGCAATGGATAGATTGGAATGCAGCAACCGATGAGGATTGGTATAATGCGGTAAAAAGTACTTTTGGTTTGGATGTAAGGAAGGAACAATAATTTGCTTTGTACTTCTTTCACATCGTGGTTATAAAACCGGTTAGGAATAAATCAAAATGCTATTCAGGTAGATTATTAGTAGTAGTACGGGTATTAAAAATATCAAAAATGCATTTACAAATACACAGCAAACTAATTATAAAAATATTGCCATAGTTACCAAAGGAAGTATTCTTTTCTAAGAAAATACCACCTAAAGCACCTAATACGATGGCTACATGAATAACCAGTTGTCTTCCGTCGAATATTGGAGTGAAGCTATCGGGTGTGGAAGTATAAAAAGCCCCATTTCTAAAAAAGCCGGTTAATAAATAATACCCCTGGCTAAAAATACTGATGAGTAATCCTGCATTAAAAAGTTTATTTTGAAATAGCAAAGTAGTTACTATGGCCAGTTTATCTTTATTTACATTAGCCACAAAGCCAATAAACGTAATGATGAATATAGCATAGAATAAAAAAATGACTATTCTTATTCCTAAATATTTAATACCCTTATTAAGATGATAAACTAAAGGCATATTGGTGTTTACATTACCGGGTAACTGGCCCTGACTGTATACAATTCGAATGGTGTTAAATAATGCCATAATGAGTGTTTCAACCCAAAAAAACCAAAATGCTTCAAAAGGTTGCCAGTTAAAAGAAGCAACCCCTAAAATGGGAATCAAATTAAAAATGATAATAAATAGAATACTGATATTTTTATTCATATTGCTAAAATAAATAAAACTTCTGCTTCTCTTCGTCCCGGCAGGTGTTCCGTCAAAAATAACAGGCCGTTGGTGTACTGAAATCTGAATTTATCAAAGTATCTTCCACCAACCACATGGTTAAAGAGTCATCTCCTTTTTATATATCCTTCCAAGCATTTCATATAAGGCTGGATGATTTACTTTTAATAGCTCAGGCTGCTCAAAAAAGTATTCTGAAATAACTGCAAAAAATTCTGTGGGATTAGTGGCTCCGTACATATCAATATCTGACCCATTGGTTCTCATCTGCCGGATGGTTGTATCCATCATATTCTTCCATTGAACTACGTACTTCCGCTCTAAAATTATTTCAGGAACACCATCCATCATTCCATCCATTTTATCAATCAAATGCACAAACTCATGAATAGCTGTGTTGTGGGCATCACGGTTATTAATAAATCCCTGCCGCAATTGCCATTTAGTAATGATCATTAAATGTTGCATAGCCCCGGTACCAACCATACCTGCAATAGGGCGATCGGAACCCGCCTGTTCAAAATCTTCATTGAATGCCCCGGGATATAATAAAACCTCATGCAGGTTTATATATTGCCAGTCCGAAATAGCAAAAACGGGAATAATGGCGCCTGATGCAATTAACAGCCGGTCAAGATCTTCGACAACAGCATTTACTCCTGTTATTTTTACCGCAGATAAAAAATGCTCTACTCTTTTTTCAAAACTGAGTTTTCCATCTTCGCCCAGTTGTACATAAAATTTTACATAATCAGTCAACAACTCCCGGTAATTCTCCGGCAGAAAAACAGATTCTTTTGTAATACTTATCCGAAAGACAAACAGGATTATTAAAACGATCAATCCAAAGCCAATTAAAATCTCCCAGATAGTGAACATAATTGAATGAAGGTAAACAGTATTTAACAACTGCTGACGAGGTTGTTCGTAGTGTTTCAAAAAAATAAAAAAGGCTGCCAGAGTTTATATTTTACACAGCAGAAACAGGATTTATACTTTCCTTTCTTCGTTCTTTGCTTTCATGAAAACCAATTAGATTTGTTATTTATCAATTTAGCGCCTTTGCATGAAAGCGGTTGTTTATACAAAATATGGTTCCCCCGGTGTACTTCAGCTGAAAGAAGTTGATAAACCAACTCCAAAAGAGAATCAGGTTTTGGTAAGAATATATGCAGCATCTGTAAATTCATGGGACTGGGATCTTGTGAAGGGCAAGCCATTCCTCGTTAGGATTATTGGTGGTCTGTTTAAACCCAGGCACAAAATATTAGGAGCCGATATTGCCGGAAAGGTGGAAGCAGTTGGCCGTAATGTCAAAGATTTTAAAACTGGTGATGAAGTGTTTGGCGATAT
>JANMFO010000354.1:0-3202 GCA_031374245.1 Chitinophagaceae bacterium | reverse complement strand
GGGCAATTCGTTTTTATCTGTGCTTTTATCAAATGGGAAGTTTGCATGTAATGCGTCGCCAATCTGTATTACACATTCGGCAATACCTTTAGCATAATTATGACTACTAAAAGTTGAAAGCATTTCTCCCACCAATTTGTTCCAGTATTCTGTTCCTACTTTATTATGTATGCCTTCATCTCCGAATACAGCTAATTGACGGTCTTTAACGGCAACATACACCAGCACTGCATTTCGCTGTTCTGTCTTTTCCATTTTTAGTGTAAAGAAAATTTCTGCTGCCCTGTCTATTGCATCTACCCAACTACAGCGGCTTTCCACAAATACCCTTACCTCACCACTTGTTCGTTGCTCAGCATGGCGAATGGCCTTAACCACCAACCGGTTGTCTTCTTCGTTGAAGAACGACTTTTTCTTTTGCCAGGGAAATAATTTCACCAGAGGTATTTGTAATTAGTTTAAAATTTTATTTCAACTGCTTTATCGTTTCCGGCTACTACTTCAAAACCATCTTTCTTTTTGAAACCAAAAAGACCAGCAAAAATATTTGATGGAAAACTTCTGACTTTTTTATTGTAGATAGCTACGACTTCATTAAAATCATTACGGGCCACTTTTATCCTTCTTTCGGTTCCTTCCAATTGTGTTTGCAATCCGGAATAAGCAGCCGTTCCTTTTAACGTTGGATATTTCTCAATGAGAATAATAATTCTGTTTGCTGCTGCAGCAAGGCTATCCTGCAATTGTTTTTGGTTCTGATAATTTTCTCCGGTTATTTCAACATTTGACAAGCCATTCAATGCTTTTGCCCTTGCTGCAGCAATATTCTCTAATGTTGTTTGTTCAAAGTCAGAAACACCCTTCACTACATTCACCAAATTTGGAATAAGATCCAGCCGGCGTTGGTAGGTGTTTTGCACTTCTGACCATTGGAGCTTAATCTTTTCTTCTTTACTTACCAGTGAATTGCGGGTAGTAATAGCCAAAATGATAAGAATAAGCAGGATAACTCCTCCAACTATGTAGCCGGAAAATTTCTTTTGCTGCATATTACCGGTAGTTAGAATTGTACTTTAGGAGCCTTTTCTGCGCCTTCATCAGCCTTAAAGCCTTCTTTTGCTTTGAAGCCAAACATTCCTGCCAGCATATTTACAGGAAATGATCTTACTTTAACATTGTAAGTATTCACTGCCTCATTGAAATTTTTCCTGGAGTTACGAACGTCATTTTCAATTCCCTCCAATTGTCCCTGGAGTTGCTGAAAATTCTGAGTCGCTTTCAAATCAGGATAATTTTCTACTACTGCCAGCAAACGACTTAATGATCCGGACAGCTGACTTTGCGCTGCCTGAAATTTAGCAATATTTTCAGGTGTTAGCTGATCAGCTGTTAGATTAACAGAAGTGGCTTTGGCACGGGCCTCTACTAAGTTTGTCAATGTAGTCTGCTCAAAATTAGCAGCCCCTTTCACGGTGTTCACAAGCTGATCAACCAGATCGCCTCTTTTTTGGTATTCAGTGTTAACATTATTCCATGCTTTTTTCACATTTTCTTCCTGCTTTATAACTCCGTTGTATCCATTACATCCCCATACACCAAGTATAAGAACAAGACCAAGTATGATTAATAAAGTAAGATTGCGGGTTCCTTTCATTTTAGTAGTTTTTAATTAGACTATAAAATTAGTGTTTTCCGTATTTCAACAAGTAAATTTTCGGTTGGTCAAGTATTGTTATCGGTGAAACAACATTTTTGGTACCTCTGCGGCATGATTTTAGCGTCACTATACACGGAGTGTCTAAGTACCAAACTGGTTATTCAAAGCTTTATGAAAAAAATCTTCTTACTACTTATCGTTTCACTCATTGCTTTTACACAGTGTAATAAATCAGGTAGCACAACTACAAATCCACCAGCACTGGGTGATGCGATTATTAAGGATTCGGTGATTGTGCAAGGATTAAATTTCCCCTGGGAAATATTATGGGGACCGGATAATTTTATCTGGATGACAGAACGTGGTGGAAAGATAAGCCGGATAAATCCTGCTACCGGAATCACCAACGCTGTATTTACTATTTCAGAAACCGTACCTAATGGGGAAGGCGGGTTGCTTGGAATGGTTTTACATCCCAACTTTTCAACTACACCACATGTTTTTGTGGTTTATAATTATAATAATGGCCCTACCTACCGGGAAAAAATTGTTCGCTTTTCTTACAATGGAACAACACTTATAAATCCTCTAACGATATTTGACAATATAGCGGCTTCTTCCATACATAACGGAAGCAGGCTGTTGATTAGTTCTGATTTAAAATTATTCATTACAACAGGCGATGCTTCTAACCAGGCACTTCCTCAAAATACATCTTCCGTTAATGGCAAGATTTTAAGATTGAATCTTGATGGAACAGTTCCTGCAGACAACCCTGTTGCCGGCAATCCATACTGGAGTATTGGTCACCGGAATCCGCAAGGGTTAGTATTTGCAAATAACCTGCTTTATAGTTCTGAACATGGGCCCAACAGTGATGATGAAATAAATATAATTGAAAAGGGAAGAAACTATGGTTGGCCGAATGTTCCCGGCTTTTGCGATGCCGGTGCTGAGCAAACATTTTGTACGGCAAACAACGTGAAAGAACCCATCAAAGCATGGACACCAACAATAGCTACCTGCGGACTTGATTATTATAATAACGACCTGATTCCTCAATGGAAAAATTCATTACTGTTAGTTGCTTTAAAAGACGCAAGGCTATACCAAATGAAACTGAATAGTACATTTAACGGCATTACTGGAACAAATGAATATTTTACCAATAAGTATGGCAGAATGAGGGATGTTTGTGTTTCTCCTGCCGGCAAAATCTATATCTGCACCAGCAATGGTGGGAACAATGACAGGATTATTGAAATAAGCAAGAAATAATAGTTCAACTTACTATTCTACTTTTCGGATGCAGACAAACTGGTATTCGTCTACTTTCTGAACATTGTAAAAAGCACCGGTTCCCCAATACTTAGTAACAGCCTGTGTTCCGCTTGCTTCTGTAGATGACCAGATAGTTCCTCTTTCTTCAACTGTAAACTTATCCTTGAACGCATAAAGAGCATCTGTTTCATCTTTAGCAGGTAAATACCAATCGTCCTTTCCATCCACCACTGCTTCACTGCAAAGTTTAGCTGCGTAAGGCTT
>JANMFO010000329.1:0-2599 GCA_031374245.1 Chitinophagaceae bacterium | reverse complement strand
GCATTCACTAAAAAGGATATTTCCACTTTAGGCATACCTGCAGGCATACCCGGTATACCTGTAAGATTAAACTCAGCCAGTTTGCGATTATCTTTCACCAAATCCCTCTCTCCCTGGTAAACAGAAATCCGCATACTGCCTTGCCCATCTTTTTGGGTTGTATATTGCCTTGCTGCTTTCGAAGGAATTTTTGAGTTACGGGGCATCAGTACGTCCATCAGCCCACCCATTGTTTCTATTCCTAATGATAGTGGAGTAATATCAAGCAATAAAAAGTCTTTATTATTTCCCGCCAAAATATCAGCCTGCACAGCTGCACCCAATGCTACTACTTCATCCGGGTTCAACGAATCATGCAATACCCTTCCAAAGAAATCAGCAACAGATTTTTTTACCAATGGCACCCTGGTAGATCCACCCACCATTATCACTTCTTCAATATCTGTTTTATTTAGTTGCGCATCATTCAAAGCATTCTGACAACATTGAATAGTCCGGTGAACAAAAGGTTTTGCCAGTTCTTCAAATTCAGTTATTGTCAGCTCAACTGTTTGATTTGCGACTACACCTGTAAATAAATCATTAGAACTAAGATGTTTTTTTGCCTCTTCCGCCTGCAAACGAAATTCTTGTGCTAAACTTTTATTATTAATAAACTCTTCATTTGATATTCCAGCTTTCTCTGTCCAGTAGTTTACAATAGCCCTGTCAAAATCATCACCACCAAGATAGGTATCCCCATTAGTAGATAGCACTTCAAAAATTCCTGCTGAAATACGGAGAATAGAAATGTCAAAAGTTCCTCCGCCCAAATCATATACTGCCACCGTTTTTGTTTCATCCTTACTCATACCCATACCATATGCAAGGCTGGCAGCTGTTGGTTCGTTGACAATTCGAAGCACATCCAAACCTGCAAGCCTTCCTGCATCTCTTGTTGCCTGTCGCTGTGCATCATTGAAATAGGCAGGTACTGTTATTACAGCCTTTGTTACTTGTGTTTTTAAAATATGTTCTGCCCTGGTCTTTAATTCTTTTAAAATAAAAGAAGATAATTCAACCGGCGAAAAAAATGCAGTGCCGGCCTGTATCTTCACTAAGCTTTCCGTATTATCATCAATTACTTTGTATGTAAAGAATGAAGCATGATCTTTTACATCGTTATATGATTTACCCATTAACCGTTTTACTGAAAAAACAGTGTTTTGCGGCTCAG
Source organism: Chitinophagaceae bacterium (assembly GCA_031374245.1). Taxonomy (GTDB): domain Bacteria; phylum Bacteroidota; class Bacteroidia; order Chitinophagales; family Chitinophagaceae; genus JJ008. Next base: position 1,383 of record JANMFO010000329.1, on the reverse strand, counting down.
CAATCAGGTACTTTTTTGCTTCATCGCCAACGGTAACCGCCCCTCCTTCCCCAAAATGTACAATAGAGGGCACCAATGCAGTTCCGTTATATTCTTTTAATACTGTTGGCTTCTTGGTTTCCGGATGAATAATTGCCACCAAACTGTTGGTAGTGCCAAGGTCGATGCCCACAATCATTTCCTGCTGTTGTAAACTACCTGTTGCAATATTGATAGCTATTTTGGCCATTCTCTTCTTTTATTTGAGTTGCAAATCTAACAAATAAGCCCTGCAATGGTTTTCGAAACCCGTAATCAATTCAATAATAAAAAAGCAAAATAAAAAAGGCTGCCTTGTACCGGCAGCCTTACTATTAATAAGTTGATCCTTTATTTTATCGCATCAAGTACATTTTACCATACCCTTTATTGAAATACTTATCGGTGTTGTCATCTTTCGATTTGTACTTATCCAGCGATTTGCCATTGAGATTGGTAATGACACGATAGAGGTAAATACCGTTTGCCAGTTTTTGACCATACTGGTCGGTACCATCCCATTTGAATTCGGTGATATTCCGGCCAACTTGTAATGGCCCCAATTCATCTTTTGTAATCTCCCTTACAATCTTACCGGTAATTGTCATTATCTCAATTTTAATATTCTGAGGCACTTCACTTCCGGTAATAGTAAATACAAATGCCGTAGAAGTAGTAAATGGATTAGGATAGTTGAGCATATTTGAAATCATCGGCTTATTAATCACCTCAAACAGTACCCTGTATTCAATGTTTCCAGCCGAGTTGTCACTCTTATCCTTTCCGGTAATAATCATTTCATACTCTCCGTCAATTTTAAAGTAAGGCTTGAAATTGATAGTTGCGGTATTGTTCAGATTAGGAGCCTGCCCTGCCGGTGTAAAACTAAGCGTATCGTTATTAAAATAGAACCTGCGAAGGAAACTTGGGGTATTACCATTTTTGGGATATCGTACATTTAAAGTAAGCAATGATGTATCATCCAATATCATCCATTTAGCTTCATCTTTCAGCTTAACAATAATATCAGGTTTCGATGAAACAATATCACGGTTGAGGATATGTGCGCCGTCAAAAGTTACATCCAGTAAAGGATTAAGACTATCCGGTTTTACATATAAATTACGGAATGCAAAATTATTGAAGTGATACTGCTCCGGCTGGTCTTCATCCGGATTAGCTTCAAGATATATGGTATTTAAACCGGGAATAGTACTGGTATTGATAACAGCACCTAACTGAAGTGTGTCGGGATTAGCCAGTAATGCCCTGCGCCTTGGTATAGGAACAATATGCGCCAGGTTATTTTTGTCAGTAATTATCATTTTTATCTTCAAACTGTCAAACGGCACTCCGGTAACGTTT
>JANMFO010000287.1:0-13761 GCA_031374245.1 Chitinophagaceae bacterium | reverse complement strand
AGCGAGCAGCCCCGGTCGCACACTTATTTGATAAAAATGCTTAAGCTGAAAACTTTTTTACATACTAAACCTGTTTTTTTATACCTGTTGCCGGTATTCTTTGTATTGCATGGTTTTACTGATAACTTTCCCCTCGTACCTGTAAGAGATGCTTTGATACTGAATGCAAAATACCTTGCTGCTTCATTACTATTTTCTTTACTGTTCTGGTTACTCTACAGAAACTTTTACAAAGCCAATTTGGTAGCATTTTTTATAATGGCTTACAATTTCTTTTATGGAAAAGGGCTTGACTTCTTAAAGACACATTTTGCTAATACACTTATTGTCCAATACACTTTTATTTTACCTTTTACCGTAATAACATTCCTGTTGCTCGCCATTTTTTTAAAAAAAACAAAAAAAGAACTTACTGGCATAGGGAAATATTTGAATTACCTTTTTTTACTTTTAATTCTGATAGACAGCGCAAATTTATTGTTCAAATTTACAGTCCGAAAAAAATCCCTTGTTTATACTCTTCCCACTAAGCTTATCAACTGCGATACCTGTTCCAGGCCGGATATTTATCTGATTCTTGCTGATGAATATGCAGGAAAAACAGCATTAAAAGATAAATTTTCATTCGACAATTCAGATTTTGAAAACAGGCTGAAAAGCAGGGGGTTTTATGTAGTAAACAATTCAAAGTCGAATTATAACAGGACTCAATATTCTATGGCTTCGACATTAAACATGACATATCTTGAGAACTTAACAAGCACAGGAATTAACAATATTGATATATTTCAGTGTCTCGACATTATAGAAGAAAACAATGTTGCAAAATTTTTTAAGAAAAATGGGTATGAGATTTATAACTACTCCCTTTTTGATTTAGCTGACAAACCCAAGCCGGTTATACCAACTTTCATTCCTTCAAGAGAATCCTTAATTACAGCCCAAACTTTTACAAAGAGGGCTAATAAGAATCTATGGTTCAATTTTTCATCAAAAAGAAAAATACAAGATATACTGGACCAAAATTTAAATAATAATCTAAAAATAGACAGCCTGACCAGAAAAATTGTGTGCCACAAAAACACAATTCCAAAATTTGTCTACACACATCTGGTAATGCCACATTATTCATATTATTTTGATAGTAGTGGCAAAAAAACTAACTACGAAAACTTAACAGATGGTAATGAATTTAATAAAGAAGCCTATATAGAGTACCTCGTATATACAAATAAAAAATTACTTGAATTAATTGACCACATTAAAAGAATTTCTGCAAAACCGCCTCTTATTATCCTGATGAGTGATCATGGCTTCCGGCAATTTGCAGATAATGAAAAAGTAGATCCCAGGTATCACTTTATGAACCTAAACTCAGTTTATATTCCCGATGGCAATTATACAGGTTTTTATGACGGCATGTCAAATGTCAACCAGTTCAGGTTAATTTTAAATTCACAATTTGGTCAAAAACTTCCATTATTAAAAGATTCCACCAGTTTTATATGGTACTAAATCAATTATTACCTTGTTTTTTATAAAGTCAAATCCTTCAACTTTGCATCGCTATACATGTTAACACTTCTTGTAAATAAAGTAACCCAATTTCTATCTGGCAAAAAAGTCAGCATGGCCGTTATCCTGTTGGCAATTACAGGTCGTGTAATTCAATTGGTGTATTTCTTTAACATCCGTGTGGATGGAATGTATCAACACCTGGCAACATTGAATTTTGTAAGCGGACATGGAATCAGCACGGGCCAGGTATTCCCTGCCAATCTTTCATCAACAGTATATGAACCGCTTATAAACTGGCCTCCCGGCTATTCACTTTTATTATCTCCATTCTATTTACTGTTCAACAATAATTATATTGCCGCAGGTCTTACCCTTGATATACTTGCTGCCATAACACTGATTCTTGTTACCCGAAAGATTTTGAAATTATTCGATATTCCGCTCTATCTTATAAATATTTACATCCTGATAACCGGGTACTTTATTTATTTCTTCTATTTCATAGCATCATCCGATGCCATTGCTATTTCGTTTTTTATTACCGGATTGTATTTTTCTCTTTCCCTTATTAAAAAAGAACAGTTTTTTGCAAAAAAAACAGCAGCTCTTACCATTTCATTTATTATTTGCGCAGCAATTAAATACCTGTTCTTCCCAGTGGCAATCATTGTCCCCTTCTTTATTATCCTAAAGGGCTTTGCCGACAAAAAAACACAGCTGAAAAAAGCAGGTCTTTATTCTTTTGTTATTATAGTTTTAGTATTGGGAGCCTTACTAATTTATCAGAAAAGCATAAGTGGCACAGCTGCTTATATCAGCCAGCCGGAAAGAGGATTTTTCCCCATACATGCATTATCAGCATATCCTTTTATCCCTGCTTCGTTTATAAACCCTGAAAGTATTTCTTTATTACTCAACCAGGAACAGGCAGAAAAGAGTTTCGTTTATCATGTTTTCCAATCGATACATGCCATTTTATTTTTTGGAGCCTTAGGTTTTATGATATGGAAAGTTTATAAAAATGGATTCAAAAATCTGTCATTGAAAGATGATTTCTTTTATCTATTCTTCTTTATTTCATTAACCATAACCCTGTTACTGTTACTATTGTCTCTTTGGGTAGCTGAAGAAGAAATCCTGCCCGGCTATTTCTGGACGTACATTGAAGATCCAAGATATTATGGCCTGCCTGCAGTTCTATTACACCTATCTGTTTTTATTTTTTACCGGCACTTAAGAATGTCTGCCACACGGTTAAAATATTTATTCTATCTTTTTCTTTTGCTGTTACTACCAGAGATGTTCAGGGGAGTATTGTTTGATATAAACCGTATTGTAAATATTAAGAAAGAAGAATATAGCTGGCAATATGAAAACAGGTTTCAAAAATATGCTGCGACAATTCTTGAGAAAGAAAAACAACCGGGTGAAAAAGCCGTCGTAACAGGCTCTGCTTATTATATGACTAACCGAGTGGGGCTTTGGAGCAATATCCCTGTATTGGATGATGCCAGTAAAATAAATAATCTGACATCTCTAAATACAAAAGTTCCGGTTTTACTACTTGTAATTTTAAATGAAAAAGATTCAGCAGCTTTCCAGCCCTTTCTTTCTGCAAATAGCAAAGCCACCGGGCATTTTGATAATAATAATTTTTATACTGTCCATATTACCCCTCATTAATACCGATATTATTTCCTTCTTTATATAAGATGCTGTACTTTTCGTGCTATTTAGACCTAACCAGTTTCCGATTATTATATAATGGACTCACTTCTGGATAAAATCAAATACTTTCTGTCGGGCAAGGCTGCTACTATCACTATTTTACTACTGGCTATTGGGGGGCGGATAATTCAGCTGGTTTTTCTATTTAATATAAGAGCCGACCGTTCTCACCAGATGCTGGCAACACACAGTTTTGTAACTGGTCATGGAATAAGCAAGGCCTATTCCCTGCCTGCTAATCTTTCAGAAACTATTTATGAGCCACTTGTTAATTGGCCTCCCGGCTATTCTTTAATCTTGTCACCATTCTATCTTTTATTTAATCATAATTATATTGTTGCGGGACTAATTCTGGATATATTTTGTGGAGTAGCGCTGATTTTAATTACCCGTAGTATATTAAAAACACTATCCACCCCGGTTTACCAGGTTAATCTCTTTACTTTACTATCCAGCTTTATACTTTATTCTTTTTATATAAAATCATCTTCTGATGCGATTGCCATAACATTTTTTTTAACTGCGTTATATTTCAGTCTGGCATTATTAAAAACACCTAATCATCGTTGGTTACAAAAAACTACCGGGATAAGTTTTTGCCTCGCTATTTGCGCTTCAATGAAGTTTCTATACATGCCGGTGATATTTATTATACCCATATTCCTCATAATAATAGGTTTTTCAGAAAGTAATAAAATAATACGAAAAGCCGGGTCTGTTTCATTACTCATTATCACCATTAGCCTGATATCACTAATTGCTTACCAAAAAATAATCAGCGGCTCAGCAACACATATTGCACAAACCAAATATGGTTTTTTTACTGAAAACCTTCTTTCTGTATATCCCGCCATTCCCGCATCATTTATAAATCCAGAAACGATTGGCCAGGCACTTCGTCAGCCATCCGGAGAAGGATCTTCTATCTATCTGATATATCAGTGGATAAATTTTTTACTTTTTATTATACTAATACCATTCGGATTATGGATAACTTATAAAAAGGGATTAAAAAACAAGCCTGTTACTTCTTCATTTTTCTACCTGGTTTTCTCTCTTGCCTCAGCGATTACATTATTATTGTCTGTCTTATCAATAATATTTGCCAAAGAATTCGGAATATGGACTTATGTACAAGAGGCAAGATATTATGGGCTTATGACTATTTTACTCCAGTTATCTGTTTTTGTCATTTTTCAGTATTACTACAGAATAAATAACAAGCTTATAAAATACTTAGCTTATTTTTCTCTGCTGTTACTTTTGCCAGAAATGTTCCGAGGGATGATCTTTGATTTTAAACGTATTGTAAATTTTAAAAAAGAAGAGTACAGCTGGCAGACCGACTACAAGTTTCAACAATTTGCTGAAGCAATTATTAAAAAAGAGCAGCAAAAAAAACTGTCCGGCCATATGGCTCTTGCTGGCTCATCTCCTTACATGAACAACCGCATAAGCCTTTACAGCCACATCCCTGTACTGAAAGAGATTGATAAAATCAACAACCTTTCATCCTTGAATACAAAAACTTCCGTATTATTACTTGTTGTGCTTCGTGAAGATGCATTAAAAAGTTTTGCCCCTTTTCTCTCTCTAAAAGAAAAAGAAGATGCAGGGCAGTTCGCAGGGTTTTATTTTTACACTGTTTATGTTGAACCACATTAATCCAAAAGAAGTCTTTGTTCTTATACCGGCGTATAATGAAAATGCCATCATTCAATCGGTAATAAGAGATTTATTGCCCTGCCAATACAATATTGTGGTAGTGGATGACGGCTCTGATAAAAGTCTTTTCCCTTTACTTAATAAAATGCCTGTGTATTTTATCCGGCACCGGGTGAATCTGGGTCAGGGTGCTGCCCTGCAAACAGGTATTGATTTCGCTTTATCAAAAAAGGCAAGCTACATTGTTACTTTTGATGCAGACGGGCAGCACCAGGCAAGCGATATTGATAAATTACTCCAGGCAATTACCAATGACAAACCAGATATTGTATCTGGCTCCAGGTTTTTAGAGGGAGCCTCGCATAACATGTCATTTAAACGAAAAGTCCTTTTACAAATAGCCCGTTATGTCAATTTTATTTTTACCGGTTTATTATTAACAGATGCACATAACGGCTTACGGGCAATGACAAAAGAAGCAGCGAATAAAATTCAAATCCGGGAAAATGGTATGGCGCATGCAACAGAAATATTGCATCAGATAAAAAAGAAACGGCTGCGTCACATTGAAGTTCCGGTAAATATTTATTACACTGAATATTCAACCAAAAAGGGGCAAACGCTGGCTAGCAGCTTCCGAATTTTTTTTGACCTACTTTTAAATAAAATTTTCAAATGAACGGCATACAAATACTACTGATTGGCGGCGTGGTTGTCATATTCCTGTATTATGTTTTTCGTTTAAGAAATGCATTAATAGACTTATTAGCATTGGCTGCTTTTGCCGGGCTTGCTATCTTTTTCATTTTATTTCCTGATTACACCAGTACTATTGCGGGTAAATTGGGTGTTGGAAGGGGTGCTGATTTGCTATTTTATTTATGTATTCTGCTTTTTATTTTTATAATCGTTAAGTTGTTTGCCCGTATCCGCCGGTTAGAGAAAATACTTACCGATCATGTTCGCCAGACAGCTAAATCCGATGCTCAGTTTTTAGATGATAACAAAGCAAAAGACTGAACAAATTTTATCCCCTATTTTTGTCAAAGGCTTTAAAAGAATTTTTAAATCATGTTTGATCCGAAAAAAATATTAGTTCTTGCTCCGCATACTGATGACGGTGAACTTGGCTGTGGTGGAAGCATAGCCCGATTTTGTGCTGAAGGCAGAGAAGTGTATTATGCAGCCTTTTGCCTTTGTTCCAAATCTCTACCTGATAACCTTCCGGCTAATACGCTGGAGCTGGAATGCAAAAGGGCAACGGCTGTATTAGGTATTCCGGCTGCTAACCTCATACTATTTAATTACGAAGTGAGACAATTGCCGCAATCCCGTCAGCAAATACTGGAAGAATTATTAAAACTTAATGACCAGATAAAACCTGATATGGTGTTGCTGCCAGCCGCTTCAGACGTACACCAGGATCACCAGGTTATACACCAGGAAGGATTAAGAGCATTTAAGAATACAACTTTTGCTGGCTATGAACTTCCCTGGAATAATTATAGCTTCCGTACAAACTTCTTTATGAAGCTATCGGAGAAGGAAGTAAACAAAAAGATAGAGGCTTTGCAATCTTATCAATCACAATCGCACCGCAACTATATGCAGCAAGATTTTATACGATCTTTAGCAAAAGTTCGTGGTGTGCAATGCAACAGTGAATATGCAGAAGCATTTGAACTGTACAAAGTAATTAACTAACCTACCAGGGCTAATTCAAGAACCTGGTTCATTGTTTTTACATAATGGAATTTAATGCCTTTGATAAACTCAGGGTCTATTTCCAATACATCCTTTTCATTTTGCCAGCACATTAAAATTTCTTTTAGCCCTGCCCTCTTTGCTGCCAATACTTTTTCTTTAATACCACCTACCGGTAACACTTGCCCCCGCAAAGTAATTTCTCCTGTCATTGCAAGAAATGGTTTTACTTTTTTACCCGTCAATGCAGAAGCAATAGATATCATCATCGTAACACCGGCACTTGGGCCATCCTTAGGTACAGCTCCTTCAGGCACATGTATGTGAATACTTTTTTTATCGAAGAGTATAGAATCGAGGTTGTATTTTTTGGCGTTAGATTGTAAATAGGTCAACGCTGTGCTGGCACTTTCCTTCATCACATTACCAAGGTTACCGGTCAGTTTTAAATCTCCTTTACCATCACTCAGGCTTGTTTCTATAAAAAGAATTTCACCACCCACATACGTCCATGCTAACCCAATGGCCACACCGGGCATATTTGCAGTCTTATAAATATCATTACTGTATTTGGGCTTGCCGATTATTTTTTCGATATCATCAGCGGTCACCGTTGATTTCAATTTTCCTTTCGTAACTAGTTGTCTGGCCTGGTAACGCATGATAGATGCCAGCTGACGATCTAATTCCCGCACGCCACTTTCCCTTGTATAATCTTGTATAATTTTTTCCAGCACTTTATCACTCATCTTAAAATTGCTGCTTTTTAATCCGTGTAGTTCTTTCTGCTTGGGAAATAAATGTCGCTTGGCGATTTCTGTTTTCTCTTCTACTGCATAGCCGCTGAGATCAATAATTTCTAATCTGTCTCTTAATGCCGGTTGAATATTCTGAAGATTATTTGCCGTTGCAATAAATAATACTTTACTTAAATCATACTCCATCTCCAGATAGTTATCATAGAAGGAATGATTTTGTTCCGGGTCAAGTACTTCTAATAATGCACTGCTGGGATCGCCACGTTGATCACTCCCTACTTTATCAATCTCATCTAATATCAACACGGGGTTTGAAGATTTTACTTTACGGATGGATTGTAAAATTCTTCCGGGCATAGCACCGATATAAGTTTTACGATGTCCCCTTATTTCACTCTCATCATGCAAACCTCCAAGACTCAATCGTACATATTTCCTGCCAATGGCACTGGCTATACTGCGACCCAAAGAAGTTTTTCCAATACCGGGAGGACCAACAAAACAAAGTATAGGGCTTTTCATATCACCTTTCAATTTCAGCACGGCCAGGTATTCCAGTATCCTCTCCTTTATTTTCTGCATACCGTAATGATCCGTATCCAATGTCTTCTTTGCCTTTTTAAGATCATAATGATCTTCTGTGTATTCTTCCCACGGTAAATCAAGCATCAGATCAAGATGATTGTACACAACAGAATAATCTGGTGTGCTGGGGTGCATTCTTTCTAATTTCTCCGCCCCTTTCTTAAACAGTTCTTTTGCAGCTGCAGGCCATTTTTTTAATTCGGCCTTTTTCTGCATTTCTTTTATTTCCTGTGCATTGGTATCCCCACCCAACTCATCTTTAATGCTCTTCATTTGTTGCTGCAGAAAATATTCCCGCTGCTGCTTATCCAGTTCCGTTCTTGTTTTATTGGTTACTTTATTTTTCAGTTCGGCAAACTGCAATTCTTTTTGGAGCAATTGCATTAACAGGTCTGCCCGTTGACGAATCTGGTTCAACTCAAGCAAACGCTGTTTGTCTTTAATATCCGTATTCAGGTTACTGGAAACGAAGTGAATTAGAAAAGCAGGGTTTTCAATATTTCTAAGAATGATAGACGCTTCTGTAGGAATATTGGGCGAAAGCTGCACAATATCTGCTGCCAGATCTTTGATGTTAGCAACATAAGCATCGAAGTCCACATCTTTTGGAGATTCTTCTTCTTCCAGCTTTTTAATCTTTGCTTTGAAATAGGGTTCTTCTTCAATGATAGCTTCGATCAGAAAACGGCTTTTACCTTGTATGATGATAGTGGTGCCGCCATCCGGCATTTTTATAAGCTTCACTATTTTGGCTACCGTTCCAATATCTTCCAAATCTTTTACAGCCGGGTCCTCAATGTTTCTGTCTTTCTGTGCCACCACCCCTATCAATTTGTCAGCCTTGTAAGCATCGTTTACGGCCTTAATACTCTTGTCCCGGCCTACTGTAATAGGCAACACCACCCCGGGGAAAAGTACTGTATTTCTGAGAGGCAATAAAGCTATTTCTGATGGAACCACAATCTCCGCCTCATCCTGCTCACTTTCATTCAGGGGAATGATGGGCATAAAATCCATTTCTTCTTCAGTACGTAACAAAAACTTTTCAATATTCATATCCATAATCTGCTTTAGACAATCTGTCACCCCGCCTTAAACGGCGGTAGGTAAAAGGTTAAATATATATAGGGAAATCAGTATTGTCAAGATTCATGCCTGCCAATTAAATACTGACAAACTATGTAGCTGGTCAGTAGGCTTTTACATAAAAAATCCCTTCCGCCGGACGGAAGGGATCAAGTCATCAGGTAGCTGAATTTATAAAGCTAAACCAACGGATACCTGAAAACCCTGGTTTTTCCATTTATCATCATCCGGTAAATCGCTGATATTATTCAACCCGATAGCATACCGGCCATTGACCCGAATGGGCCCAACTTTTACCTGCACACCAGCCAGCATGGAGAAGTCCCCGCTTTTAAACGCATTCCCGCCATTCTGTAATAATGTTTTATTCTGGTCTACCAATACCCCAAACTGAGGGCCTGCCTGTAACGAAAGAAAACTTCCAATCAACTTATAGTTTAATAATATGGGAATGGAAATATAGTTGAGTTTGATATTACTGTTAGAATTAAAAACATCTTCGTAAATGTTTTTATAATTACTGTCTAACCGGGTAGAATACTGGTTAAACAGTACTTCTGGCTGTAATACCAATTTATTGTTCAACCTGATTTCAGCAAAGCCACCTAATGAGTAGCCATACCTGAATTCATCTTTAAACGACTTGCCCTCTACTTTGGTAATGTTGGCGCCGGCTTTTACACCAAGATGAAATTGTGCCATCATAGCCTGAGAGAGTAATAATGCTGCAAAAAGTGAAAGAAATTTTGTTTTCATGATTATAGTTTTTTGTTCCTGAAAAATTTCAAGTATAATGCCAGTAACCCATCCGGGCTGTTAAATTGCATTAACGACAAGTAAGTAAATTCATAAACATATTTTGTAACTATTCTATTGCAAGAGGAATGTTAAGTTTTCAATCCCGATAATTATCAGGATCAGAAAATAAACCCCGTATTCACCGAAAACATAGTGTTCAGGTTATTGCCGGATGCCGGAAAATAATAATCAACAATAAACTGTGGCTGAATAAAAAATTTGCCCAGTGAATATTCGCTGCGCAAATATAGGGTAAAGGATAAGGGCTGAAATTTTATTTGATCATCCAGGTACACACTTTCAGTATTGAAAAGTACATTGCTGCCCGTACGAAGTAAAGTGGCATAGGTACTGGAAGATTGGTTGAGTCCAAACTTCTGTGTACCACTGGTAAAAGAAACTTGCGGTGTTAATCGTATATGATCATTACTTGTAAAAATATCCAACCAGTAAAAATCATGACGAACAGAAGCCATAATTGAAAAATCACTAACCGACTCTGTTGTATTGATATAGGTGAACCCTCTTCTCCTTAATCGCAAATCCTGTATCAGTTCTTCCCGCTGCATGTAATCTGTGCGGCTACCCCAACCGTAGCTGAGAGATAATGACGGACGAACCCACCATTTGCGATAAGTGAAGTAAGCATATAATTCATTTTGTATGGGTGTGGTATAAAACGGTAATGAGTCTTTGGTAAAAAACTTTGTATATGAAATACCGGTTGCTAAACTTTTATTCTTTAAATAATCGAAAGATGGGGTAACACCTACCTGGTATAAATTCAGATTTTTTTCATCGTTAATAACATAACCCGTGGCAGTAATACCTAATCCACCTTTATGATAATAACCCAGTGTAGGCGTATAAGTCAATTTTTTGGATGAAGTGATAAGTGAACTGCTTTTGCTTTCAAAATTATAATAGCCCTTAGCCAATGAAAGACTACTCAGAAAATAGCTTCTTGGGGTTAATATAGAATCCATGAAGGCATCAAAATCCCGGAACAATTCATCGTAATCAATGGAAGTATCAATTACTGAAAAATCGGTAACGGGGGCAATAACAGTATCAGTAGTGCCTGCTTGTGGAAAAGCAGCAACACATAATAAAGTAAAGGCCAGTATTAAAGACCATTTTTTCATCATCGGGCAGTCGTATTCCGGCGAAATGGATATTTGTGGTTCAGAATAGCGGCTTTTAGGACTTTCAGGTTAAAAAAAAGTTTAATACTCAAGGGGTTGAGTACAGAAAGAAAACGAAAACGAAGCTGAAATATTGGGAAATAGCAGGGAAACTTGATTAGGAAAGCTCTAAAACAGTGATTTCGGGTAAAAAACCCACCCGGCCAGGATAACCTATAAAGCCAAAACCCTGGTTAACATAGAGTTTTTGGGTAGCATTTTCATACAAGCCAGCCCATTCTTTATAAGCATATTGCACCGGACTCCATTTAAAACCCGGAATTTCTACGCCAAACTGCATACCGTGGGTGTGACCGGAAAGCATAAGGTCAATATCTGAATATTTTTCCAGCACCTCCGCCTTCCAGTGCGAGGGATCATGGCTCATTAAAATTTTAAAAGCATATTCTTCTGACCCCGTATAGGCTTTTTTCAAATCACCATATTTTGGAAACTGCAACTTAGCACTCCAGTTTTCAATACCCAGCAAAGCAATTTTATCCGTGCCCCTTTCCAATGCCACATGTTCATTCATCAACAAACGCCAGCCGAGTGCTGCATGAACTTGCTTAAGTTTTTCCAAATTTGTTTTCTTATGGTCATCACTTTCCCAATTCACATAATCACCATAATCATGATTGCCTAAAGTAGAATAAACACCCATTGGTGCATTTAGCTGATTAAAAACATCCATGTAATCATTCATTTCATCGGCTGTATTATTTACAAGATCACCGGTAAATAAAATAATATCAGGCTTTTCATGCATTATCTTTTGCACACCTTTCATCACAGCTGTTTTGTCTGTAAAACTTCCAGAGTGTACGTCAGAGATATGTACAATTTTTAATCCCCTAAACGCCTCCGGCAGATTGGCATAGTTAAGTTTATGCCTTTTTACATGATAACGGTATTTATTGCCGAAGCCATAAATCAATGTACCAAATAAACCTCCGCCCATTATCATACCAGTCCAGCTAAGAAATGCTGAACGGGAAATTGTTTCTGCAGACTGCAAGGCCGCTCCTTCCGTTTTGGCAAAAAATAATTTACCTGCACCCCATTGCACCCCGCGGCGTACATCATCAATTAAGAAGAAAAATGACGCAACCAGTTTGGCAAAAAACAATCCCGCTATCATGGCAAAAATGGTTGTCTTTGCAAACTTTGCCTGCTTTTCAAAATGTATGTAAGGCAATATCAGCAGTACCACGATTGCAGCGATAGACAATACCCAATAACTGGTATATATAATCGTTTTGGTACGTGGGGCTGCTGAGTTAGCAATTTCTTTCAGGGCCTGAAAGAAATAAATATCAAGCACCACCATAATGCCCATCAAAATCCACCAGAAAGGAGTGTTACGCATAAATTGTCATCAAAATTAGGAGAGTAAATAGTATGGGCATTCTTTTGCTGAACACTTATTTTTGCTGTAATGCCCGTGAAATGGGCAAAACTTAATTTTGTGTTCTTGGTTTCAGGCAGCAATTTTACCACAAACATTCATTAACTATCAAGGAGTTTTCGGCAAAATGGCAAGAATAATCGGTGTAGCAAATCAAAAAGGGGGAGTTGGTAAAACAACTACTGCCATCAACCTGGCGGCAAGTTTTGCTGTGCTGGAGTATAAAACTTTGTTGGTAGATGGTGACCCTCAGGCTAACAGCACTACGGGTGTTGGTTTTGACCTGCATAATGTTACTCAAAGCCTGTACGACTGCATGGTAAACCAGGCAAAGGCAAAAGATGTAATACTGAAAACAGAAGTCCCAAATCTTGACCTGATTCCTTCGCATATTGATTTGGTAGGTGCTGAAATAGAAATGATAAATTACCCCAACAGGGAAATGGTAATGAAGAATTTGCTGGATGCCATCCGGGATGATTATGATTTCATTGTAATTGATTGCTCTCCTTCTTTAGGTTTGATAACTGTAAATGCATTGACTGCTGCTGATTCAGTTGCTGTGCCGGTGCAATGCGAATTTTTTGCCTTGGAAGGGTTAGGCAAATTATTGAATACAATTAAGATTATACAAAGCAGATTAAATACCGCATTGGTAATAGAAGGGATTTTAATGACTATGTATGATGGTCGACTCCGCTTATGCAATCAGGTGGTAAGTGAAGTAAGACGACATTTTGAGGATATGGTATTCAGCACCATCATCCACCGCAATGCAAAACTGGCCGAAGCCCCCAGCGCCGGTAAACCAGTAATATTATATGATGCCAACAGCAAAGGCTCGATGAATTATCTTAACCTTGCCAAAGAAATTTTGCAGAAAAATGATATGACGAAGATTAAGAATGAAGAAAGAATCTTAGAGTTATAAACAGTTTCAGGTTTAATGTTCTTTAAAGCAGCTGACCTTAAACTTTAGACCTTAAACATTAAACGATGTCAACCCCCAAACAAAATAAAGAATTACTCGGCAAAGGAATCCGTTCCTTGTTACAGAATATTGATGCAGATCTGAAAACAACCAGTGGCTCATTAAAAACAACAGTGGTTGAAACTGCAACAGGCACCAACCGCATTTCTGTTGATGATATAGAACCGAATCCCAAACAGCCCCGCCGTGATTTTGATGAGCAGGCGCTGAAGGAACTGGCCGACAGTATCAAAATGCACGATATCATTCAGCCCATCACCGTTTCAAAGATCAGCACGGGCAAATACCGACTTATTTCCGGTGAACGCAGATGGCGTGCCTCTAAACTTGCCGGCT
>JANMFO010000274.1:0-12938 GCA_031374245.1 Chitinophagaceae bacterium | reverse complement strand
GCACCAAATTTTTTCTCAATAACTACATTACGACCTTTTGGTCCAAGAGTTACTTTTACAGCGTTGGCTAATATGTCAACACCTTTTTTCATTCTATTTCTTGCTTCAATATCGAAGAAGATTTGCTTTGCCATTGTATTTTAGTTTGAAGTTTGTTTAAAATTAGTTTAGCTATGAGTTGTGAGTTTCGAGCTACAAGACTTTAACCCGAAACTCGTAACTGTAAACCCGAAACTTTTCTTATACTATCGCCAGAATATCCGACTCTCTCATAATAAGATAATCTTCACCATCAATCTGGATTTCTGTACCGGCATATTTGCCATACAAAACAGTGTTACCGGCTTTTACAGTTACCGGCTCGTCTTTTTTACCGGGACCAGCAGCAATAACAGTTCCACGTTGTGGTTTTTCTTTCGCAGTATCGGGGATGATGATACCACCTGATGTTTTCTCTTCGGCAGCGTCAGCCTTTACAATTACCCGGTCGTGTAGTGGGGTAACGCTTACTTTTTTAGCCATAGTTGTATTGATTTATTGATTTTTGAAATAATTTGTCCTTAAAAATAAGGGACGGCAAATGTACGTCTAATACTGTGCCGCCAACTCCCAATCGGAAAAATTTTCAGGTTCTGAGTGCTGATTGACAAAAAGTGTAGCCACACAGACCGGAATTTACTGCAATAGCTGCCAGTTTTTCACAAAACTGTGATCAGGGGAACAACTGCAGGAAATTCAATTGTGCTACTAAAAAAGGAACAGTTACAATGTATTGTAGTAATTGATGATTTTTATACAGTCATCTTCACTTTTCGGGCTCAGGGAATTTTGCTTTATGTAGGGCTCAATAATTGGCCATTTGTCTTTCAGCAGATCTTCTAAAAGTTTAGGCCCAGGTTTTTGTGAAATGACGACACCCTCTTTAATAAAAAAATAAACCATCCTGTCAGCGAAACTTTTTATTTTGCCCGGTATATTATACTCCGTTACTTCTTCCAGGCTTTTGTAAATATATTTTATGGCCGTTATTTTCCCTTCCGTTAATACTTGTACATATTTATCCGATGACAATTTCCCGTCAGTTGAAAAGCCTTTTTTAAAAACCATTTTTGTTGCTTTATCGCCACTGAAAGGAAATAGTTCAACCTCCCTTATAACGGTAACAAATTCGTAAGTTGTATCTCCATGATTAAAAAAAAACTTATTGGCATAAACATCAAACCGAATCATTACATCCAGAAATGTAGTACCCTTCTTATCAGTTACATTAGCTGGCTTCCAGTCTTCAAATAAATAAGCAGTACCCCTGACATCATTGTAAATGCCGGTCATATAAGGCTTGCCGCTTAAAGGATCAGAAAGAAAAACCTGCCCATTGACCGTAAGGAATAATAAAAAAGTGGCAAAGACCAATATTATTTTCTGCATATTTAAAATTACAAAACAAAATGTAACTATTTAATAAAAGCAGGTCACAGGTGTTACCAATACAATTACTACATTTGCCTTTCAAACAGTTCTTACAGCAATGATTAGCAGAAGAAATATCCGGGTAAAAGTAATGCAGACCCTCTACACCCTTTCCACTCTGGAAAATGATGTAAAACCCGGTGAGCCGCAAAAATTATTACAACAGCATTTTGACCAAACCCGTTCGCTGCTTGTTTACCTCTTGTATTTTTTAACTGAAGTTACCCGGTATGCTGAAAAAGATTCTCATCAACGTGCAGGCAAGCACTTGCCGGATGCTGCAGATTTGAATGTGAATGTAAAGATTGCCGGCAACGAATTACTCTGGAAAATGCTGGAAGACCCGGCGCTGAAAGAGCAGTTTGCCATTGAAAAACCAGAACTAAATCTCCGGGAAGTTCAGGGCGGTGACAGGGAGCTACTCCGTAAAACATATCACCTGCTTGCAGAAAGCTCTGAATACAAAACCTATACCGCACAACAAGGCAGGGATAAATCAGAAGAAAAGAAGATTATCGAATTTATATTGAACGATTTGATGCTGGCTAATGAGCTTTTTGTGTCACACATAGAAGAACTCTTTACTAATTGGGACGATGATGGGGAAATGGTGGTGCTGCTTTTGGCTGGCTACCTGCAAAAGCCTGGTAGCTATAATTTTAAACAAATAATGAGTGCTGATAAAGCACAATTTGCAAAATCACTCCTGCAAACCTTGCTTGAAAAAGATGAATACCTGCAAACACTCATTGTTCCAAAGCTGAAAAACTGGGACCCGGAAAGGATTGCCCACCTCGATATGATAATGATGAAAATGGGTGTGGCAGAATTTCTTTATTTTGAAACGATACCGCCTAAAGTAACCATCAACGAATATATAGACCTTGCAAAGGATTACAGCACCGTACAAAGCGGCCAGTTTGTCAACGGCATCCTTGATAATATTCACAAAGAACTGGTGCAGCAGGGAAAAATGCACAAAGTAGATTATAGAAAAGCGTAAGGTCGCAGCTTTTTTCTACATTTGCCTGCTCAAACTGGACCGGGCATGTAATTTTGTTTTGGTCTGCGAGGTTCAGGCAGACTGTTTTCAAATTAAAAAAATGAAAAAAATATTCTTTGCATTTGTAATCTTATCCGGGCTTATTGCCTGCAAAAGCAATGACAAAAAAGCTGTTGCTGCACCGTTAACACAAGAAGAGAAAGCTAAGGCAGTAAACGACACTGCAAATTTTACTACCATTCAATGGCTCGATTCTACTTCTACCAATCTTGGTAAACTAAAAAAAGATAATTCGGTAGAAATAACTTACCGCTTTAAAAATACCGGTACCAAAAATCTTATTATTGAAAGTGTGACAGCACAATGCGGCTGCACCATACCGGAAAAACCCGAGCAGGCATTTGCTCCGGGCGAAGAAGGTGTTATCAAGGCTAAATATAATGGAAGCGGACATGGTATTATTACCAAACAGGTATACGTAACCGCCAACACATCCCCTTCAAAAGATCACACCCTTACTTTCAGTGGAGAAATTATTGAGTAAAAATTAAAATTGATATAAATGGATACTATTTATTTATTACAGGAAAAAGCAGCAACGGGTTTTGGTGGCTTTCAGTTTATTTTCTTAGGTCTGATGATTGTTGTGTTCTGGATGTTCTTCATCCGACCACAGGCTAAAAGGGCAAAGAATCAGAAAAAATTTATTGAAGAATTGGGTAAAGGAGCAAAAATTGTAACCATTGCCGGTATTCACGGTACTATTAATAAAGTGAATGAAGACGGAACGCTGAACATTGAAGTTAGCCCGGGCAGCTATCTGAAAATTGAAAAAAGTGCTATCAGCATGGACTGGACAGCGGCGTTGAATAAACCAGCAGCTGTTACTGGTGACAAGAAATAGTACCAGGATTTTTTTGATTAAAAAGATTAAAAGGAAAATAGCAAATTGCATTTTCCTTTTTTCATTTCAAGAATAAATAAGACTTTATTAACTTCCCTGAAATTCATACCTAATCCTGATAATCTTTGTTTGTATGTTACGAATCGGACTTACTGGTGGTATTGGCAGTGGCAAAACCACCGTGGCAAAAATATTTGAAGCATTGTGCATACCCGTTTTTTATGCAGATGATGCTGCCAAAGAATTGATGAATACCAATGAAGAACTGAAAAACGCAATCATTAAAAATTTTGGAGAAGCAACATATAAGAATGGTGAACTTGACAGAAAATATCTTGCTTCTATTGTTTTTAATGACAAAGAAAAACTGGAACTGCTTAACTCCATCACCCACCCTGCTACTATTAAAAATGCTGCGGAATGGATGAGCAAACAAACATCCCCCTACATTATTAAAGAAGCTGCTTTATTATTTGAAAGCGGTGCTGCAGAAAGATTGGATTATGTGATTGGCGTATATGCACCACAACACATCCGGGTAAAACGGGTAATAGACAGGGACAAACTGACGACAGAAGATGTAATGAAACGCATCAGCCGCCAGATAGACGAAGAAATGAAAATGAAGCTATGCAGTTTTATTATTACCAATAATGAACAAGCACTTGTGGTACCACAAGTGCTTGAATTAGATAAAAAATTTCGGGAATCAGCTAACAAATAGCTTAATAAATTACTTCCTTATTTCAGTTTTGCCAATGCGACTTTAATCCTTGCCCAGCCTTCTTCAATTTTTTCCATGCTATTAGCAAAAGAGAAACGAACACATTTGGGTTCACCAAAAGCATCCCCCATTACAGAAGATACATGGGCAGTGTTTAAAAGATACATACAGAATTCGCTGGCATTCGCAATTGTATTTTCTCCATCTGTTTTCCCATAATAAGAACTTACATCAGGGAAAATATAGAAAGCTCCGTCAGGTTCCGGGCAATCAATACCTGGTATTTCTTTTACTAATTCTAATACTCTTTTTCTTCTCCTGGTAAACTCTTCTACCATTTCCATAGAAGGACGCAAATCAGTTGTCAGCGCAGTTACAGCAGCCTTTTGTGTTATTGAATTGGTGCCGCTGGTAAATTGCCCTTGTATTTTTTCACATGCTTTTGCAATAGCAACATCAGCAGCTAAATAACCAAGACGCCAGCCGGTCATTGCAAAGCCTTTACTTAAACCATTTACAATAATCACCCTGGCTTTTATACTATCAAACTGTGCAATACTCTCATGCTTGCCCGCAAAATTGATGTATTCATAAATTTCATCAGAAATGATAGAGATGCCGGGATGTTTTTCAAAAACAGCAACTAATGCTGCCAGTTCATCTTTACTATATACAGCTCCGCTGGGATTGCAAGGAGATGAAAATAAAAATACTTTTGTCTTGCTGGTGATAGCGGCTTCCAATTGTTGAGGAGTGATTTTAAAACCACTTGCAGATGGTGCATGAATTTCTACAACTTTCCCTCTTGCAATTTTTACCAATTCACTATATGTTACCCAATAAGGTGTTGGTATAATCACTTCATCATCGTCATCCACCAACGCCAGCATTAAATTGGCAAGGCTTTGCTTGGCACCGGTCGATGTAACAATATTTTCCGGTTTATAATCTAAATTATTATCTCTTTTTAATTTGGTACAAACAGCTTCTCTTAAATCTAAAAAGCCCGGTACCGGTGTGTAATGGCTCCAGTTATCATTAATTGCTTTGATAGCCGCATCTTTTATATGCTGTGGTGTATCAAAATCTGGTTCACCCAAGCTAAGGTCAATAACATCAATACCCTTTGCTCTTAATTCACGGCCAAGTTTGGCCATTTTTAAAGTTTCCGGCTCGTTGAATCGTTGTAAGAAAGAAGATAACTCCATTTCAGTTGTTTTAATACTACATTAAATTATTTGATTAGAATCGTTCTTAGGCAAGCAGGCGGGTGCAAATGTATGAATTTGTACAAAAGATTGCGTCAACTTTTAATCAGAATATTGAAACCTGAGTGTTGAAAAGTCGGGTTTATATTTTCTATCTCTTTTCAATTCATAATCATACAACACCCGGCCGAGATTTTTGAAAAAAGGAAGGCCCAGTGTATCATAATCATATTTATCATCATTAAAAATGCCATCGCTATTGCAATAGATAACTGCACTTACCATGAATTCTATATTGTTCTTATAATCTGCGATGTATGCAGCATCAATTAAAAAACCATAAGCATCTCCCGGTTTATTGAATATTCTTATATCTGGATTTGCCTTTACTTTTTCAGACCCATAGAAAACAAATTTGACATAGCTGTCCCAATAATCAACTGAATCATAAACCGGAGATTTTGATTCAGCAGGAATCATAGACATATACTTATGAAGAAAAGCATAGTCATCTTCCGTAAGATTAAACCGCAGTTTCTGCTGAACTGCATCAGGGAACATTATACTTTTAACTATCGTATGTAAGTCAGATAAAGTCAGCCGGTTTTTCTTTGAAAAATCGAATGGCTCATTCACTAATTCTGTGCCTCTCATATATCCTTTGCCTAACCTGGTATTTCTTGCCGCATAAATCAGTTGGCTTTTTTCAGCAGGTTTTTCATAAATAATGTTGCCGTTAGCATCAATAAATTTCACAGGATTGGTATGCCTGTTTTGATCTTCAGAAAGTGAAATCTGGAGCCGGTGAATAATCTGCGCATTAGTATATCCCATTTTATGCAAAGAGTTATTGATATACTCCTGCCCTAGAAATTCATACAACCGGTTAAAAGCATCGTTATCGCTAACCAGCAATATCTTTTTAATATAATGAGCAATGGTTGGCCTGCCATCAGCGGCAGAAGGATCGTTACATACTTCGGTTTGTCCATCACCATCCGCAAGGGTAATCATTGTCGTGTTTCTGTCAAGCCCCAATATTTTTAATTCATTAAGTTTTTGCAATGCAAGTATTGCAATGGGCAGTTTTACAGTAGAAGCAGGATAATAATAGTTTTCCGGGCTCAGGTTAAAATTGTGGTCAGTCAGTTTGATCTTCCCTTTTTTATCCCTGTTAATTTGAGTGTAAATAATTTGAATATTCAGATCGTCCTTCCGGGAAATAATTGAATTAAAAAGTTGAGGATATGCAGCTAACAGATTGTACATAAAGGAGTCAGGAGTATTTTTTGCATTTAATTTTTTTGCTATTTTCTTATTTTCTTTGAAACCAGATTGCCCGGCACCCTCGATCCAGGATGCAAATAAAATTGCCACTACCAGCATCCGGAAAATGCCTGAAAAAACAATAGCTGCGCCCTTCTTCATAGCCTTTCAAAGATACATAATGCCACCAGTTAAGTTTTTAAAAATCAGCCTTCAAGAAGCCTTTTTTAGTTGCCCGGATTTAAACCGAAAAAGCTATCTTTGCCGTCCTTAAAAAAAATTGAGATAAGCCATACCCGTTGCCATTTACAGGGTCAGGCTTTTAAAATGTAAATCAACCATTGTATGCAACTGAAAGGTTTAGTTCGCTTTTTTACTGTCTTGCTTATTATTTACTCTCTGTACCAATTGTCTTTTACCTGGTTTGTAAAGAACCATGAGAAGAAGATGGAAGCAAAGGCCAAAAGCTATGTAAAAGCAAATTTTCAAACTGCCCTCGGGAAATATCCAAACGATGCGGCAACACAGTCTAAATACCAGGATACTTTAGACAAAGCTTACGAGACAAGGTTAGCCCGTTTGATAGACAGTACCAAAGATGTTACTGTTACTTACGGTTTTAACGGTGCTGTAAGTTTTCAAAAAGCGAAAGAAGAAGAATTGAATCTTGGTCTTGACCTGCAGGGTGGTATGAACGTAACACTGGAAGTAGAAATGACCGGGCTTTTAAAGTCTTTGTCTAACAATTCTAAAGACCCTAACTTTTTAGCTGCTATTACCAATGCTGATAAGCGTAAGGCCAACAGCGATGCTGATTTCATTACACTTTTTATAGAAGAATACAGGAAGCTGGAGAAAGACAGACCATTAGCATCTTTATTTGCCGGAGCAAGTAATAACAGGATTGATGTAAAGTCAAGCGACAGCAAAGTACAAAGCTATATACGTGAACAGTCACTATCTGCTTTCGATAATACCTTCCGCATATTAAGAACCCGTATTGACCAGTTTGGTGTGGCACAACCTAACATCAACCCTAACCGTGATAAAGGGCTTATAAATGTTGAACTCCCCGGTATAAAAGATAAAGAAAGGGTAAGAAAATTATTACAGAGCACTGCTAACCTTCAGTTTTGGGAAGTATATACCCTTCAGGATAATAATTATGCTGCCGGATGGCAAAAAATGGTTGGAGCATTTAATGCAAAATATGGCGGTATAAAAGACACTACTGCTAAAGTTGATACCGTTGCCTCAAATGACACAACTGGTAAAACACAAACTGTTGCCAATACTAATGACACACAAAAGAAAGCAAAAACACTTTCTGAAGAGTTAGGCACGAACGACAAAAAAGATTCAGGTGTAAAAAAAGCTGACCCTACGGCTGCTTTACAAACAACTATAGAAAAATACATACAGTTTACACAGCCTTACCGTGATGAAAAAGGTGGAGTAACTTTTCCGGCAGCTATTGGCGCTGTCGCTATAAAAGATACGGCGATGTTCCGTCAATACCTGAATGAATACAGTTCTAACTTTCCTTCTGATGTGGTCTTTGCTTATGGTGCTGCGGAAAAAGATAAGAATGGAAAAACACTTACTTCGGTTCCTTTATATGCATTAAAAACGTTTAATCGTGCAACAGCGAAATTGGAAGGCGATGCTATTTCAGACGCAAACATGTCGTTTGACCAATATGGCAAAGTGGAAGTGCAGATGGAAATGAAAAATTTTGGTGCCACTATCTGGAAAAAAATGACAGAAGAAAACGTAGGCAAGCCTATTGCTATCGTATTGGACAATATCGTTTTCTCTGCGCCAAATGTTATTAACGCAATCCCTAACGGAACATCATCCATTTCCGGAACCTATACCCAGCAGGAAGCAACTGACCTTGCAAATATTTTAAAAATCGGTAAGCTACCTGCACCTGCTAAAATTGTTCAGGATCAGCAAGTAGGAGCTACCCTTGGACAGGAAGCTATCCGCAGTGGTTCAATGGCATTCCTTATTTCATTTGTTGTTATTTTCCTTCTGATGCTTGTTTATTATAACACCAGCGGTTGGGTAGCCAACATTGCTTTAATATTAAACCTGTTGTTTACAGTTGGTATATTAGCCGGTTTAGGTGCCACATTAACAGCTCCAGGTATTGCCGGTCTGGTATTAACCATCGGTATGGCAGTGGATACGAACGTAATCATTTATGAACGTATTAAGGAAGAGCTGAATAAAGGCAAGGGCTATATACCAGCCATTAATGAAGGTTATAAACGTTCATTACCTCCTGTTCTGGATGCGCACATAACTACCCTGCTTACCGCCATTATATTATTTTACTTTGGCTTAGGCCCGGTAAAAGGTTTTGCTACCACACAGATTATCGGTATCCTTCTTTCTTTATTCTGTGGTATCCTTGTAAGCCGTTGGATAACCGATATTTTTACCAGCAAGAAAAAACATCTTGAGTATTTCACTGGTATTTCCCGGCGTGTTTTCAAACATGCTAAATACAAATTCATCGAATACCGTAAAGTGGCCTATGTAATTTCTATGGTTGTACTGGCATTGGGAATAGCCGCATACTTCAATGGCTTTGATGAAGGTGTTGAGTTCTCTGGTGGACGCAGCTACACAGTAAAGTTTGATAAAAAAGTAGATGTAGAAGCAATAAGAGATGGCCTTAAAACTACTTTTGAAGGAGAAAATCCAATTATTAAAACAATTGGTGATAATTCAACACTTGACATTACTACAGCCTATCTTATAAAAGATACCAGAACAAGTGCCGATTCAATTGTTGACAATAAACTCTTCACCGGGTTGAAAGGTTACCTTCCTGCCAACATGACTTTTGAACAGTTTGAAACAGGTGCCAATAAATTAGGCAAGCAAGGTTCGAAAAAAGTATTGCCAACAATCTCTGATGATTTGAAAAAAGGTGCTTTAAATGCTACCCTTTTTGCAATGCTTGCTATCTTCATTTATATCTTCATTCGCTTCCGCGACTGGAGATATTCACTGGGTACTATCGTGGCATTATTGCACGATGTATTGGTAACATTAATTGTGTTCTCTTTTGCCCGTAACATTGTGCCATTCCCATTAGAAATTGACCAGCATTTTATTGCAGCGATATTAACGGTAATTGGTTTCTCCATGAATGATACCGTGATTGTATTTGACCGTATCCGTGAAGACAGCCGGATGATGCCAACGGCACCAAGGGGCGAAATAATCAACCGTGCCATCAATGAAACACTGAGCCGTACTATCATGACATCATTAACAGTATTCCTTACCATTCTTATCCTGTTTATTGTAGGTGGTGAGGTTACAAAAGGTTTTGCCTTTGCCATGTTGATTGGTGTTATCACTGGTACATACTCTTCTATTTTTGTGGCAGCACCAATATTGGTTGATCTTGGTGGCAAAAGACCATTGGGTAAATCTGCACCAAAAGAAACAAAATCAGCTAAAAGTTAAACTGGATTTAGTACATACTATTAATGAAAAAGCCTCCGCAATGGAGGCTTTTTCATTCTTTAAAGGATATAAATTCTGAATGTCTCTTTCAATACAATTGTATCAAACAGCAAATGAAGTTCCGCATCCGCAGGTAGTACTTGCATTAGGATTCTTAAAAGTAAATCCCCGGTTGTTCAATCCATCCTGCCAGTCAATCAGCATTCCGTATAGATACATTTCATGTGCTTTGTTCATCACACAGGGAATCCCTTCCACCTGGAAATCGTAATCGTTTTCTTCCCGTTTGTCAAATCCTAAAACATAAGTCATTCCAGAGCAACCACCGCCCTTCACTCCCACTCTTAATACTTGTGTCGTATCAAAACCAACTTTCGCCATCAGCTTCCTGATTTCTGCAATTGCCCCCACTGTTAACGTTACCGGTATTGTCGTCATTGTTTCCATACAGTAAAATTAAATAATCATTTGTAAGCAAACGAATACATCATTTCCGATAAGAGAAATTTTAACTGCATTTTTCGCCCTTTTATATTGCCCACTTGCCACTCGCCTATCCTTTCCTATTTTTGCAGTATTATAATAAACTAATATTCATGGACATAACCACCGTAAGCCTCATTTTGTCAGGATTAGCAATCATTCTTGCCATTTATTCCCTGGTACGTAAAAAAGATCAACCGGCATCCGCTACAACCACTGAAAAATTTGATAGTATGCCACTCCGCCTGCAAGCTTATGAAAGACTGGTGCTATTAACGGAACGGGTTTCCCTTCCTAACCTGATAAGCCGGTTAAATCAGCCCGGCATCTCTGCACATGAAATGAAAATCATACTGACCGAAAACATCAAGCAGGAATTTGAGTATAACAGTACACAACAATTATATGTAAGCCAGGAAGGATGGGATTCGATTAGAAACCTGAAGGAACAAAATATCATGGTCATCAACCAGGTCTCCAATAGTTTACCACCGACTGCTTCAAGTTCTGACCTGAATAAAAAAATTCTGGAAGTATTAATGTCGCAATCGGTTTCCTTACATGAAATGGTATTGCAGGTATTAAACCATGAAGCGAAGAAGCTTATGAAATAAATTCAGGCTATAAAATGATCGTTATCATTATTCATTCTTAAACTTGATTATGAGCGATGAAAAAAAATATACGGACAGCGGCATAAAAATAAAACCGGTTTATACTGCCAGTGAACAATCTTCAACAGATAACTCCTCTCCCGGGCAATTCCCTTTCACCCGCGGCGTACAGCCAGATATGTACCGTGGCAAGCTTTGGACAATGCGGCAATACGCTGGTTTTTCCACCGCAGAAGAAAGTAATAAACGTTATCATTATTTATTATCGCAGGGAGTTAGTGGGCTGAGTGTCGCTTTTGATTTACCTACACAAATTGGATATGATAGTGACCATGAATTAGCAGAAGGCGAAGTAGGAAAAGTAGGTGTCGCTATTGATAGTCTTGCAGACATTGAAACATTATTTAAAGGAATAAAACTGGAAGATGTTTCCACTTCAATGACTATTAATGCAACAGGATTTATTCTTCTCGCCTTTTATGTGGCATTAGCAAAAAAACAAGGAGCTGATTTAAAAAAAATTACCGGGACAATCCAGAATGACATTCTAAAAGAATACGCTGCAAGAGGTACTTATATCTATCCGCCAAAACCTTCCATGCAAATCATCACCGATATTTTTGAGTGGTGTAGCAATGAAGTCCCGAAATGGAATACCATTTCAATATCCGGTTATCATATCCGTGAAGCAGGTAGTACCGCCGTTCAGGAAATTGCTTTTACTCTCAGCAATGGAAAAGCGTATGTTGAAGCAGCACTAAAAAAAGGTTTGGACATAAATGTATTTGGTAAACGCCTCTCCTTCTTCTTTAATGCCCATAATTATTTATTTGAAGAAGTAGCCAAGTTCCGGGCAGCAAGAAAGATGTGGGCTAAAATAATGAAAGACCTTGGTGCTAAAGATCCTAAAGCGATGATGTTGCGTTTTCACACGCAAACCGGTGGCAGTACATTAACCGCCCAACAACCATTAAATAATATTTCAAGAGTAACAGTGCAAACTTTGGCTGCAGTGTTAGGTGGTACACAATCTTTACATACCAACGGTTATGATGAAGCACTTAGCCTGCCAACTGAAGAAGCAGCGAGAATTGCCTTACGTACACAACAGATTGTTGCCTTTGAAAGCGGCGCACCAGATACGGTTGACCCGTTAGCAGGTTCCTATTATGTAGAAGCACTTACCCATGAAGTGGAAACAGCCGCCTGGAAATTGATGGAGAAAATTGATGCTATGGGCGGAAGTGTTTCAGCCATTGAACAAAATTTTATTCAGAATGAAATTGCCCGCAGTGCTTATGAATATCAAAAAAATATTGAGACCGGAGAAAAGATAATCGTTGGTGTTAATAAATTTCAGTCAGCAGAAGAAAATAAAATTCCAATTTTAAGAGTTGACGATTCTATCCGGCAATTGCAAATTGAAAAGCTCAACTCACTCAGACGAAACCGGAGCCCGGCAAAATGTGATAACATTCTCCAATCATTAAATGATAAAGCAAGCAGTGGCGAGAACATTATGCCAACTGTAGTAGAGGCAGTAGAAAACAAATGCACATTAGGAGAAATTGCTGATACCTTAAGAGAAGTATTTGGAGAACATAAATAAGTTCCAGTCTATAATTCTTTCCGCAACATTAATTAAAAAAAACGCCATCCCTGTTAAAGGATGGCGTTTTGGTTTCTGTATTGTTAGTCAGTTCAGTTTTTTACCGGTGGCTGACTATTATTTTTTTGCTGCCCAGCAGTTTGCCGGTGCTGTTCCTCAGTTCCACTA
>JANMFO010000263.1:0-3679 GCA_031374245.1 Chitinophagaceae bacterium | reverse complement strand
CGGGTCAGTGAAAGCAAATTTTTCAATAAATGATTTTTTTGCTTCCAGGTCTTCAATCATTTTTTCTACCGGAATATTATAATAAGCAATTGCAGGGGCTTCACCATAACCTTTAATACCGAAATGTTCCAGTTCAACTATTAAGGTTGGCTGATGAGTTTTTGTTCCTTTGGAAATGGTAAAAGGATGGCGGAATTTGAGACTGTACGGATAGTAATTAACTTTCATTGAAACAAAGATAAGATTGGGACTTTTTAAAATCTCTAATAATAAGAATCAATCTTTTTTTCCCCTTCCACTATGCTCAATATATCCATTTAACTCTTCATTGAATTCTTTTTCTTTTATCAAATCTTCCAAGGAAATATGCATGCGATACTGCCAGTAGTTATTGGGATTGGCAGGGTTATTAATTCTTTCTTCATGCGGATTTTGGCGGCGCAAAATTTCACTCATGCCTAATATATCCTGCAACTGAAATATGCTCCACATAGCCGGGGAATATAAATGCTGTAATACGATGGCCCTGTTAATCCATGATTCGCAATACTGCGGTGAATCACCCCACTGACCCATCACTTCATTATAAAATTGCCGGGTACGTTCCCGATTTTCTTCCCACCAGCCTCTTATCGTACTCATGTCATGTGTGGATGGAGTGATGACGGACATATAGGGTGCATCATTTGGATGGAAGAAGTCTTTCTTAGGATCTTTCGGCATCCGTTGTATTTCCAAACTTAAAATTCCTAACTGGGTCATTACATCGGGAACACAATCTGGCACCATTCCTAAATCTTCACCACATACCAGCATATTGGTAGCTGCTTTCAGGTGCGGCAATTTATGCAGGGCTTCCTTACGCCAAAAATCATCCTGGCGGCGAAAGAAATAATTGACGTAAAGTGATTTTAATTTTTCCTGCACATATGGAATAAGATGTTTGTAAGAAGGCGTTTTTTCCATTGCAATGCGGAAATGAAACTGTTCTCCTTGTGCCCCTTCTTCTTCAAACAATATTACATTGGCAATAAGATCAAATAGCCCCTGCTTCAGCCGTTCATTCTCAGCTGTCGTTTCAACTGAAGCAAAGTATGTGTCTACCTGTTGCTGCGTTTCATATTCCATTTCCAAATCGTACCCACCAAAGCTATTAGCAACTAAAAATTTTTCTTTTACTTTTTCACTGAGCATCCCGAATACTTCCCATAAAATTTCTTCAGTAATAAACGGGCGGCAATACCGCTGGTAATCGAACCAGATTCCATTTTCACCAAATTCATTTACATGGACGGGCAGGCAGGGTACAAAGCGACCCATGATTCCCTGTACAGCATTTGCCGGAATACTCCAGATACGGAAGAAGCCAAGAATATGGTCAATGCGGAAGGCATCGAAGTAATCACTCATTTGCTCAAACCGCTGTTTCCACCAGGCAAAGCCATCATGTTGCATTCTTTTCCAGTTGTAGGTAGGGAAACCCCAGTTTTGCCCCACCGCTGTAAAGTCATCTGGCGGAGCACCGGCTTGCCAGTTCATGTTGTAAAGTTCGGGAGCCACCCATGCATCGCAACCATTCCGGTAAATACCAATGGGAATATCTCCTTTCAGCACAATTTCTTTTTTGTGAGCATACTCTGCTGCTTCTTTTAGCTGCAAGTGCAGATGAAACTGTACAAAGCAATAAAAACCTGTTTCATTAGAAGAAGATGATTTGTCAGCAAACAATTTATTAATTGCGGCCTTATCGTATTCACTATTATTTTTCCATTCTTCAAAATTTGATGAACCATATTTATCCCTGAAAAAACAGAAGGCTGCATAAGGCTCTAACCAATGTTTATTACGCTTATAAAAATGTTTATAAGTGTCTGATTCAAAATATTCTGAAGCAACTACTTCATAAAGCTTCTTCAATAATGAAAGTTTATGTTTTATCACCTCTTCATAATCAACTTCGGTAAGATCGTTTAGCTCCTTTTGCTTCCCTTTTAGTGGCTTTATCAAATCAGCATATTCCTTGCCTGCTACTTTTTCAATATTAATATACAGAGGATGTAAAGCAAAAGCAGAAATGGCTGCATAAGGATAAGAGTCTTTCCAGCTATGTGTGGCGATAGTGTCATTAACCGGAAGAATCTGAATGAGTTTTAAGCCGGTAGTTTTAGCCCAGTCAACCAACAATTTAATATCAGCAAACTCACCCACTCCAAAACTATTTTTACTGCGAAGACTGAAAACAGGGATAGCAACCCCGGCACCTTTCCATGTATCATTTGGCAAATGAATAAACCCATCATGAAGGATAGTGAGTTTCTTTTTGGATGCATTGCTGTACAATAGCCTGTTGTTGCCATCCTCGTATCGTATAAATTTATTTTCTTTCGAATCGTACACACCATATTTGTATGCAACAGGAAAATTACTTTCAGATAAATCAAGTTTTACAGACCACCAGTTTTTATCTCTTCCCAATACTACCGGCTGGTCTTCTAACCACTCACCCATTTTTGCATCGCTTCCCAGCAAACAAACAGCTTCATTCTTTTTCAGCAACGGAGCTTTTACTTTAAAAATATGAGTGAAGTCATTATCGGAATCAGCTTTATTTTTTGGATGATTGTTTTTTAACAACACTTGATTAAATGGTGCTGAAAAGAAAACATTCTCATACTCACCTGTATGGTTCCATGTATCTGTCAGTTGTATTTCCTGGAACTCTTTTTTAAATAATTCCACCTTACGGTCATCGCCCCATTCAGCCAGCATTTCACCGTCTTCATTTTTTAAAATGTATTTGTACGAAATACTTTTTGGCAGGTCTTTTCTTTTTATTTCGATGGTAGTATGCCAGAATTCTTCGTTCAGGTATTCCATCAGTAATGCATTTGCCGGGTCGTCATTACCCAATTCTTCAATATTACCTGAAATCCATAATTGCTGGCCGTATTTGGTGTTGAAATGTAAATAAAACTGGAGCTTCATGCAATCTTGGTTCTGTAGTTAAGGAGGCAATCGTTTGTGTCCTGAAAACACATTCAATACGAATATAAAAAAAAATGTCAGGTTCTTAATTATATTTGAAATATTCGTTTAAAATATAGTAAGCATATGGATTCCGGTTACAAAAACCTGCAAAAAATGTTTCTATTCTGCCTGGGACTGTTTATAGGTACCGCATTTTGTATGAAATGGATGGAAAGTGATTTTATACATAATGGGTCGCTGTTTACTATTATCGGTCTGGAAATTTCTTATTCGAAAGAAAAAATAATCAGTATCCTGAGTGGAATGGGTGGGCAGGTAAAAACGATACTCCGTTATCATCTGGCATTCGATTTTGCATTCATGGCCGCTGTTTATCCGGGTATTGCTGCATTATGTTTGATGGCCCGGGCAAAATCGGCTGGCCTAATTTTAAAGAAAATACTTTTCCTTTTTGCACTGCTGCAACTAGGAGCCTGGGGCTGTGATATATATGAAAACCTTTGTTTGTTGAAATGGATAAAAAAACCATCTATCGGAAATGAATTCGGTTTGTATCATTTTGCAGTTGCAGCTAAATGGATAATTGCGTTAAGTGCTGCCTTACTGGCTATACCATTGGCCATCCGTATAAAAA
Organism: Chitinophagaceae bacterium; assembly: GCA_031374245.1. Lineage (GTDB taxonomy): Bacteria > Bacteroidota > Bacteroidia > Chitinophagales > Chitinophagaceae > JJ008. Next base: position 57 of record JANMFO010000263.1, on the reverse strand, counting down.
AACTGTCCTGAAAAGGGGAAACTCATTTTTTGGTTTACTCATCCCGCCTTATTTTTG
>JANMFO010000248.1:0-7094 GCA_031374245.1 Chitinophagaceae bacterium | reverse complement strand
TTAAAATATATTGAACCATTTGCCACAAAAAAAGAGGCCATGTTCCGTGAAAAAGAAATAAAGAACTGGAAAAGCCGAAAAAAGATTGAACTTCTTATCTCAACGAATTAGAGTATACCAGCTTTGTATTGGGAATTTGTTATTTTAAAATGAAGTTATTTGCCAATAAAAAACCTCTCAAAATTGAGAGGTTTTTTATTTAATATCAAGTCGTTTTAATTCCTGTTTAGTTTCGAAAGCAAGCGAAGTATTTCAAGGTATAGCCATACAATGGTTACAAGTAATCCAAAGGCACTGTACCATTCCATGTATTTAGCAGCCCTTAATTCCACACCTTTTTCGATGGTGTCAAAATTCAGCAAAAGGTTTAAGGCGGCGAGAGCAACTACCAATACGGAAAAACCAATACCAATAGGAGTGGCAGCATTTGTAAATGCACCTACCTGGGTATGAAAAATTGAAAAAGCTACCCATTGAATAAGATAAAATACAGCAATGCTGATTGTAGCGATGGTAATAACTGATCTGAACTTATCGGTTACTTTAATAATACGATACCTGTATATCAGGTACATTACTAATGTAACAACAAGGGTTAAGGCTACTGCCTGCATTACCAGACCGGGATAGCTTGTTTTATAGGCGTCATCAAATATAGCTGAGACAGATCCTACAAATAAACCTTCCAATATTGCATAAGCAGGTGCCAGAAAAGTTGCCCATGGTTTTTTGAAGGCCATAACTAATGCCAGTGCAAGACCACCAAATACCCCGACAAGCATCAAAGGCATTGGATCACTGCCCTTATAATACTGAGACCATGCGAAGATGGTGCTTCCGAGCATCAGCATCATTAAAACACCAAATTTGTTCATCGTTCCGTTCAATGTCATTTCTTCCCCGGTACCAATTCCTTCAAGAATAGTTCCCTGGTAAGTTTTTTCCTTTAGCGCAGGATTGCTCGATTTGAATAATGCCATAGTTATATTTTTTGTAATGATAAACTTAGTAAAAAATCCGGAAATTTCTATGTTAATAATGCCAGCGGACAAAAGCCTCCATGGCAGCGTAATGTGTCAACCCTAAATCAGCATATAAACAGGCTGTATCTGCATTTCTTTGCTCAGCCCGTTGCCAGAACTCTCTTGAATCACTTCCCTGGAAAGGAACCATATCTTTCTGCGACTGGTGGATGAAAATGCCAAAGCGTTTTTTTAAAATCTGGTCAGGACTCATGGGTATGGCCATTTCTATTTCTTCAATATTCCATTCCTGCCAGGCACCTTTATAGAGCCAGAGCCAGCAGTCAGTTATCCATTCGTCACCAGCGGCTTTAATTCTTTTTAATGCTTCAAGTACCACATTAAAGCAAACAATATGAGTGCCATGCGGATCAGCAAAATCACCAGCGCAAAAAACCTGTTGCGGTTTTAATTCACGAAGTAATTCAATGGTTACTTTAATATCTTTTTCACTCATTGGTTTTTTCTCAATCGTTCCTGTTTCATAAAAAGGAAGATTTTGAAAATGAATATTCTCATCAGGTATGCCAACATAACGACAAGTCGCTTTTGCTTCGCCACGGCGTATCAATCCTTTGATGGAGCGTATCGTGGGTGTATCAACCTGGTTTGATTTTTTTCTTGCTAAAAATTTTCTTGCATTGTCTAATATCTTACCAGATTTGCTTGTATCAATGCCGGCTATCTCTTCAAAGCCTACGGCAAAATCCAGAAACCTTGTTACAAATTCATCCGTTACAGCTATGTTGCCACTGGTTTGATAACCGATGTGTACATCATTTCCCTGGTCATGTAACCGTTGAAATGTTCCGCCCATGCTGATGATATCGTCATCCGGGTGAGGGGAGAAGATGATAACTTTTTTTGGATAGGGCGATGAACGTTCCGGATGTGTGGGAAGATTTACACCGGGTTTGCCAGCGGGCCATCCAGTAATACTATCCCGCAATAAATAATAAACCTGGAGGTTAATTTCATACGCATCACCTTTTTCCACTAACAAATCGCTAAGGCCATATTCATTATAATCACTGTTGGTTAAACTAAGCACCGGCTTTTTCAGTTTCAAAGCCATGTTTACTACAGCCTTCTTTATCATCTTCGGTGTCCAGTCACAATCACCGGTAAGCCAGGGGGATTTATTTCTTGTCAATTCTGATGCAGCCACTTCGTCCACAATAAAAGTTACATCATCATGATTTTGCAATAAGGAAGCTGGTACCTGTTCAGTATCGTCATCTTCCACTGCTTTTTTAATGACAGGAGCTTTAGCACTGCCCCATGCCATCAATATTATTTTCTTTGACCGTAAAATAGTGCTGATACCCATAGTGATGGCCAGCCTCGGTACTTCTGAAATATTGGCAAACTCATACGAGTTGGCAATACGGGTAGAGTTATCCAGCGTAATCAATCTTGTTTTGGAATAAATACCTGAACCCGGTTCATTGAAACCAATATGTCCGTTATTACCTATACCAAGAATTTGTAAATCAATACCACCTGCAGCTGCAATCATCTTTTCATACTGACGGCAATGTTCTTTTATATTTTCTTTATTTATTTCTCCATTAGGGATATGAATGTTTTTCGGATTAATGTCAATATGGTCAAATAAATTAGCCCGCATATAACGATGATAACTTTGCAAGGCATTATTATCTATCGGGTAATACTGATCAAGATTGAAAGTGATAACATTTTTGAAACTCAATTTTTCTTCTTTGTGCAACCGCACCAGTTCTTTATAAAATGATTTGGGTGTGGAGCCGGTGGCTAAGCCTAACACACATTTTTCTTTTTTGGATTGTTTCTCCCTGATAAAATCAGCTACTTGTTTGGCAACAAATGCAGACCCATCTTTTTGATTGGGAAATATTTTCACAGGTATTTTCTCAAAACTATCGGAGAGGTCAATCGGGGCAGCTTGTTTAGCCATTCTTTTTTTTTGAGCCATAAAGATAGAAATTTTGAAGGTTGCTGAGGTTTTTTGCAGGTTTTTGCAATAATTAATTTATTTCAATTTCATCCACAAATAGCCATGCCTTGTTATTAGCTCCTGGTTCTCCTGCAGGTATCTCACCCCAGTTGGAAATTTTTATTTTGATAAACTTTGTTTCAATGGCAGTAAAATTCACAGTCATTGTTCCGTCGCCTGCTTTGGTTGTATTGAGAAAATCGTCTGTTAAACCAAGTGCAGAGAAATTAATTCCATCAGCAGAAGAAAAAACTTCAAGGGTTTGTGGCCGCTATATCCAACTACCCGTTTGCTTCAGGCTATGTATTATTACATTCCTAACAGAACTTATTTTTCCTAAATCAATAATGGCTTCACAATCGGTTTCATTAAAACCAAGAAACTCTCTTGACCTTGCAAGACCCTTTTCATTTTGCACACCGTTTACTAAAGTAAATGCACCGTCACCGGGATAGTTTTTGGATGCTTCTTTGGTTAAAGTAATTTTTTTACCAGTGGCTTTATTGAATGAGAATTTTTGAAAAAGAATGGAATTAATAATTGTATTTGTTTGTAAATAGCAAATGTATTTTCCACTATTTTTTATTAGCCTAGTCACTTCTTTTTTTCCTGAAGTGATGCCATTATCTCCCATTCCAGAATGACCCATGTCTCTTGTTATAAGAATATCATTTAAAGTGTTTTTACTCTCTAACTTTAAAATAATAGCGGTATTATCTGTAGTTGGTAGAACCGTCGCCTTCAAATCAAAATATGCCTTACTATAATTCGCCTTCCACAAATCATATCGTTTAAATTGTACTTGTAATCTTTTTTCAAAATCATCCCAGTTCTTTTTTTCTTTAGGGCTCCATAGCACTTCACTCAATGCTGCTAATCGTGGCAGTAGCATATATTCTAGCTTACTTGGATTTTTTATATACTCTGTCCATAAATTGGCTTGTGCTCCTAACACATATTTTGCTTCTTCTTCATTCAGTTCTTTGGGTATGGGTTCGTACGCATATACTTTTTCTATAGAGTTATAACCGCCAATAGTTACAGAATCTTCATTCATACTTTGGCTATGGTCAAAATAAACAGGATTGCCGGGTGTCATTATCACATCATGTTTTTTTCTGGCCGCATCTATTCCACCTTGCTCGCCCCGCCAGCTCATCACTGTAGCATTAGGGGCAAGGCCACCTTCCAGTATTTCATCCCAACCAATAATTTTTTTGCCTTTGCTGTTCAGGTATTTTTCTATCCGTTGTATAAAATAACTCTGCAATCCATGTTCATCTTTCAATCCTTTTTCTTTTATTAATTGCTGACAGAAAGGGGAACGTTTCCAAGCTTCCTTAGGGCATTCATCACCACCAATATGAATATATTGTGAAGGGAATAATGCCATTACTTCATCCAAAACATCCTGTAAAAAAGAAAAAGTGTATTCAGATGGACAAAACACATCTTCAAACACTCCCCATGTTTCTTGTACTAATTTCTTGTCACCCTGAGCTTGCCGAAGGGTACTTTTTTTTGAAATCATGTTGTCAGGTATTACCGTTTTTTCATCCGGAAAACAACTAAGTTGCGGATAGGCTGCAATTGCTGCACTGCTATGGCCGGGTAATTCAATTTCAGGAATAATAGTGATGTAGCGGTCGGCTGCATATTTTACAACTTCCTTAATTTGTTCCTGGGTATAAAATCCACCGTGAGGTGTGTTATCATTTCCCGTACCAGGGTATCTGTCAATGATAGTGCCATTGCGTTTTGAACTAATCTCTGTAAGTTTTGGATATTTTTTTATTTCAATGCGCCAACCTTGATCTTCTGTCAGGTGCCAGTGAAACGTATTGAGTTTATGAAGAGACAACATATCAATATACTTTTTTACAACATCCACCGGGAAAAAATGGCGGGCCACATCTAAGTGCATACCACGATAAGCAAAACGTGGCGCATCTTCTATTGATATGTAAGGGATGGCAAGCTTAGCTGGTCGCATTTTATAATTTGCGTTATCCACTGGTAACAATTGAATCAATGTTTGTATACCATAGAAAACGCCGTTTTCGTTATCACCAGCTATAAAGATGCCCTTTTTATTCACAGCCATTTGGTAAGCTCCTTCAACGGGATTGTCTAATCGTTCATAGTTTAACCTGATAGCATTATCACTTACTGAGTTCTTTAAAACTTTTAATTTTATTGTATAAAACTGCTGCAGGTAATCATTTAAAATGCCGGCTATTTTTTCCAGGTTGCTTCCTTCCAATACAATTACTGTGGCAGGAGTGATGAAGAAGCTGGCAGCAATACCTGGACTCGTTAATGATTTTGGTTGAGGAATAATAGTTATTTGCTGGGCTTTAGTGACAGAGGTAAAAAAAAGAAGGAGTAGAGAGGCTAATATTTTTATCATGTATGTTATTTTGAACAATTAAATTTACTGATTCTTTTACCAGATTTAATTTATTTATGGAAACAAATACCGAAGTGATAAGCAAGTTTTATACTGCTTTTCAGCAACAGGATTATCAAACTATGAACAGTTGCTACAGCGATGATATTGTATTTAACGATCCGGCTTTTGGTATTCTTCGGGGCGATGAAGCAAAATCTATGTGGGAGATGCTTTGTAAGAATGCCAAAGACTTTTCGCTGACTTTTTCCAATATTCAATTGCTGGATGAAGAATATGCAACCTGCAACTGGGTGGCGACTTACACCTTTTCCAAAACGGGAAGGAAAGTGGTGAACAATATCAAAGCCTTTATGAGACTGAAAGATGGTAAAATAATTGAACACAGCGATGGGTTCAAACTCAGCAAATGGGCTACACAGGCATTAGGCTTGCCGGGTGTTTTATTAGGCTGGACAGGTTTTATGAAAAGAAAGATTCAGAAAAATGCGAGGAAGAATTTGGTGGCGTTTATTGAAAAAAAGAATAATAGTAATGAGCGTCTATCTGGCTAAGCTTCTTGCCCTTTCAGAAATATTTTCATAAATAGCCTGATTTGATTCGTCACATATAGAAACTGATGAAAAATTTCGTACTTATATTCCCATTTATGTTGTTGTGATAAAATAAAATTTGATTGATCTGTTGAAATTTATATAATTTTCTATTTGAAGAAATCATAAAACTTTAATCATTATATTTTTAAAGTAGGCTTTATTCCCATGATCCTGCAAAGCAATTACGCCTTTTTTGGCTGAACCATAATCAGGAAAATCTTTCCATTTACCTTCTGTTTTTTTCTTTGTCCATTCTGTATCCCATGCCTGAAATTCTACAATTTTTTTGCCATTTAGCCAATGCTCTACGTGACCTTTATTGAAAATAATTTTACTGGTATTCCATTCACCAACAGGCTTTAGCTTTTTCTTGTCATTGGTTAAATTCATTGCATAATCTGCACCGGTCTTTTGCCACTCTTCTAACTTCTCCGGAAAGTCAATATCATCTATTAGCTGATATTCAGGCCCGGTTTGGTAAGGTGCCTGATATTTGGAACCTTCTAAAACATGATACATTACACCGCTGTTTCCTCCCTTGGAAATTTTCCAATCCCATTTCAATTCAAAATTTTCATAAGCTTCATTCGTGACTATATCACCGCCATGCGCATCGGCTGCAGCACCCAGGCAAACCATCGCACCATCTTCGATTGTCCAATTTTGTATGGTACCCGTTTTATTAAAACCATGCCAGCCTCTCAAACTACTCCCATCAAAAAGGGGTACCCATATTCCTTTTGCGGGTTCTTGTTTATTGTTCATATATGTAAAAGATGTACAGGCAATAACTAAAAATAAAATTCCTGTTATCCTGGAATAATAATTTTTCATTTTAAAGTATTTATTTTTTTACTAATTGCATATTTTCCGGGTTCCACATTATAGCTGTATTCTGATTGTAACTATCATTACACAATAGTGCCGGAGCTGCAGCTCTGTATCCAAATACGGCATCTTCTGTCACTTTTCCACCATTACGAATGGCATTGAAAAAATTTATAAAGTGGTCATAAGGGCCACCTAAATAGTCTTTTTCTGCAGCGAAAGTATATTCCTCAGGAGGTAATATTTTTTTACGATCCGAA
>JANMFO010000208.1:0-16585 GCA_031374245.1 Chitinophagaceae bacterium | reverse complement strand
TTACAATTTTATTATTTTCAAATTTTACCGCCAGGTGTACGGGCACAATATATGTTTGATTGTTGCTTTTCATAGTGCCTTCCCAGGTACCCCAGAAATATACCCACTTTTCATTTTTATCATCGGTAATCATTTCAAAATAATTGTCTTTTTCACGGAAACTATATTTTGAATAATTGGCATTGTCTGCTTTAAAAGCATCCTGTAATTGCTGCGGCGTTATAGAATCAACAGAGTTATGAAAGATTTTTGCCGTGTCAGCATAATGGCTGCTCCAGCTGGTCCAGTTACCGGCCTGGTAATCTTTTACCAATGCTTTGGCCACATCTACTTCAGGAGAAGTTTTTGTCCAGCGTTCCGGTCCGCTGTTGCAGGCCATAAAAAATGCAGCTGTTACAATAATGAAGATTGCTTTTTTCATGTGTTTTAAGTTTATTTTTTAAAATATAGGTTCCCTGTTTTTTATTATCCCGGAGGGGATTTCAAAAAAAGTATTCATAAAGCAAAAAACTAAAAAACAGTTTTGAAGGGAAAGATCGGCAGTTTTGAAAGTACGGTGAAAGATATTCAAATGGAAGGATTGGCAGTACGATGATTAAATGTAAGAAATAATTGCAGTCCGGTACATAATTATTCTTCCTTCAACTCTTCCACCTTTGGTGATTGTGTAACCACGCCAAACTCAAATTGCATTTCATTGAGTTTGTGGTAGAGACCTTTTGGTCAATTAGTTCGGTAGGGTTACCGGCTTTACCTGCAATAGCTATCAATTCCCTAATATCAACACAACCAAATAAAAAGATCTCTCTTTATATTTGACCCATGAAATCATTGCTGGTAATAACTATACTTGTTGCAGTTATATTCATAACAAGCCGCTGCAGTACCACTGCGGCTACCAATATGAAGGACCTGGATCAAAACATGCTGGATATGATGATGTACCATGATAATCTAGGTCTCTACCTCCGTAAAAAGGAAGCAGATTATGCTCTCTGGCTGCTCAATGGTATGGACAGCAGCCTGCAGGTGATTGCTAAAAAGTTCACCACGCATCGCAAACTCACCGATCCTTTTGAAAAAGCATATAAAAATAAATTGAGACCGCCCATCAATGACATCCGGCTGGCATTGCAACAAAATAATTTTCCAAAAGCCATTGAGCAGTACCGCCTGCTGACCAAAAAATGCAATGGCTGCCATATAGATAATGATGTCGATAAAGAAGTATTGGACAAAAGCCGTGAAGATCTTTATTGATATAAGTGTACAGGAGAAGCTGTCATCCGGCTTTATACGGTATTTTGGAAAAAAAAAAGTTATATAAAATAATGTGCTTTATTCTTCCAACTCTTCCACCTTTGGTGATTGTGTAACCACGCCAAACTCAAATTGCATTTCATTCAGTTTCCGGTAGAGGCCGTTATGCGCCATCAGTTCGGTATGAGTGCCGGCTTCGCTTACAATGCCTTTATCAATCAGTACAATTTTATCCGCATTGCGGATGGTGCTAAGGCGGTGTGCAATTACAAAAGAAGTGCGGCCCTTCATCAGGTTGTCCAGTGCTTCCTGCACCAGTTGCTCACTCTCACTATCCAGCGAAGAGGTGGCTTCATCTAAAATTAAAATAGCAGGGTCTTTTAAAATAGCACGGGCAATGGCAATGCGCTGCCGCTGGCCACCACTTAGTTTAATGCCTCTTTCTCCCACAATAGTTTCATACTGCTCCGGAAAATTTTGTATAAACAAATGAGCATTGGCACTTTGGGCAGCGGCCATTATTTCTTCATCGCTGGCGGTTGGTTTTCCATACGCAATGTTTTCTTTGATGCTGCCACCAAACAATAAAACCTCCTGCGGTACAAAAGCCATTTGCCTGCGCAATTGCGAGAGGGGAAAGGCACGGGCCGGTCGTTCATCAAAATACAATGTGCCGCTGTCGGGTTCGTAAAAATGTAATAGCAACGAAGCGATGGTGGATTTGCCTGCACCACTCGGTCCCACAATGGCGATTTGTTCTCCGTCTTTTGCCGTCAGCGTTAAATCTTTTAATACCGGTACATCTTTGCGGCCGGGATAACTGAAGGCTACATGATCAAACCGCACATTGCCTTTTATGATATGTTGTGGCTCTACCACAATTTCTTTTAACTCTACGGCTTCACCTTCGCTGCGCAAAATTTCCCTTACACTTTGTGTGGCACCTAATGTTTTTTGCAATTGCGAAAACATATCGGCAAAGCCGGCAAACGTACCACCAACAAACATGGAGAAAATAACAAACATGGTGAGTGAGCCCATAGTGAGCTCACCGGATTTTATCATACCGGCACCAAACCACATTACAAATGCAATGGTGCCAAACACACTAAAGATCATAAACGATATAAAAGCGCCACGGTAGCGGGCATTGCTGATAGCCGTTGTTACCACAGACTGAATACTTTTTACATAGCGGCTTATTTCATGAAACTCACTGGTGAATGCTTTTACAATGGATATACCATGAAAGGTTTCCTGCACAATGGTGCCACTGTCGGCCAGCTGATCCTGTGCCCTGCGGGCCATTTTACGGATACGCATGCCAAACACTACGGCTAATATGGCAATGATGGGTACCACGGCCAGCATAACAAGGGCAAGCTTGGCACTGATCCAGAAAATAAAAAACAAACCAATAATTAGGGTGAAGATGCCCCGTAAAAATTCGGCGAGTGTAAATGATATGGCATCCTGTATCTGCGACAGATCGGAAGAGATACGGTTACTTAATTCGCCTACTCTTTTCTCGGTAAAAAAACTCATGGGCATACTAAGCAGTTTGCTGTACACATCTTTGCGCATATCGGCCAGCGATCGTTCCCCGGCTGACGTTAATAAATATACCCGCATGAAAGAAAAAATAGTTTGCAGTCCCAGTTGCAAAAAAATCAGCAGCAGGGTGGTATTCAAACTCCAGTGAATATTTTTTAAGCCAAAGTCAAAATTTGAAGTAGTGCCCATGCCGGGGACTACGCTGCCGGGAGAAGCGGCATCAATCATTTTACCTAAGAACAACGGGAATAAACTGGTGGTAAATGCCGAGAGGGCAATGAAAAGCAAGCCCCATATAAATTTACCACGGTGTGGTTTTAAATACCTGAAAAGAATAAGTGCCTGGCGCAGGCTTTCTTTAGAAATCTTTGCTTTGGCGGTTCCGGTTCCTTTTGTGTTATCGCTTAAATGACGGTTTGCTGTGGCCATAAGGTGAGTAGTGAGTTGTGAGTGGGTTGCCATTCACGACTGCAAGGTAACTATTATGATTTGGAGGAAAAATGATCGTTGAAGATGTGATGCGGTAATTCGGCCTGTCCCCCAAAATAGTCGTACCTTTTTTTCTTAAAACATATTGCATGCGTATTATACTTTCTGCCTTGTTTATTTTTTGCTGTCATTTGGTAAATGCCCAGCTCACTGCTATTAAATGCGGTAAACTGATTGATGGAAAAAATGAAGTGCCCCTGCTGAATAAAGCCATCCTTATTGAAGGCAACCAGATAAAAGATATTGTGGAGCAATCCGCTATTCCCCGCAATGCCACAGTGATTGATTTAAATAATAAAACCGTGCTGCCGGGTTTAATAGATTGCCATACCCATGTGCTACTGCAGGGCGACATTACCTCAGAAGATTATGATGTGCAGTTGCTGAAAGAAAGTATTCCTTACCGTACACTGCGTGCCAGTGTGGCCTGTAAGATTGCACTGATGAATGGATTTACCACTATCCGGGATCTGGAAACCGAAGGCGCCATGTATGCCGATGTGGATTTAAAAAAAGCTATTAATAATAATGTGATACCCGGACCCAGAATGTTTGTTTCTACAAGGGCTATAAATACAACGGGGCATTATGCTATCGGCAATGCAGAATACAGTTGGGAGTTGCACATGCCGAAGGGTATACAGGAAATAACCGGTGCCGACGAAGCAAGAAGAGCAGTGAGGGAACAGATAAGTTATGGTGCAGACTGGATAAAAATTTATGCCGACCGTAGTTATTACCGGTTGCCAGACAGCAGTTTTCGCAGCCGTGCCAATTTTACCAAAGAAGAAATAGAAGCAATAGCTGATGAAACCATTGGGTCAGGAAAGTTTCTCGCCTCCCATGCAGTAACCCGTGATGGAATTATTTATTCCCTCAATGCAGGAGCCAGAACCATTGAACATGGTTTTGCCATGGATGATGAATGTATAGATTTGATGGTAAAGAAAAATGCATATTGGTGTCCCACTGCCACCGTGATTGATTTTGTAGCCGAAGGAAGAGCAAAGGCAGGAAATCCAATCAATGCACAAATGCTAAGAACCTTGCCGGCTACTTTTAAAAAAGCATTGCAGAAAGGAGTGAAGATTGCATTTGGTACCGATGCTGGTGGCTTTGACTGGCACAAAGTACCGCAGGCCCGGGAGTTTTCTTTTTATGTGCAATGGGGAATGACGCCGATGCAGGCCATCAAATCTGCAACAACAGTTGCCGCAGAGTTATTAAATAAAAAAGGAATGCTGGGCGAAATCAGTAAAGGATCTATGGCGGATATTATTGCCGTGGATGGCGACCCGCTGCAGGATATTAAAGTGCTGGAGAAAGTAAGTTTTGTGATGAAGGATGGGAAAGTGGTTAGTAAATAAAAAGGCGGGGATTGAGAAGTTTTTTTGCGATTAATAGGAGCCTCCTGTTAAGATAACAGCATAGCGGCGGGTAAGGGCAATATCTTCTACTTCACGTTTGATCCTTTGGCTAAGTTTATCATTTTGTTGATATCAACAAAATGGTCACCTGCTTTTTCTTTTCATTGAAAGAGAGAAAACATAACAAATTAAAGATTACAACAAAAACCCCCGCCATTAACGGCAGGGGTTTTGTACATATAGTAATAGAAAATTATTCTTTTCTCGCATGCCGGTCAAACTGGTAGACCAAATTAGCTTTGCCGTCTTTATTGATGCGCCAGGTTTCCATCACCGAAACGGTGTCTCTTTTACCCTTGCTATTCACATTTATTTCTGTTGCCCATACCAGCACCCAGTTTTCTTTTTTATCTGTGCTGTACACCGGCATTACTGCATCAATCGTATCAATAACAGTAGTGTAATCAGCCCGGCCTTTTTTCCAACGGGCTTGCAGGGTATCAAGGCTATGTGTAACCTTATTGTCGGCTGAATAAGCCGTAATAGTATCAGCTGCCCAGCTTTTCATATTGTCCATCGTATTCATCTCCCAGTCTTTCCAGCTTCCCTGCACAATCATAGCTGCATAAGCGGGGTTGCCCATTTCAAAAGAAGAGGAATAAGAGGCTGTCATAGGCAGGGCTACTGCAGGCTTATCCATTTTGACATCAGCAGCCGGTGTATCTGTTTTTTTCTCATTGTTGCAGGCAGCAAACATGGCTGTAACTGCAAGCAGTAAAAGGATTTTTTTCATTTGCTTATTTTGGTTTTAAAGATGACGATCTGTGGAACGGATGGCTGATAAGTTTAAATGGGGGCAGGGAAATGAACTGGCAGGGGAGGGTAAAATGCTGATTGCCTCAGAAAAGATAAGTAATTGCAGGGAAATTAAACAAAAATGGTTTTATCTTACTTTGCTTGCCTTGCTGTCAATCTGGCAAACTCACCCGTATTGGAACGGCTATTGCGTAACTTGCGCAGCACTTAAAATCGATAACTTAAAACTTACAATTTACCATGGTACAGGAGAAAGGAACCATTTCCATTAATACCGAGAACATTTTCCCCATCATTAAAAAATTTCTTTATTCTGATAATGAAATATTTCTGCGGGAATTAGTGAGCAATGCCGTAGATGCCAGCCAGAAAGTGAAACGCCTTGCCTCACTTGGCCATTATGGCAAAGACCTTGGTGACCTGCGGGTAAAAGTGGCGGTGGATGCTGAAGCTAAAACTATCACTATTTCCGATAGCGGTATTGGTATGACAGGCGAGGAGATTAAAAAGTATATCAACCAGATTGCTTTTTCCGGCGCTACAGAGTTCATGGAAAAATTCAAAGAAGCGAAAGATGCCAATGAAATCATTGGCCGCTTCGGGTTAGGTTTTTATTCAGCTTTTATGGTAGCGGATAAAGTGGAAATACAAACGCTGTCTTACCAGGATGGTGCCGAGTCTGCCCGCTGGATATGCGATGGTAGCACTTCTTTTGAAATTACAGAAGGCAGCAGAACTGAAAGGGGTACGGATGTTATACTTTATGTGAATGCAGAATCAGAAGAGTTTTTGCAGGAACACCGTATCAGCGAGATATTGAATAAATATGCAAAGTTTTTGCCTGTGCCGGTACAGTTTGGTACCAAAACAGAATCAGTACCTGATGGTGAAGATGCAGAAGGCAAACCAAAATATAAATCCGTTGACGTTGATAATATCATCAACAATACCAATCCCATCTGGACAAAAGCACCTGCCGAATTAAAAGACGAAGACTATCTCGATTTCTATAGAGAGCTTTATCCTTTTTCCGATGAGCCGCTGTTCTGGATTCACCTGAATGTGGATTATCCTTTTAACCTTACCGGTGTTTTATATTTCCCCAAACTGAAAAATGATTTTGAAGTACAGAAAAATAAAATCAAACTCTTCAGCCGCCAGGTTTTTATTACCGATGAAGTAAAAGATATTGTTCCTGAATTTTTAATGTTGTTGCATGGTGTTATTGATTCACCGGATATTCCGCTGAACGTAAGCCGTTCTTTTTTACAGGCCGACAGCAATGTAAAAAAGATAAACAGTTATATCTCCCGCAAAGTAGCCGACAAGCTGAGTGAGTTGTTTAAAAAAGACAGAAAAGCCTACGAAGAGAAATGGAACGACATTGGCATTTTTGTAAAGTACGGCGCCATGTCCGATGAAAAATTTTATGAAAAGGCGAAAGAGTTTTTATTACTCAGCAATACTACCAATGAAAAAAATACACTGGAAGAGTACAGTATTAAAGTAAAAGATTTTCAAACCGATAAAGAAGGGCAATTAGTGTATCTCTACACGGTAGATCCGGAAGGACAGGACAGCTATATACAGGCAGCTACCAAAAAAGGATATGATGTGTTATTGATGAACTCACCAATCGACACACATTTTATTCATAACCTGGAAATGAAGCTGGAAAAAACAGCATTGAAAAGGGTGGATGCTGATGTGGTGGACAAGCTGATAGTAAAAGAAGATGGAGCTAAGCATGAACTGACGGAAGACGAGATTGCTAAACTGAAAACGATATTTGAAAAAGCCATTCATAATCCTGCTATGAAGGTAGAAGTGGAAAGTCAGCATGCAGAAGGTATGCCGGTAACCATTACGATGGAAGAATGGATGCGCCGCATGAAAGATATGAGTAAGATGGGCGGCGGTGGCGGTATGAACTTTTATGGTGCCATGCCGGATAATTATAAAGTGGCCATCAACGCCAATCATAAAATCATCAGTAAAATATTAAGTGCTGATGAAACGCAGCAAACTGTAATGGCGAAACAGGCATTTGATTTGGCTATGCTTGCACAAGGCTTGTTAAAAGGGGCAGACCTTACGGCCTTTGTGGAGCGAAGTGTGGAAGTGATATAATACAATTTCCCACAAAGACACTAAGTACACTAAGAAATATAATTGGTGTTCTCGGCGCCTTTGTGGGATTTTCTTTTTTATTAGTGCTTCACCTGCGCAGTCTGCTGCGGTATAGAAGGATCGATCACTAAAAACTCTGGTGGTTCCGGTGCCATCTGAAGCAGCTCCCTGTATTTAATTTTAAGGTTCCGTTTAAATTTGCCAAGGTAACCCGGCACCCGGAGGTCCTGAACATTGATAGGTACGGCCTCTATCAGGTCGTTTCCTAAGTACATCATTAATTTCATACTAATCGGATATTGGATAATACAAAAAGACAACTTTTTTTGATGGTGTACAATCCAATAATTACTCTTTTTTAGGGGGCTGTAATTTTACGGTTCGGGATTGCAAAAGGGCTGTTTCATTCTGCAATTATCTGAAAAAGAGAACCCTTGCTATACAAGGGTTCTGTTCCTTCTTTGCAGGCAGAGGGCAATTTGTGGCCTGGTTTATTGTGGAAAGCCAGGACTTGCTTTTACTTCTTCTATCTGCAGTGTATGTCTTTTGCTGTGGGCCGCAACCAGCAGCATCCATTGGTAAGTATCCATCATACCAAAAGCAGGATGTGGCATGCAATGGTTGCGCATATCATCCTGGGTTGTTTTCATATACTCAATATGCTTATCCCTTGCTGCAGTAAACTGCTGTACCATATCATCAACCGATTTAAAATTTCCTTTTGGTTGTATAGGTTCCGGTGCCTGTGCCTTTTTAGTCCGGTCAACTAGCATAATAGGTATTTGTTCATCAGTTATTTTTATTTCAGACCTTTTCTCTGGGGTGGCAGGAGCTTTCATTATTCCTTCCAGCATCTGCCCGAGAAATCCTTCTGATAAAGCAATATGCTCCATACATTGCCGGATACTCCATTTTTCTGGTGCTGCTTTAAAATCAAGCTGTGCATCAGAAAGTCCTTTTGTATTTTTTAGAAAATATTTTTTAGTTTCTTTTAAAAGACCAGCAGCATATTTTCTTTCTTCTTTAGAAAGGATTGAAGGGTCTGTTGCAATAAATGAGGAAGTGCTGATGAATACCAGCACAGCGGCGATGGCAAGAATCTTTTTCATAACAAGAGTGTTGGTTTAAGTGAAAGGAGAATTTAAAGTTCACTCATTATTTTAAATAAGTAAAAATAAATTATCATTACTTTTCCCAACACCCGTGAAAGGACACTATTTCTTTTTGCTGAAAAGGCCTTTTACTTTTTTTATGAGGGCTTCCACACCTTCCTGAACTTTTGCTTCTGTTCTCTCAGACAATTTTCTTGTCAGGTACCCGGTTCCAAAACTGATAGCTCCGGACAGTAAACTCCCGTCTTTTCCATCTTTATGTGTGTAGTCAGTAAGTTTATTTCTTAAAAAGGTACCCGGCCGGAGATCGTCTTTCAGTTGCTTCCAGTTTTTACTGATTTCTTTTTCAAGCTCCAGTTCCTTTACACGGAGCCTCAATTTTTCTTCCTGTATATCTTTAATACGTTTAATCTTTTTCATCTTCTGCGTCATTAGAAAATAATTTCTCAATCAGCGAATTCATAATGGGAATACGCAGTAACCGGTTCTTCGCCTTCCAGATAATGATACCCATCACCAGGTAAAAACCGGCCACCAGCAAAAATCCCAGCCATAATTTATCAAGCCATTGTCCAAGTGCTATGGCACCGGCAATACTGCCGAATAACACAAAGGCAAAAAACACCAGACCTGCAAGCATCGTAGCTATCATATCAGAAATTGTTTTTGACACTCTTTCTGCTATAGATAGTTTTAGCTTATCAACCCTGGTGTTTGCGTAATCTTTTACCTGTTCCAGTAACGATTCAATTTTTTTAAACTCTTCTGACATTCATTTAAAATTTATGTGGTATTTGCTTATACAAGTTCTGCCACCTTATCGTTTACTTTGTTGTACTGCTTTTCCATTTCTTTCCTTTCTTCTTTCAGTTTGTTTTTTACTTTGGAAGTCAGTTTTTTTCCCTGTTCTGAAAACTTTCTCCTTGTTTCAGAACCTTTATTTGGTGCATATAAAACACCAATAATACCTCCGATAGCTAAACCGGTACCAAGGGCAATCAGCATTTTTGATGTATTTTTCATAACTCAAGATTTAAGGTAATAAAATAATTTTATCCTTTCAAAGGTCGTTTCTGGTACAACGAATTACAATGAGGTATTTCATATAAATGTATGATACTCGTCAGATAAAGGAATTTTTATCCTCAGCAATTTAACAGTGGCAATGAAATAATATTTTATCTGGTTATTCTTCGGTTATACAATTAATTTTATTGTGGCTTCCCTTGAAAAATTGTTGGCTATGTGGTTGCAATATTTAATGGTTTTTTTAGGTACTGTAGCGGTGGATATTACACCAATGCCTCTGCCACCGGCATTTACAGTGATGGTTTTTTTGCAGATAAAGTATAACCTGCCGATTGAGCCGGTTATTGCTATTGGTGTGGCAGGTTCTATACTTGGCCGGCTAATTCTTACTCTTTATATTCCCAGGGTGGCGGGCCGTATTTTCAATCAGGAAAAAAATGATGATGTACAGTTCCTGGGGAATAAACTTAAAAATGAATTTTGGAAAGGGCAGTTTTTTATCCTGCTTTATACACTTATGCCATTGCCTTCCACACCCTTATTCATCGCCGGCGGCATTGCAAGGATGAAACCCCATTATATTATTCCTGCTTTTGTAGTTGGTAAGGTTGTCAGCGATACTGCTGCTGTGCTTATGGGTAAGTATGCAGCAGAAAATACAGGAGATCTTTTGCACGGCATCTTGTCATGGAAATCCTTTGCAGGGTTGTTATTAGCGTTGCTGCTCATCTTTTCAATCCTTTTTATTGATTGGCGCACACTGATACAACAGAAGAAATTCCGATTGAAGTTTAATATCTGGAAATAATTACTGTCAATTCCGATACCGGAAATTTAGTAGTACTAATTGTCAACAAAAAGTCTTTGCTGAAATAACAAAGACCTTTTGAAATGTTGTATGCCGGTTTTAATCAGCAGTTACACTGATAGTTGCCAGTGTTCTTCCATCCGGCAGTTCGCTGGATGAATAAGATAGTTTTAATGAATTCTTATTACTTTTTCCCAGGCTCACTATATCTTTAACATTCAGGGCCATGGCGGCAACGGGTGTGGCAACATCGGCATAGCGGAATTCTTTCAGCACTTTATTTTGCCCGTCTTTTATAGTTACAACTCTGTTCTTACCCACTTTACCGCAGTGATGATACTTAATAGTTAACTGGTCGTTGGATAAGCTTTGATTGAGATTCAGGCTTTTCACAGTATTCATCTCGTTGCCGTATTGCTGAATCACAGCTTTGTTGTTCAGGTAAATTTCAAAACCTTCTCCACCCGGTTTTGGTGAAAAAGAGAATAGTGTTGCACAAATGGTAATCAATGCCATCGGTTTGCTGATAATTGATTTCATAACATATACTTTTTGATTAAAGAATAAGGAAGCAATTGACAACACAAAAGAACGATGCGGAAAGCCGGTAGAAAAATTCCTTTGACAAATGGGAAGGTGTGCTTGATGAATTACAATAAAGAAAGTCAGGACAACTACTCACAAAGGCGTAATGTTTCAGTTGATTTGGTGCTGAACTGGAGTTTATTGATTTTACCGGCTTTGTTATAGTACAGAACAAGAGTGCCGTATGACATCTGGAAGGCATCCCAGTTTACATCTTTTATTTTGGGATGGCCAAGCCATTTAAATAAACTGTTGCGACCTGCTCCCATCAGGGGAATGGAAAGTTTCCCCTTGAATTTTTCCCGGATTTCCACATAATCCCTTCCGGTATAAAAATCAATGTCCCTGTCTTTATAAAAAACACCGCCACCACATTTAGAACTGGTTATTTCTTCTTCTGTTCCGCTAAAACAGGGAAGCTTGCTTTTTATCTCTCCGATAGTAGAATTAGGATCCAGTTCATTTACCCTGCCATCGAGTATGTTTACTAAAAATACAGGACAAGCAGCAGTTGTCTTTAATTGCGCAAAGGCAGTACCTGTTATTATAATGCCTGTAAAGAGGAAGAATATTTTTTTCATGTCTTTTTGTTTAAACTGTTTTACCCGGCTCAGGTGGGGCGATATTTAACTAATAGCAAAATCCTTGCTAAAGTTGTTTGATTCAGTACATAGACAGTAACTTTAAGCCTTTCCTCATATGTAATGAACCGGATAAAACCAGACGTAGATATTGTTTTGGATATTTTGAAAGCGGTGCTGGAAGCACAGCCTTTGTCATCTTTTACCCAAAGCCTGTTGAATCAATACCAGGAACGGGGAGGGCTGAGTAAAAAACAACTGGAAGGCTTATACAGCAAAGCCGCAAAAGTAAAAACTATTCCACCCGGCAAGCTGGCTACCCTGGAAGCAATCATTTTAAGAAAGCACTCAAAACATAAATCCGAATTACCTGTGAATACCCCATTGTATGTACGGGATGAAAAAGCCGGAGGGATGATAACCGCCATTCTTGATAAATACCCGGAGCATAAAAGAGTATTGTTCTTTAAGACAAAATATTATAATAACGAAGTGCTTTCTCCGGCAGATATAAGTGAGCTGGAAAGATTTTACAAACTGTTGAAGTAAAAAAATCGTTTCTATTTAAAAAAATTTCATTTTCTAAACTGGCAGTAATGAAACTTTTTATTACAATTTTTATGCTTGCTTCCACGACTGTGTACTCTCAATCAACTGCCATGCTTACTACTTCTCTTGATTCGTTATTCAGTTCTTATTTTAAATCGGACGAACCCGGCGGGGCTGTTTTATTGGTAAAGGATAATAAAGTCATTTATAAAAAAGGATTTGGCATTGCGGATATAGATACAAAAGAACCTATTACAACTAAAACGCTTTTCAATATCGGATCCATCAGTAAAACGTTTGTTGCTTATGGTATTTTAAAACTGGCTTCAGAAAATAAGTTGTCATTGGATGTTAACCTTGATAAATATTTTCCTGATTTTAAAAATAAGGCCATTGCTCAAAAAGTGAAGTTGTTGCATTTACTAACGCATACATCCGGCATACCGGATAGCAGGCCAGTAAAAGAGCAACATGATTTTTATCTCACCGCACAAGATGAGGAAAATTTTGCTCCGTTAAAGCAGACAGATAGTCTGGAATCTGAACCGGGAACAAAATATAAATATTCCAATCCTGCCTTTAATGGTCTTGCATTGATTATTGAAAAAGTAACAGGCCGGAAATGGCAGGATTATATCAGCGAAATTATTTTCAAACCATCGGGTATGAAAACATCCACCATTACCGATGGGCCACATCCGGAAACAGACGTTTCACATGGGTATAGCCAAAATAAAAAAGGGGGGTTTGATGAGCTGGATTATGGCGAAGAACCCACTTTTGCGGCTGCGGGAAATGGGGGAGTATGGAGTAGTGTGGAAGAACTCTGGGAATATGAACTGGCTATTCAACAACATGTTTTTTTAGATAACAACTGGATAAACAGATCCAGAACTGTATTCTCTTTTTCTGAATGGAAAGATACAATACCTTCAAGGCTTGGGCTTAGCTGGTTTCTTACCAAAGAAATGGAATTGAATATGATAGGCCACACTGGTTCGCAGGGCGGATTTATCAGCGACTATTGCTGGCTGCCTGAAAAAGGAATTTTCTATGTTTTGCTCTGCAATATTCCGAAGCCGATCAAGGAAATCCGGAGGAAACTTTTTACAGAACTAAAGAAGAGTAATTGGCTGTACAACTGATTAAAACGGCTCACAAATAAGGTTCAAAAAATCGGAGTAACTTACTAATCCTTTTGAAGAATGGCAGGCAACCTTTTAAAGCGGTAGCCCGATTAATAAACGAAACACTACCTAAACTTGCTATCTGCAGATGAATTGACCTACCATGTCGGGGCTTGTGGCCTGAATAGCAGGGAGAGCCAGAAAGTTATCTATAGCTCTTTCTATGGGTATGCTATGGCTATCTGCGACCGCTACACCAGCAAACAGGATGATTCGCTGGAAATTTTAAACGATGGGTTTCTTAAAATTTTCAGGGAAATACATAATTATAAACCAGCTTATGCAGATGTAGTGAGTTCATTTAAAGGATGGCTCCGGAAAATTATGGTGTATACGGCTATTGATCATTATCGTAAATATCATAAACATCAGATGCTAACGCAACTGGATGATGTGGTGTACCAGATGGCTTCGGTAAATGAAGATGCACTTGATAAGTTGTCTTATGAAGAAATTATACGGGCTGTTCAGGAATTATCACCGGGTTACAGGACAGTCTTTAATCTTTTTGTGATTGAAGGATTGAGTCATGATGAAATTGCCACACAGTTGGGTATATCAACTGGCACATCCAAGTCCAATCTTTTTAAAGCAAGGTTACAGTTACAGAAAATTTTATTAAAAAAACATCAAATACAAGCCGCCAAAAATGCAGTCTGAAGAATTTGATAAAAAGGTAAAAGAAGCAGCCGACCATCATCACCCGGCCTATGATGAAAAAGCATGGGGGAAGATGGAACAGCTATTGGACAAGCATATGCCGCAAGAAAAAGATAACAGGAGAAGAATTATATTCTTTTTACTGTTCTTTCTTCTGTTGGGTGGTGGGGCATGGATTATCGCTACTAAGCCATGGGGGAATAACAAATCAGTGGCGCAGGTAACACAAGAAGTTCAAACACAAAACCAGAATCCTGGGGCCGATACAAAAATCAATATACCAGTTAATACAAGAATTAAAGAAGAAAATGGAACTCAAGTAGAACTGTCTGACAGTATTGGAAAATCCGAAACCAAAACAGTCCTGGCTTCTTCCGATAGCAAAAACAAAGTAGCTGTTTCGGAGGTTTCAAAAGAACCGGATGATAAAGCCGTGACTGTTTTTAAGGTAAAACCAAAATCTAAAAAAACTATTGTTGCTGTAACGACAGTCAAAGTGAATGAACAATATAACAGGCCAGACATAAATATAGCTGATAGCAAAATTCAGAAAAATAATAAAATAGAAAATAAACTTCAGCAACAAGAGCTTGTTGATGATAATATAAAAATGACTCAACCGGACCTGGATGCCGTTATTACCCCGGTAATGATTGTTAATGAACCAGTGACAGATAATAATAAAAAAAGGACAGTAACTGATCCGGATGCTGTTATTGCCCCGGGAGCTATTATCAATGAGCCGGTGGCAGATAAGAATGCAGTGGCAAAGGATAGTATAGATGCAGATCTTAACAAACCGGTTAGCAATGAAATTGCCGGTAAGACTGATGAACCTGTTGTGGAAAAACCCGTTGTAAAAAAGACTCAGGCTAAAAAGGATAACTCCTTTTTCATTACTCTTTCATCAGGCGCCGATATCAGTTTTGCAGGATTGGATAAATTGGGTAAAACAAAACTATTTGCTGGTGCCGGGGTCGGTTATACTTTTAAAAACCGGGTTACTGTAAGAACAGGTTTTTACAGCGGAAGGAAAATTTATTCTGCATTGGCTGATGATTATCATCCTCCGGCCAACTTCTATAATTATTACCCCTATCTTGAAAAGGTAGATGCTGATTGCAAAGTGTATGAGATACCGGTATCTGTCAGTTATAATTTTGGTAACTCCAAAAAGCAAAACTGGTTTGTATCCACGGGGCTTTCATCTTATCTGATGAAAAGCGAATCGTATGATTATTTTTATAAGTACACATATACTGGTCCAACCCTGAATAAGAAATGGACAATTGAAGATGAGAATAAACATTATTTTTCTGTTCTCACATTATCTGGGGGATACCAGCAAAGTCTCAGTAAGCATCTTTCAATAATGGTGGAGCCGTATATAAAGTTACCATTCAGTGGAGTGGGCTATGGTAAAGTAAAATTAAATAGTGCCGGCTTGCTTTTTTCAATAGGATTTAAACCTTTTAGTTCTCCCAAAAAACAGTAGCAATAAATTTTCATTTATAGCAGGCAACCGGTTTCAATAAGGTTTCGTTTGAATACGAAAGCTAACTTGTGAAACAATTAATATCCAGCCGATCTTTTATTATAGCAATGGTTTCTGTTGTTGTTGTTATTTATTCCTGTAGTAAAGGGGATGGTGGAAGTACTCCTCCTCCTAATCCATGTTCCGGTGTAACTGTTAATGTGTCCGGAACAACAAGTAATCCCACAGGAGCGACAACTACTGATGGTAGCATTAATGCATCTGCTTCCGGTAGTTCGGGTTTTACCTTCAGTATTAATGGAGGGGTATTCCAGTCGTCAGGAAGTTTTACTAACCTGGCACCCGGCTCTTACACCATTACTGCTAAGAGTGGAAGTGGTTGCACAGGTTCAGCTACTTTTACATTAGCTAATCCTTGTGCAGGTATTGTCATTGCCGTAACCGGAACTGTTACTAATCCAACATCATCAGCTGCAGCTAACGGAAGCATTGTTGCTACTGCTACCGGAAGTACAGGGCTTACATTTAATATTAATGGTGGTGCGTTTCAGGCATCAGGAACTTTCAGTAACCTGGCAGCAGGTGCTTATACTATTAATGCAAAAAATGGAAATGGCTGTACCGGTACGGCATCTTTTACATTAACAGCTCCAAGTGCATGTTCGGGTGTTACTATTACCGTCAACAATACTGCAACGGGAACTACTCTGTGTGAAGCTAATACCGGAATGATAACAGCAACTGCAAGTGGTGGTGCAGGAGGTTTTACTTATAGTCTTAACAGCGGCGCATTTCAATCCTCAGGAATTTTCACTAACCTGGCAGCAGGAAACTACACGGTAACTGCTAAAGATGCAAATGGCTGCACAGGTGTTAGCGCAGTTACTACAGTAAATAGTTTGGCTGCTGGTACTTTATTCGACGCTGTCAGGACATTGGTTCAGAATAATTGTGTCACTTGTC
>JANMFO010000201.1:0-20047 GCA_031374245.1 Chitinophagaceae bacterium | reverse complement strand
GCCAATAGTTTTTTACTGGCTTCTTCTGCAATTGCTTTTGCTCTATCCGGAGAATCTGCATTTACCTGTAGCGTAATATTTTTTCCAATTCGTACATCTTCCACACCACTAAGCCCCAGGTTCTCCAGGCCGCCCATTACGGCTTTGCCTTGCGGGTCTAATAACTCTTTCAGCGGCATTACTTTTATCTGAACTGTATAGGTCATGCGGGTTTATTTTTGAATAGCAAAGATATAAGAACATAGGCAAGCACTACTAAAGGAATGGCCAGCCATTTTAAAATTAGTACAGCAATAATGGCTATAGCCACCAATAAATATTTTGGCAAATTATCCTTTAGTCCAAAATTTTTAAATTTCAGTGCCATTAAAGGCAATTTGGAAACCATCAACCAGGAGAGAATTAAAACCACCCCATACAAAAACCATTTATTCAGCAGTAGATTTTGAGCCCATGCTTCATTTACATTCCAATAAATTAATGGAAGTGATGCTACAAATATGCCGGCAGCGGGAACCGGCATTCCTTTAAATGAAACTGACTGGCTGGTATCTAAATTAAATCTTGCTAACCGCCATGCGGCTGCACAGGGCAATATGAAGGCTGGTAATAACCAAAGCAACGATACATCCACACCGGTAACATCCTGTGCAAAGCTTAAGCGGAGAAACTGGTAAATAATTATTCCCGGTGCTACACCAAAACTCACTACATCTGCCAGTGAATCTAACTGCTTACCCATTTCAGATGTGGCTTTGAAAAGCCGGGCAACAAATCCATCTAAAAAATCAACGACCGCAGCTATCCCTATAAACAAGGATGCCATCCATATTTTTTCCGGCATATCCAGCAGCTGGGTACCATCAGCATCTAATGTTATTATAATGCCATTTTGCAAAGTGAAAACAATCGCAAGACAGCCGAAAAAAAGATTAAGCAAAGTGAAAATATTCGGAATATGCTTCATAAAAGTCGACAGTCGACGGTCAACAGTCCATAGCCAGTCGTTGACAGTTCGAAGTTTTAGTCAGTTAATGAATTTATTAAGGCTTGAATCATTTTTACCAAAGTTTCAACCCTATTATACAAATTTGAAAAAAGCTCATCATTTAAATAAAGCCTTCTTTTCGCCAAATATAAGCAACCTACCACTTCAAGAGCAGAACGGTTTGCAATTACAAGAAATCTTCTGAATTCTGCATTACTCAATCCGGTAGACCCTTCAACAATATTTAGTGATACTGAATTAGCAGCCCTGCGAATCTGGCTTGATAAAGAATATATTTCATGCTTTGGAAAGCCCTGAGCAAGCAAATCAATTTCGTCTGTTAGTTCCAATGACAACTGCCACACTTTTAAATTCTCAAACTTAAATGCCATACAATAAAATATTATTATTAGCCTTTAAGGCTCTGCTATG
The DNA here is from genome assembly GCA_031374245.1 of Chitinophagaceae bacterium. Classification (GTDB taxonomy): domain Bacteria; phylum Bacteroidota; class Bacteroidia; order Chitinophagales; family Chitinophagaceae; genus JJ008. Next base: position 18,627 of record JANMFO010000201.1, on the reverse strand, counting down.
GACTGTTGACCGTCGACTGTGGACTCTCTCTATTTTTTCATCAGTGCTTCTATCTCTTCTACAGTTATGGGGATATTTTTCATCAAATCCTTATTGCCATTCTTTGTTATCCAAAGATTGTTTTCGATACGGATTCCCATTTGTTCTTCCTCAATATAAATGCCTGGCTCTACGGTAAATACCATTCCGGCTTTAATAGGTTCTGTTCGGGTACCAAGGTCATGTACATCAATACCAAGATGGTGAGAAATTCCATGGTATAAATATTTCCGGTAAGCCCTGTTTTCTGCATCTTCATTCTTTACATCACTTTTTCTCAGCAAACCAATTTTTAAAAATTGTTGTGTGGCTTCCTCTCCTACTTTATCTGTATAATCTAAAATGCTGATACCGGGCTTCAAAATGCTTTTGGCATAATCATGTAAATGCAGGCAGGCATTGTAAACTGTTTTTTGACGACGGCCGAATTTTCCATTCACCGGAATGGTTCTTGTAAGGTCGGCGCAATAACCGCCATACTCAGCACCAAAATCCATCAATATCAGTTCACCATCTTTACATTCTGCATTGTTACTTACATAATGTAATGTTCTTGCTCTATCGCCACTGGCAATGATGCTGCCGTAAGCCGGACCGGTGGCCCGTTGTCTGAGGAAGGAATGAAATATTTCTGCTTCTATTTCATATTCCATCACACCGGGTTTGATGAATTGTAATAACCTGCGGAAAGTAGTATCTGTAATGTCAATTGCTTTTTGCAAAACTTCTACTTCCATTGCAGTCTTGATACCCCGCAGGTCTTTCATAATTTTTGCTGCTCGTAAAAAATTATGCAAAGGATACTTACTTTTCGTTTCATCAATGAAACGATATTCTCTCGTTTTTGGCAGGTTTGCTTTTCTGTCATTCTCGTTACTATCGAGATAAATACTATCAGCCAAATGAACCCACGGCTGCAACAGACCATCTAAACTATCTAACCACACAATCGTTTTGATACCGCTGGTTTCTTGTGCTTCATTTACCCGTAATCTCTTCCCATCCCATTTTTCTTTCAGTTCATTGGGCCGTACCAGTACCAACACTTCACGGTATTTTGGGTCTGGGTTATCAGGAAATAATATAACCATGCTATCTTCCTGTGTTACTCCGCTCAACCAGAACAAATCACTGTTTTGTATGAAGCTATAAATAGCATCGCCGTTAGACGACAATTCATCATTACTCACAAAAATGGCAATTGAGTTTTTTTGCATCTTGCTGATAAACCGCTTGCGGTTTTCAACGAATATGTCTTTGTTAAGCGGCAAATATTTCATAAGCTTTTGGTTTATTGATTTTAATAAAACTAAATCAGCATATTACGGCTAAAGGTAACGAGCAAACCTGTCAACCAAATATCAATCATCACAATCGTTGATAAGTGAAATAAAATTGAATGATTTTCAAAGTTTGGGATTTTCCGTTGATTATCCGCTAAAACTTACTGACATGAGTAGATAACAATCAATGATTTATAGAAATATTTAGCGTCTTTCCAATATTTTACACTAACGGTTGTTTGCATTAAAAAATTTTGTCGCTTACCTTTGTTCTTCCATCAAATGCGATTGCTCATATGTCAGTACCTGTTATTACTATGCCCACCCGGAACCTTTTGCGTTTAGGACTTAAATCTGCTGAAAATATTCATTACCAATTATCGCCTGAAGAGCTTGTGCAGGACAGCTTACGCATTGGCGAAGGCGTTTTGAACGACACTGGTGCCTTGGTTATCCGCACCGGGGAGTTTACCGGCCGGTCGCCAAAAGATAAGTTTACAGTAAAAGATGAAACCACTGCGGATTCGGTGCACTGGAATGATTTTAATATTCCGATTGAAGAAAAATATTTTGATATTATTTATAAAAGAGTAATTGACTACCTCGGCAAATTGCCAGAGTTATGGGTACGGGATTGCTATGCCTGTGCTGATCCCCGTTACAGAATAAATGTAAGAGTGGTGAATGAAAAACCCTGGAACAACCTCTTTGCTTACAATATGTTTCTTCGTCCGACAGATGAGGAATTGGAAACTTTTGAAGCTGACTGGCATGTAATTTCTGCCCCGGGGTTAAAATTAGATCCGAAAGAATGTGGCACCCGCCAGCATAACGGTGCTGTTGTTTCTTTCAAACATAAAATGATATTAATTGCCGGCACTGGCTATACAGGTGAAACCAAAAAAGGCATCTTCACTATTCTCAACTATATTTTACCGCATGAAAAAAATGTACTCAGTATGCACTGCAGTGCCAACATGGGTGATGATGGAGATACTGCTATCTTCTTCGGATTGAGCGGAACCGGCAAAACAACATTAAGTGCAGACCCTAACCGCAAACTGATTGGTGATGATGAACATGGCTGGACGGCCGACGGCATCTTCAATTTTGAAGGTGGTTGCTATGCAAAAACAATTAACCTTACAGAAGAAAAAGAACCGGAAATTTTTAATGCTATCCGCCCCGGTGCGTTGGTAGAAAATGTCACTTTTTATCCCGGTACGAATAAGATAAACTTTGATGATGCTTCTATAACAGAGAACACCAGGGTTTCCTATCCGTTACATTTTATCAGTAATGCGATAGAACCATCCATCGGTGGTTTACCAAAAAATATTTTCTTTCTTACCTGTGACGCATTTGGTGTATTACCCCCGATTTCTAAATTAAGTCCGGGACAAGCCATGTATCAATTTATCTCTGGTTATACAGCTAAGGTTGCAGGAACTGAGGCTGGTGTAACAGAACCTAAGCCAACATTCAGTGCTTGTTTTGGTGCACCGTTTCTTCCATTGCATCCCGGTAAGTATGCACATATGCTGGGGAATAAAATGCAGGAGCATAAAGTAAATGTGTGGATGATAAATACTGGTTGGACAGGCGGACCTGTAGGTATTGGCAATAGAATGAAATTGAAATACACCCGTGCGATGATTACTGCTGCACTGGAAGGTAAACTGAACAATGTTCAGTTTGAAGCGGATCCGATATTTGGTGTAGCCATTCCAAAAGAATGCCCGAATGTACCCACAGAAGTATTAAACCCAATAAATACCTGGGCAGATAAAACTGCTTTTACGGAAAAAGCAAAATACCTTGCCGGTTTGTTTGTCAAAAATTTTGAAAAATATGCTGATGGTGTGTCAGCCGAAGTACTGGCAGCAGCACCTAAAGCATAAGATATCAACCTTGGACGGTTTTTGGCGTTTCCCTCCGGTAAGATAACCGGAGGGTTTTTCATTTATTTAACTGATAACAATGCAGCTAATAAAACTTTTGTTCCGACATTACGTTGACTATTAATTATGAAATTTTCTATTACCTGTTTATTTATTTGCGTTCTTGCTTTTCCGTCTATTCTCTTTGGTCAGAAGAGTAATGAAGAATTATTAGAATGGAATGCTTCCAGCAAACTTGCCTGGGCTGATTACAAATCAAAGCCCAATCCGGAAAGTGATGCTGCCGCATCTACCACCACTTACCTGAGCGTTGAATACAATATCACCAGCACCCATTTTGGTTTTAAAATACAATCCTATTTTTCTAAAACCCGTTCCTGGGGTTTGCATAAAACAGATTACATCCTGAGCCATGAGCAGGGACATTTTGATATTGCAGAAGTATTTGCCCGCAAACTGCACAAAGAATTAAGTGAGTATAAATTCAATAAGAAAACATACCAGAATGACCTTAAGAAAATATATGATGATGTGACGGGTGAAAAGTCGGATACACAAAACGATTATGACCGGGAAACCAAACACAGCATTAATAAAGAAAAACAGGCTGAGTGGTTAAAGAAGATTGAGGAAATGCTGGAAGAATATGCAGCATATGCTGATTACTAAAGTTCAAATACAAGTTTGAGGGAAGATCTGACACAATACCCATTTTGTACTGAAGGGAACCATTTACCAGATAATTTTAATAGTCGAAGTACTTCCTCATATTTCTGATTGGGAGTTCTGTTCAATAGTGTAAACCCGGACAAATCCCCATTTTTATCTACCTGAAATCGTACGTCCACTTCATCCTTTCCTTTAAATCCTTTATCCAGATTCTTCTTAATAAATTTTTTCCATTCGCTTTCACCGCCTGGATAGTGAGCCGGTTTTTCAGAACGGTCGAAAATACCATTATCATCTGCAATGTTAAGATTGTATTTACAGGAGCAAGTAAATTCTCTTACTGAGAAAATAGTGTCTTTATATTCTTGAGAATAGGCCTGTAAAGAAAGAAGTAAAGAGAATAAAAAAAAATCTTCATAAGGATTATTAAAACAATCCATACAACTGCCCATCAACCTTCCTGATAATTTCTCCTAAGTCTTCATCCTTCTCGCCAAATTTATTTTTATCTACATCAATAATAAGAAGAGGGCCTTCTTTATACTCGGCTATCCATTTATTGTAGTATTCGTTGAGCTTTTTTAAATAATCAAGACGGATATTTTCTTCATATTCCCTGCCTCTTTTTTGTATTTGTCCAACAAGGGTCGGTACTGACGCATGCAGGTATATCAATAGATCTGGTGGCTGCACCAATGTTTTTAATGTCTGGAAGAAATGAAAGTAGTTATCAAAATCCCGTTTGCTCATCAGCCCCATTTCATGCAGGTTGGGTGCAAAGATGTTCGCATCTTCGTATATGGTTCTGTCCTGAATAATTGTTTCTGTTCCTTTCTGTATTTCCACCAGTTGACGAAGGCGGCTGTTTAAAAAGTATATCTGCAGGTTGAAACTCCAGCGGGGCATATCCTCATAAAAATCCATGAGATATGGATTGTGGTCAACATCTTCAAAATTGGGGATCCATTTATAATGCTTACTCAGCATTTCGGTCAATGTGGTTTTACCGGCACCAATGTTGCCAGCCACTGCGATATGCTTTGGTTTTGGTTTTGCTTTTGCCATAATGTTCTAAGTCAGAGGTCAGAAATCTGAAGTCGGAAAGATAAATATAAAATTATCCCGACAAACAAGACAAATCCTTTTTTATAGATGTTCTAAAAATAATTCAAGCCTATCGCTTCTCTTACCAATTCCATGGTTGCCTGGGCACTTTTCCGGGCCTTTTCAGCCCCTTTCTCCATCACTTCTTTCAGATAGGCTCCATTGTTTCTGATACTTTCAGCCCTTTCCCGGATAGGGCTTATAAACTTCACCATATCCTCACCCAATTGTTTTTTCATGTCGCCATAACGGATGGTACAATTACTATAATCTCCTTCAAACTTTGCAATTACCTCTTCACTGCTTACCAGTTTCATTAACCCGAAAATATTTGCGATGTAATCCGGCTTTGGAGAATCGGGTGCTGTCGGACCACTGTCTGTTTTTGCCTTCATTACTTTTTTACGAATCAAATCATCTTCATCCGAAAGATAAAGTGTAGCATATTGATTTTCGCTTTTACTCATTTTACCGGCACCATCCAGGCTTGGCACTTTCACCAATTCATTACCATAATTAAAAGCATGCGGTTCAGGAAATACATCACCATAACGGTAATTAAAACGCTTTACAAAATTTCTTGCCATTTCCAGGTGCTGCTCCTGGTCTTTCCCTACCGGAACATATTTAGCCCTGTGCAAAATTATATCTGCAGTCTGTAATACAGGGTAAGTAAGCAACCCGGCATTTTGGTTATCTGGGTGCTGCCTTATTTTTTCTTTAAACGTTACTGTTTTTTCCAGCTCTCCCGTGTAAGCCAGCATGTTTAGATACAAGTACAATTCTGATGTTTCATGCACATGGCTCTGGCAATACAAAGTGGCTTTATCGGGGTCTAAGCCACACGCAATATTTTCTGATAATACCCGGTGTACATTTATTTTTAATTCTTTGGTATCAGGATGGGTAGTGAGTGAATGCCAATCAGCCACCATAAAATAACATTCAAACTCTTCCTGCATCCGCACATAATTTCTTACAGCCCCAAAATAATTACCCAGGTGTAAAAAACCCGTGGGGCGAATGCCACTCATTACTATTTTTTTCTGCATATCCATAAGGCGGTGAAGATAATAAAATAGTCAGGAGTCTTGGATGATGAGTTCAGAGTCTTAAGTCGGTAGTCCGGAACAATACACTTGGCCTACGAATGTCTCAGACTCACGACTTATGACTCCCGACTAACGACTATCTTTGTTTTATGGAAGTAAACGATGCAATGGTTGATAAACTGGCCCATCTTTCCCGACTTCAGTTTAATGAAACGGAAAAAATGGAGATTAAAAATGACCTTCAGCGGATGATTGCATTTGTAGAAAAAATCAATGAACTGGATCTTGATGGAGTAAAGCCAATGCTTTTCATGAGCGATGAAGTAAATGTACTCCGGGAAGATGAAATAAAAGGTTCAGTAAGCCGCGAGGAAGCATTGAAAAATGCCCCGCTGCATGATGAACAATTTTTTAAAGTACCCAAAGTGATTAAGAAATAATATGGCGCAGGGAATTATTCATTTGGAAAATATTCAGAAAAGCTACTTCATGGGCAAACAGGAGTTGCAGGTGCTTAAAGGCATATCGCTGGATATTTTTAAAAATGAATACGTAGCACTGATGGGACCTTCCGGCTCCGGTAAAAGTACGTTGATGAATATTATCGGCTGTCTTGATACCCCAAGTGGTGGAAAATATATTCTGAATGAAAAAGATGTCAGCCAGATGGAAGACAATGCGCTGGCAGAAGTAAGAAATAAAGAAATTGGGTTTGTATTTCAGCAATTTAATTTATTACCAAGATTAACAGCACTGGAAAACGTTGCCCTACCATTGGTTTATGCAGGCATGGGAAAAAAACTCCGTACTGAAAAAGCCATGCATGTAATGGAGATGGTAAGTCTTACCGACAGAAGTCACCATAAGCCGAATGAACTTTCAGGTGGCCAGTGCCAGCGGGTAGCTATTGCCAGGGCATTGGTAAATGACCCTTCTATTATTCTGGCCGATGAACCAACTGGCAACCTGGATACAAAAACTTCCTATGAAATAATGGAGATTTTTGACGAAATATATAAAAACGGGAACACCATTATAACTGTTACTCATGAAGAAGACATCGCTAATCATGCCCGTAGAATTGTACGGTTAAGAGATGGCGTAATTGAAAGTGACAGGAAAAATGAACGGGTAATGCTTCATACCTGATAGCTCATAAATTTCTTTCAGTTAGATATTTCTTATACTCCGGTATTTAAAACTTTCTGTTGAATATCTTTGTTATAAGCAATTATGGGTCATCGCCTGGCTGGCATGGCCTTAAAACAATTAACTTCTTGCAATGGCAATGAAAATCTATACAAAAACAGGCGATAAAGGAACCACTTCTTTAATTGGCGGAACAAAAGTTCCTAAATCACATCTTCGTATAGAAGCTTACGGAACAGTGGATGAATTGAATTCCTATATTGGTCTATGTAAAGATTTGCTGACCGACACACAAGGACAAAAAATTTTATTAGAAGTGCAAGACCGCTTATTCACAATCGGTTCATCATTGGCCTGCGACTCCATCAAAGAACCGAAGATGCGGATACCTGATTTAATAGAAACAGATGTGGAACTGCTGGAAAAAGAAATGGATAGGATGAATGAAACCATTCCGCCGATGAAGACTTTTATTTTGCCCGGTGGCCATACTACTTTATCTCATTTACACATTGCCCGTTGTGTTTGCCGCAGAGCAGAACGTTGTTGTGTACGATTAGAATTGGAAAGCCTGGAAGTAGAAGAAATTATTATTAAATACCTGAACCGCCTCAGCGATTATCTTTTTGTAGTAAGCCGATACGCCGGCTATCAGCTACAGATCACAGAAATTCCCTGGGAGCCAAGGATATAATTCATTAATCAGCATCTTGTTTTGTTATAATTATCAAATAATTTTTTTTAAACTAAAACAAGTCAGCTGGAATTTATATCTTACCTGAAGCCTTTAATAAATTATCAGCCTTATAGTGAAAACATAAAGGTTTAATAGTTTCATCAAACCGTTATTCTATGCGATTGAATTATTTAACATGTTTCATAGCAATCTTAATTTGCTTATCATCTTGCCAGCCTGACCCAACAATAGAACCGCCGCTACCGGGACTTCTCAGAGACACCACTATCCAAAATATTTCTTATGGTGCCAATGCCAGTCAAAAGTTAGATTTGGGGTTGCCAGCAAACAGAACTCAGGCTACCCAACTTGTAGTTGTAGTGCATGGCGGTGGCTGGTCAACGGGTGATAAAAATGAACTAACCTGGTTATTAAATGGATTAAAACAAAGGGGATTTGCTGTAGCCAATATCAACTATCGCCTTACTTTAAACACAGCAGATAATTATAAAATGCAGTTGGATGATGTGGACAGTGCTGTTCAATTCACATTAAGGCAGGCTACGGTGCAGACTTTCAGCAGGCAGAAATTGTACATCGTAGGACATAGTGCTGGCGGGCATTTATCACTAGCTTATACTTACACCAGAAATGCAAACGGGAAAATAAAAGCAGTTGGCTCACTGGCTGGCCCTACTGATTTATTTGCGATGTCTTATTATAATTCAGTAATCTATAACCCGATTTTACAACCTTTCTTAGGTATTCCCTTATACCCTATAACAACTGCTTCAGAACAGCGTTATAAAAACTGTAGTCCGCAATACCAGGCTGCCAGTACATCAACACCAACTATTTTCTTTCATGGCGACCTTGATTTTGTAGTTACTCCTGATCAGAGCAGCAGTATGTATACAAAACTGGGAACACTAGGTGTTGATAGAAAAATAATAAACTATCCACTCACTTTTCATGATTGGTGGACTGATGGAGCAAAAACGACCAATACTTTGGATGAATTAAAGAATTGGTTCGTCAATCATCCGTAAAGTCTATTGTATTTCATTTGCATATTTCCCTATTCACACATTTGCACATTTACTAAACGATTTTCCCATCTTTCATATACAAAACCCGATCGCTGAGTTTGGCTAGTTCTTCGTTGTGAGTAACGATAAGAAATGTTTGATTGAATTTATTTCGCAGGTCAAAAAATAACTGGTGCAGTTCTTTGGCGTTCGCTGAATCCAGGTTTCCCGTAGGTTCATCAGCCATTACAATATCAGGGTTATTAATCAATGCCCTTGCTACCGCCACCCGCTGCTGCTCACCGCCACTCATTTGGTTCGGTTTATTTTCCAGCCGGTGAGAAAGGCTCAGCATTTTCAACAATTCTTCTGCCTTTTCTTTTACTTCTCCTTTTTTTCTACCAGCCAGCCAGCCGGGAATACAGACATTTTCCAAAGCCGTAAACTCAGGCAGCAAATGATGAAACTGGAAAACGAAACCAATATGTTTGTTACGAAAGGCGGCTAATTTTTTTCCTGATAGCGACCCAATCACCGTGTCATTCATCAACACTTCGCCCATATCTGCCTTATCCAATGTGCCCAAAATATGCAACAATGTACTCTTACCAGAACCGGATGGGCCAGCAATGGCTGCTACTTCTCCTTTCTCCACCTTAATATCAACACCCCTCAATACTTCTACTGTACCGTATCGCTTAAAAATATTTTTTCCTGTAATCATGCAGCCAAATTGACGTTTAAGAAATCAAATATCAGTAAAAGCCACCCATAATCAAAAAGAGCAAATGTGGCAGTTCCGGATACTTAAGGAAAACGTTTAAAAACAGGTGAACAACTAAGGATTTGGAAAATTCGTTAATAAAGCTACATTTGCCGAAAATCAGGACAGAACACCCATTAAAAATTAAACCCCTGCGAAGATGTTTTGGACATTAGAATTAGCCTCGTACCTTGAAGATGCCCCCTGGCCGGCCACAAAAGATGAGTTGATAGATTATTCTATCCGTAGCGGTGCACCGCTGGAAGTAGTGGAAAATCTCCAGGAACTGGAAGATGAAGGCGGCGATGTGTATGAGACCATCGAAGACATCTGGCCCGATTATCCTACAACAGAAGATTTTCTGTTTAATGAAGATGAATATTAGAGCGAAGCTATGAGCTGTTAGCAACGAGTTTAGATACTTATAAAATTGAAAGCCACTGATTATATCAGAGGCTTTTTAATTATTTACCCGGCTTAAGTTTTTCATGGCATCGTCCCTTGCGTCGCACACTTTATCGTTCAGCACTTTACTCAACAAATTGCAGCAATACGACTCCTGACTCACGACTAACTACTCCCGACTATCCCTCCACTCCCAACTTCGTCATCACTTCATTACTTACTCCGGTAGAAGAATAACCACCATCATGAAACAGATTCTGCATGGTTACCATTCTTGTTAAATCAGAGAACAGCGTAATACAATAATTAGCACAATCTTCCGCACTGGCATTTCCAAGCGGTGCAATAGATTGAGCAAAGTCAAAAAAATCCCCAAAGCCTTTTATACCTGTACCAGCGGTTGTCTTTGTCGGCGATTGAGATACAGTATTGATACGAACTTTTTTATCCACGCCATAATGATAACCAAAGCTGCGGGCAATAGATTCCAGCATTGCTTTTATATCAGCCATATCTGTATAAAATGGATAAGTTCGTTGCGCCGCCATATAAGTCAATGCCACCACACTACCCCACTCATTGATTGCATCCAGCTTTTTAGCTACGGCCAGCATTTTATGAAATGACATGGCCGACACATCAATTCCTTTCATGAAATAATCATAATTGGATTCAGTGTATGGAATCTTCTTTCGGATGTTCACACTCATACCGATAGAATGTAACACAAAGTCAATCTTGCCACCCAACACTTCCTGCGACTTGGTGAAGAGGTTTGTCAATTCTTCCACACTGGTAGCATCTGCCGGAATAATTTCCGATTTGGTTTTCTCCGCCAGTTTATTGATTTCTCCCATCCGCATAGCGATTGGAGCATTGGTCAGCACAAACGTTGCGCCTTCATCGTATGCTTTTTCAGCTACTTTCCAGGCAATGGAGTTTTCATCCAATGCTCCGGTAATGATTCCCCTTTTCCCTTTGAGTAAGTTATAAGCCATAGCAATTGATTTTGTAGCGGTAAAAATAAGGAGATATTTCTAAGCTCCCGGAAACAACAATTTAATTACAAAAACGACTAAAAAAGTGTACACAAATATCAAAGCGAAGTTGACCATCAACCAAAAAAAACCGCTTTATTGATTCTTTTGGCCGCATAATTTTTTGCAAATACTTATACAAGGCATACACCGGCAGTAATGACAGTATGATTATAAATAGTATTGTAATGGCTTTTAGTTTCACTTGCAATAATTGTTATTCCAACTACCTAAACTACAAACTAAAGTAACCAATCTCATCAAAAATGAATTAAGCAAAATTTTATTTTTTTTGAGACTCTGTATATTACTTTGTCTGTTATCTTTACACTGTTCCACTTCCTCTTAAACTGTAAGTATGAGTATAAGGACTGTTATTACCGGAACCGGTTGCTACATACCTGAAGTAATAAAAAAAAATGAGGATTTTATCCAACAGGATTTTTATGCTGAAGATGGACAACATCCCACAACAGCATCTCAGGAGATAGTAGATAAATTTCAGGGCATCACCGGTATTGAAGAACGTCGTTATGTAAATGATGATATGAATTCATCCGACATGGCTACCATCGCTGCCCGGTTAGCTATTGAAGACAGCGGTATTAATCCCGAAGAACTGGACCAGATTATTCTGGCACACAACTTTGGAAATGTAATCAAGAATACCATCCAGACGGATGTATTGCCAGCCCTTGCATCAAGAGTAAAACATGACCTCGGCATAAAAAATCCTAACTGTGTTGCCTACGATATTTTATTTGGTTGCCCGGGCTGGGTGCAGGGAGTTATCCAGGCCGACACTTATTTCAAAGCTGGTGTTGCAAAAAAAGCATTGGTAATTGGCACCGAAACATTGAGCCGGGTAATAGATATGTATGACCGTGACAGTATGATATTTTCTGACGGTGCCGGTGCATCAGTGTTGGAAGTAAAATCAGATAATGAAACAAGCAGCGGTATTCTTTCCTGGAGTGTGCAAAGCCATTGTATAGATGAAGCCTACTATCTCTATTTAGGGAAAAGTAATTTTCCCGATGCTGATTCCCGCATCCGCTATATAAAAATGAAGGGGAGAAAAGTGTATGAATATGCAATGCTGCATGTTCCCGCTGCCATGAAAAACTGTTTGGAAAAAGCCGCAATTTCAATTCTTGAGGTGAAAAAAGTTTTTATTCACCAGGCCAATGAAAAAATGGATGAAGGCATAATCCGTCGTTTATTTAAACTGTATGGATTGAAGGATATTTCTGAAAACATCATGCCGATGAGCATTCATAAGTTCGGCAACAGCTCTGTTGCCACCATTCCTACATTGTTTGACCTGGTAACAAAAGGCAAACTGGATGACCATAGCCTGCAACCCGGCGATGTGGTGCTGTTCGCTTCCGTTGGTGCGGGAATGAATATTAATGCAGTTTGTTACCGAATGTAACAGCCCTTACCTGTCTGCCCCGTTTAATATATCTTCGCAGCTATTAAAAGAAGCTACCAGAAATGACGATTTCCTACAAATGGCTGAGTGAATACCTGCCTGTTACTGTTGACCCTGAAAGATTAAGCCGCATCCTTACTTCCATCGGACTTGAAGTAGAAAGCATGAATAATTACGAAGAAGTGAAAGGTGGATTAAAAGGCCTCGTAATTGGTGAAGTACTTACCACTGAAAAACATCCTAACGCTGATAAACTAACACTGACTACCGTAAATGTTGGCGGTGCTGACCTCTTACAAATTGTTTGCGGCGCACCCAATGTAGCGGCCGGACAAAAAGTAGTAGTCGCAACTGTTGGCACTACTATATATCCATCCACCGGTGAACCATTAACGATGAAGGTGGCCAAAATAAGAAGTGTAGAAAGCCATGGAATGATTTGCGCCGAAGATGAAATTGGTTTGGGAACTTCTCATGCTGGTATTCTGGTTTTACCAGCTGATGTGAAAGTGGGAAAATCAGCGGTTGATTATTTTCAACCGTATGAAGATATTATTTATGAAATAGGCCTTACGCCTAACCGCATGGATGCTATGAGCCATTGGGGTGTGGCAAGAGATGTTTGTGCTTATTTAAACCATCACGATAAAAAAGATTACAAACCAAAATTGCCGAATGGCAATAGTTTTAAAACTGATAATACTTCGTTGACCATTGATGTGAAAGTAGAGAATGAAACGGCTTGTCCCCGTTACTCCGGTATCAGCATTACTAATGTAACCATTGGAGAATCTCCAAAATGGTTACAGCAAAAATTAAAAGCTATTGGCTTACGTCCTATCAACAACATTGTTGACATTACCAATTTCATTCAGCATGAAACAGGTCAGCCATTACATGCTTTTGATGCCGATAAAATTGCCGGAAACAAAGTCATCATAAAAAATCTTCCTGAAGGAACACCTTTCATTACACTGGATGAAAAAGAAAGGAAATTAAGTGCTGAAGACCTGATGATTTGTGATGAAAAAGAAGGCATTTGTATTGCCGGCGTTTTTGGTGGCTTGCACAGTGGTGTTACTGCAACAACAAAAAATATTTTCCTGGAAAGTGCCTGGTTTGATGGTATTACACTTCGTAAAACATCTTTCCGTCATGCACTAAGGACAGATGCTGCATCCAGATATGAAAAAGGAACTGATATTTCAAACACTGTAAATTTTTTAAAGAGAGCTGCTAACCTTATTAAAGAAATTGCTGGTGGTGAACTGGCATCAGATATCGTAGATATATATCCTGCCAAGAAAGCTAAAACAGAAGTTACCATTAAGTGGCAGTTCATCAAAAAACTGAGTGGCAAAAATTATCATCCCGATGCCGTCAAAAACATTTTAAACAGTCTTGGTTTTGAAATACTCAAAGAAGGTATTGATGAATTGAGAGTGGCCGTTCCGTATCATAAACCTGATATCAGTTTGTCGGCTGATTTGGTAGAAGAAATTGTAAGAATTGACGGTCTTGACAATATTGATATTCCAACTGCCATCACCATAACCCCGGCGGTGGAAGAAAATTATGCGAAAGAAGTGTACCGGGAAAAAACAGCGAATTACCTGGTCGGGTTGGGCTTCAATGAAATGATGACCAATTCCATTACCAATGCGGCTTATTATTCCGAAGAAGAATTAGCAAACATGGTAAAGATGCTGAACAGCCTGAGTGCAGAATTAAATATTCTCCGCAATTCTCTTTTTGAAACAGCATTAGAAGTAGTGGCACATAACCTGAACCATAAAAATAATCCTCTTCGCCTGTTTGAATTTGGCAAAGCGTATAGTACATCAGGACCGGGAGAATATAACGAGACGGAAAGATTGTGTATCGTTATATCTGGCAACAATACCGAAGACAATTGGAAACAAAAAAGTACCGCTACTGATTTTTATGCATTGAAAGGTTCAGTTATTGCTGTTTTAAAATTGCTTGGGGTAAACAGATATACCACTGAAACTTTATCGGTTCCAAAACTGGATAATCATCTTATATTTAAATTAAATGGAGAGATAATAGCCGGAGCCGGAGAAGTAACAAAAAAAATGCTGGACAAATTCGGCATCAAACAAGCTGTTTTTTTTGCTGAACTTAATTGGGTGTTATTAGCTGAATTGGCAACAAAACAATCACTGGCGATTAAAGCGATTTCCAAATTCCCGGCGGTACAAAGAGATTTGGCCTTGATTGTTCCCAAGCAATTAGAATATGAAGAAGTGGAGAAAACTGTGCAGAAGATAAAGCCCGGCACACTGCAGGAAATAAAATTATTCGATATTTTCGAGAGTGAAAAGCTTGGGAGTGACAAAAAATCGATGGCTATTAACTTTACTTTTTCAGACGAAGAAAAAACATTGACTGATAAAGAAATTGATGGCTGGATGAACCGAATAATGACGACACTGGAAAAAGACCTTCAAGCCGAAATAAGAAAATGAGTACAACAGATCAACATCTGAAACAAATACAGGATAAACTTCAGCACCTGCTGAAACAATATGCTGCTATACAAAAAGAAAACAGGAAGCTAAAAGAAGAACTGGAATCAATAAAACAGAAAAATTCGGCGCAACAAAAGAATGTCGATGAGTTGAAACAACAGGTAGGAGTATTAAAATTAAATGCAGGAGAAATGAGTGAGGCGGACAAGAAAGAGTTTGAAAAACGTATTACAGTTTACGTAAAGGAGATTGACCGGTGCATTGCGATGCTTAGTAAATAAGTCAGATTCTTTTTATCAGGTTCATTTTCATTTCGTCTTCGCCTTGCGAAAGCTCCAGTGTATAACGGCCATAAGGCAAATCATTTAATCCGGACCAATTCAGTTCTTCTCTCTCCGTTGCAATATCTTTTTCAATAGTACTGCAAATGCTTCCTTTATCATCCCTTAAAATACCGCGGAGACAGTTACCTTTAGGCCCTGATAATTCGAGACGGAAGCCATCAATAAAAATTGGTGACTTAATTTTAGCAAACATGGCAAACGTTTTAATGTTTAATAAAATCGTTTCCAGGTGAAGATTAATGGTGATTCTTGCAGTCAGATTAGATTTTATTCCTTAACGGGTATCTAATGTAATACTACAATTTTGAAAATGCAAACAAAATGAGTGAATTAATTCCAATCTCAGCCGTTATTGCCGACAGGAGCTATCGCATCAAAATCAGCCCAACCGATGAAGAGGTTGTGCGAAAAACATTAAAAACCATCAACGACAAAGTGGTGGAGTTTAAAACCATGTTTGCCGGGAAAGATATGCAGGACTATATCGCTATGGTGCTGATATGGTATGCAACTGAGCAAACAGCCGGAGGATTGACCGATATTGAAAATGAAAATGTTGCTAACCGGTTGATTGCCATCGAGAAATTACTGGATAGCCAACTAAATGAAAAATAACGGCGTTCCCAGATTCGCTTTCGATATTCCAGTATTACTACTTCGGGGCATCAAACTATATTTTGCTGCTACAGGCTTTGGCCCGTCTTGTAATTGCCTGAATTTAACTGCCTTGTTGTATCTTCGTCAAACGTCCGGTGCAAACCGGAAAATTTCAATATGAAATTATTATTAAGACATCTCATTGTGGAACAATTAAACAAAATCATTCATGGATTCGAATATACTCTCCATCATCATAGGGGCCGCAGCCCTTATTATTGGCCTTGTAGCGGGTAAGCTCATTTTTGCCAAAAACGCAGGAAGAAAAATAGAAGAAGCTGAACTTCAATCTCAAACCATCCTCAGGGAAGCTGAGTTAAGAGCCGAAACTATCCGGAAGGAAAAAGAATTGGAAGCAAAAGAACGTTTTGTGCAACTGAAATCAGCACATGAAAAAGACGTAACCGAACGCAACCGGAAAATCGTTGAAGCGGAAAATCGCATCCGTCAGAAAGAGCAATCCATCAGTCAAAAAGAAGGCAGCCTTGATAAGCAGGTAAAGGATAATGATGTTATCAAAGAAAACCTGAACCGCCAGATAGAACTAGTAAATATCAAGAGAACAGAGCTGGAAAAACATCAGGAAGAACATATCCGCAGGTTAGAGAAAATCTCCAACCTGTCGGCCGAAGATGCCAAAGCACAGTTAATTGAAGGGCTGAAAAGTGAAGCCCATACTCAGGCCCTCGGCATACAACAGGAAATAATAGACGATGCCAAACAAAAAGCCAACAAAGAAGCCCGGAAAATTGTCATTCAAACTATACAACGTACCGCAGCAGAACAAGCTATTGAAAACTCTATCACGGTTTTCAATCTTGAAAGTGATGAGATAAAAGGACAGATTATAGGTCGTGAAGGCCGTAACATAAGGGCTATTGAAGCTGCCACTGGTGTGGATTTGATAGTTGATGATACTCCTGAAGCTATCCTACTTTCTTCATTCGACCCACTTCGCCGGGAAATTGCCCGTTTGAGTTTACAGCGATTGGTAACAGATGGTCGTATTCACCCCGCCCGTATTGAGGAAGTGGTGGAAAAAACAAAAAAACAGATTGAAGAACAGGTAATGGAAATTGGTGAAAGAACGGTGATTGAACTCGGCGTTCTCGGTTTACATAAAGAGCTGGTAAGAATGGTGGGCCGTATGCGTTTCCGTTCTTCTTATGGGCAAAACCTGTTGATGCACAGCCGGGAAACAGCTAATCTCTGCGCTACAATGGCAGCCGAATTAGGACTGAATCCAAAACTGGCTAAAAGAGCTGGTTTACTGCATGACATTGGAAAAGTACCAGATGAAGAAAGTGAATTGAGCCATGCTTTGTTAGGTGCAAAACTGGCAGAAAAATATGGTGAAATTCCGGCGATTGTAAATGCCATCGGTGCCCACCATGATGAAATGGAAATGCAATATGTCATCTCTCCAATAGTGCAGGCTTGTGATGCTATTAGTGGCGCAAGACCGGGTGCCCGCAGGGAGATTATGCAGCAATACATCCAACGTATCAAAGATCTTGAAAACCTTGCTATGGCTTATGATGGTGTGGAAAAAGCTTATGCCATTCAAGCGGGCCGAGAGTTAAGGGTAATTGTAGAAGCTGACAAGGTAACTGACCAGGATTCTGAGCGGCTATCGTTTGAAATAGCTCAAAAAATACAAACCGAAATGACCTTCCCCGGACAGATAAAAGTAACCGTCATAAGGGAAAAGAGAACTGTGAATGTAGCCAGGTAGTCAGGTTAAAAGTTTAATAGTTAATAGTTTAAGGTTGTCTAAATGGCAACCTTTTCAAATTATATCCCGAATCCCTGTAATGCCAAGAAACTTTTCATTCTTAAACTTCAAATTTTAAACCGATTCCCCTACCTTTGCCATCCTTAAAGATAAGCATTATGAACGCCGTAGCATACGTACACGAACAGTTGACTGGCAAGAAAGAATTCCCGAAATTCAAAGCTGGTGATAACATTACTGTTAACTATAAAATCATTGAAGGTGCCAAAGAAAGGATTCAGTCTTTCAAAGGCGATGTAATCAAAAAACAAGGTAGTGGGGCTACAGCTTGCTTTACAGTACGTAAGATTTCTGACGGTATCGGTGTAGAGCGAATTTTCCCTTTTTACTCTCCCAACGTTGAGTCTATCGTATTGAACAAAGCTGGTAATGTTCGCAGGGCTAAATTGTTCTATCAGCGTAAGCGTAGCGGTAAGAGTGCTAGAATTCGTGAAAAACGCCAGGCTGTTGCTGAAACTGCAAAGTAATTTTCCTTTAAATAGTTGAAAAGCCCTGACGATTGTCGGGGCTTTTCCTTTTAACAGTAAGTCCTTAATTTAATTATTCCTTTATTTTTAAGTACTTACTATCTTTACAGCCTTAATTCTCAAGACTATGATACATCCTACTTTATTAGGTATGCTGGGTACTAATGAAATTATTATTATCCTTGTAATTGTACTGCTGTTATTTGGCGGTAAGAAAATACCTGAGCTGATGCGTGGATTAGGTAAAGGTGTTCGTGAATTTAACGACGCTAAAACCAATGTAAAAAAAGAAATAGAAGAGAGTGCTAATGATGTGAAGAATGCACCGAAC
>JANMFO010000194.1:0-2945 GCA_031374245.1 Chitinophagaceae bacterium | reverse complement strand
CATACAACCAGGCAACCTGGTTGTATGCCATAATGCTGTCGGATACCACTTGATTTTTTATTAGCCGGAGACCGCCCGAATTTATCAATTGCTTTATTGTTCCGTCAGCCGGAGTGAAAATCGGAATCCTGGTTAACTGGCGGCCCAAAAAATAAATTCTTCCTCCGTATAGATCGGGATCAGGTGAGTTTAGATACCAGATGAGTGAATCATACTCTATTATTTTTTGGCCTTTGCTGTTCAGATAGCGGTCAATAAATAATGTATCAGATTTAAGGTCTTCTATAAATGACCGGATATATTTTTTTTCACGGTCTTTCTCAATTTTATGTTCTAACTGATACTCTGCTAAAAACCCGCAGAACACAGCGAGGAACAACATCAAAAATTCCCAGAAATAATGAGTCCATTTTTTTCGGGCTGTGTGAGAGTGTGCATGTACTTCCATAAAGGATTGTTTTGTTGGTTTTGATTATAACAATGAAAGTCTTCACAGCCGGATTAGGGCAAAAAGAAAATGAACGAAACACTTATTTTTTTAGTTGCCGGTATAAAAAGGCAACTAAAAAACCAATTACCAGGTAAATAACAAATTTTAAAAGGCGGCCTTTCCAGGCTGATTTTGGGGCGTTGGCTTTGGAGTTATCCATAAAACACTTAAGATATGATTTTTGGGCGTAGCTTATTTCACCAACTGTTACTTTTTACGGATTTTGATTTTGAAAACCTTTTTTTGATGAATTTTTGGTTTAAGCAGGGGATGACAGCAACCTGATAAAGTTCAGTCATTTTTGTGACCAGTGTCACTTTCGTTCATAGAGGGTGGCTTTACTTTTACTACTTGCAGAAGGATATGAAGACAAGGTTTGCAAAATTGGCGGTGGTATGCTTGCTGTGTGTAGCTTTTGCCGGCTTGGTTGTTCTTTTTATCAAACTATTTTCTTAACAACAAAAACATTTAAAATGAAAAAGAACATGGGAAATGCCGACCGCATCATCCGTTTATTGCTGGCAGCTGTTTTCGCTTACCTCTATTTTGGCGGAATTGTAACCGGCACTTTGGGGATTGTATTGGTGGTATTGGGTGCCGTGTTTGTACTTACCAGTCTGGTAAGCTTCTGTCCTTTGTATACATTGGTGGGGTTAAATACCTGCCCGAGAAAAGCAGGTTCTTAATATAAAGCCCCGGGATCATAGCCGGGCATTCATGTTGGTTTGAGCTTGATGCAGGCGAAGTTGTGGTGACTTCGCCTGTTCTTTATTATTTAATCTTCTTTGCTTCCTTTTTCACCGGCAAACCACTGCTCTTTGTTTTTAAACAATACATTAAAAGTGGTGAGTGATCCATAGCAGCGGGTAATGTATTGCTGAATATTTACTTTTTCTTCATCACTTAGTTTTTTATGACTGTTGATGTTTTGTTCCAGCACCCGCAGCCTGTCACGCAGCATTACTATTTTATGAAAGAAATCATCAATGGGAATTTCTTTTGGCTTCAGGCTTTTATCAAAAGGCTGCAATAACATCATTCCTTTTATCCATTTTTCTCCCAGTGGTACATTCTCTGTAATGCCACCCCATAAGCGAAGGATTTTTAATAATGATCTTTCTGCTTCGCTATGCGTTTCTATTTCTTCGGTTACATTCTCCGGAATGATTTCATCCAGCTTATCATCTGTTTTATCAATTTCTTTTATACCATGATTGATAAAAGAAATAAGATAAGTGGCATATTTAATACCAACAATAACGCCGGGCCCAAACTGGGTGTGCTGCAACCGGGTGCCGATTCCGAGTGTTGTTTGTTCCATACAAGTATGCTTATTGTTTTTGATTAGCTTTAAACACCCTGATTAAATTAGCTCCCAGAATTTTACGGATATCTTTTTTGCTGTATCCTCTTTTAACTAACTCCTCCGTAATCTTTGGGAAATCTTCCACACCATCCAATCCGGCAGGTAATGAATTGACGCCGTCAAAATCACTGCCTAAACCGACATAATCAACACCCACCAGTTTTACAACGTAGTCAAGATGATCCAGCAATAACGATAATGGGGGCCGCAAACCTTTTACTTAATCAGGATATTTATTAAAAAGATATACCTGCATAAAATAAGGCTCGGGATTTACTTTCAGCATGGAATCCATTTCTGTTTTATGTTTTGCAGTAAAAGCATCGCTCCGGTCTTCAAAAGCCGGGTCTAAGAAACCACTGTAGAAATTAAGATGAATAACGCCGCCATTTTTAGCCACCGCTTTTATTTGCTCGTCTTTTAAATTTCTTCGGTGCGGGCAAAGTGTATAAACACAACTATGAGAAACTAATACCGGCTTAGTTGTAGTAGCAATAGCATCCCAGAAAGTTTGCTCACCAACATGAGAAAGGTCAACCAGCATTCCCAGTTCATTCATTCTTTTTACAATTTGCTTTCCAAAATCAGTAAGCCCTTTATGCTTTAATGAATCTGCTTTAGTTGTTTCATCAAGAGCAGAAGTAGCCCAGTCAGTGGAGTTGTTCCAGGTCAGTGTTATATACCTTGCTCCACGATTGTATAAAGCATTTAATTTATTAAGATCGTTTTCAATCATGTGGCCACCTTCCACACCAAACAATACAGCGAGTTTTTTTTGTTTGGCTGCTTTCAAAATTCCGTCTGCCGTAAAAACCTGTATCATTGTGTTTGGGTTTCGGTTGGTCCAGGCAAGTACGGAATCCATCTCCCGGTTGGCCCATGCGTAGGGGTTTGCTTTATTTCCATCACACCAAATGGAAAAAAATTGTGCATCAACACCGCCTTCTTTCATCCGTTGCAAATCAGAATGTGTTTTTGTTTTTAGTTGCTGATCAAAACTTACACCACCATCAATAGCTGTCGTAGGAATGTCGTTATGCGTATCAATCAATATGGAGTTGAAATGAATTTTCTTTGCCCGTTGGGCGG
>JANMFO010000183.1:0-5672 GCA_031374245.1 Chitinophagaceae bacterium | reverse complement strand
AAAAATATTTGCCACAAATGCTCCGGGATTGATAAAATAAACCTCACACCCGGCCCTCTCCTTCCAGAGAGGGAGAAATGGCCTCGTAGTACAATGGATAGTATAAGAGTTTCCGAAGCTCCAGATCCAGGTTCGATTCCTGGCGAGGCCACTACCCAAAATTATCTGACATCAAATCCTCCTGAAATAAAATATTCAGCTGGATTTTTATTTTACTACAGATGAGTTTATCCTATCATTAATTCAAAAAAACAAAACTGTTCGGTAAATAAAAGCCTTTAACATAAGTTTATTGTAGTTCTTTTCCTACAGGCTTTGTATAACTCTTTACGCAAATCAATAATTATATTTAATCTGAATCAACTATCAAAGCGTAATCAATAGATTCTCAACTATATTTAAAGCATAATCCATAATTATCTCCTTTAATAGAAAAAGTTTGGCATTGCTTTTGGCTATACGCTATTCCAATTTTATCAATATAGTATTTTTGAAAACAGGATACTATACTGAAGTACACGGATCCTTTATTTGAAAAATAATATACTTAACACAACCAATTCTTCCATTTGAAAATGAATTAGTCTTTCATTTTCTATTTTATAATTCCTGTATTAGCTCCTGAACCAGCTGTCTGATATTTTTTTAAAGAAAAAATGATTGACAACCATTTTTCTTCAATGTTCGCATGGCATAATTGCCAGACCAATATCCATCTGCTATAAACCCAATTCAAATTACCTAACAAACCAGTAGAAAAATGAAAAACTATTCTATTAAGCCGGGTTCTGCATTTGTATTCAGCAAAAATAAATATGGAGCCATCTTCTTATTTTTTGCAACAATTTTTATGATATCCTGCCGGAAGGATATAAATGAAAATTTTAATGGGGCAACTATTACTGATTCTACAGCTGTATCGGCATCTGCCATAGGGAATACCTATTATCTTTCTCCTACAGGGAATGATAATAACCCGGGCTCCTTAAGTGCTCCATTTTTCACATTAAATAAAGCATGGAGCGTTGTTGCTCCCGGTGATATTATCTATATGAGAGGAGGAACATATGTTTGGACAACTCAATCCTATCTTACAGGCAAAAATGGTACTCCCGGAAATTTAATTAAGATTTGGAATTATCCAGGTGAAATTCCTGTACTATCCCGCCATTCCATCAATTATACAATTCTTAACCCTACTCCAAGGTCAGGCTGCTACTTATCTGGTGACTATATACATATTAAAGGGCTGGAGATTACCGGTTATTTTCAATCTGATGGGTGGGTATCATCAGGTTGGTGGGCAAATAATTGTAATAATAGCATTTTTGAATCTTTAAATATCCATCACAACGGAGGAGGATTTTATCTCCAAGGAAATTCAACAGGAAATCTCCTATTAAACATAGATTCATGGAGTAACTATGATGCATATACAGGTGGAGGAAATGCAGATGGTATTAATATAGCTTATATATCTAATGCCTCGTCAACCAATACAGTTAAGGGGTGTAGAGCCTGGTATAATAGTGATGATGGTTTCGATTTTTCTCAAAATCCTGGATTTGTTGCTGTTGAAAATTCATGGTCATATAAGAATGGATATTTAGCAGACGGTGTAACCCTTTCAGGTGGTAATTCAGAAGGGTTCAAATCTGGGCCTCCGGGTGATGGAGCAGGTGGTATGCCATCTCATGCTGGTGAGTACTTACGTTCCTATACTAATTGTATTGCTGCAAAGAATTGGAGTCATGGATTTTCTACCAATAACTCTGTGTGTACAATGCATTTTAATAATAACACTGCATATTTAAATGGTTTTGGATTTTTTATTAATTATGGCAATGAACCTGATATTTATAGAAATAATCTGAGCTATGCCAATCGTACATTTCAGGTTACGATAAATGCAGCAGCAATTTCCGACCATAATGCTGCGACCGGAACAGAAATAAATAACTGGAATTCTGCTACAATATCCGATGCTGATTTTATTAGTACCGATGCAACACAATTAATATCTCCCAGAAAATCAGATGGAAATTTACCTGAAATAAGCTTCTTGAAACTATCTGCAGGTTCAAGTCTGATAAATGCAGGAATAAATGTGGGTTTACCATTTAGCGGGTCTGCTCCGGATATAGGTGCGTTTGAATATGGGGGAACTTCTCCACTGTCTAACCAAGCCCCGATAGCGAATGCCGGTGTTGATAAGAGCATTACTTTGCCAGCTAATAGTATTTCAATAACAGGTAGTGGATCTGATCCTGATGGCACTATCAGTTCATATACATGGTCTTTAAGCAGTGGTCCAAATACTCCTGTACTTACAGGAATAAATACTACCACTTTAGTAGTAAATAATTTAATTGCAGGTACATACATTTTCAGAATAACTGTAACAGACAATAATGGATTATCAGCATTTGATGAAGTAAATGTAGTGTTAAGTAATGCGGTAATTCCTCCATCAACTAATTTAATAAATGTTTCTCAGATAATAAGCTATACTGGTTATGCTTATTATGTAGTTCAAGACTTTGGGACTTTGCCTGACATTGTCGAAAACACAACAAGATCAGTTCTTAGGGTTTTTGAAAATGGGATAGAATTAAAACCGCCTCATTCTATGCATGGCGACATAGCAACCTTAGGTAGAGGTCGCTTCAGCCATTGGGGAGATGGTGCTTTTGTAGCACTTTATTTTTCGGCATCAGATAATACCAATCCAAAAACAAACGGAAGGTCGTATACTTATACTATTTCTCCAGCAGCTGCCAACCAAGCCCCTGTTGCAAATGCCAGCACTGATAAAACTATTACATTACCAGTTAGCAGCGTTTCAATAACAGGCAGCGGATCCGATCCTGATGGAACTATTGCTTCTTATACATGGACTTTCAGGAGTGGGCCTAATACTCCAGTACTTTCAGGCACCAATACCACTACATTATCAGCAAGCAATCTTGTAGCCGGTACGTACGTATTCAGGTTGACAGTAACTGATAATGGAGGTTTGACAGCATTGGATGAAGTAAATGTGGTAGTAGCCGCTGCTCCGCCCCCATCTACCAATTTAATAAATGTTTCCAAGGCATCAAAAGACGGCGGTTTCTCTTACTATGTAGTCCAGAATTTCGGAACATTAGCAGACGATAATTCCAATCCGACAAAATCAGTTCTTAGAATTTTTGAGAACGGCATAGAATTAAAACCGGCACATTCCCTGCATAGTGATATCAGGACTATTGGTAAAGGCCGTTTCAGTCATTGGAGTGACGGTTCAATTATTGGTTTATATTTTTCCGCATCTAATAACACCAATCCAAAAACAAACGGAAAAACTTACACTTACACTATTCAGTAATAGTAGTAAGACCCCTGTGATTACAAAGAATCCGCCGTACGGCGGATTCTTATTTTTTTTATTCGCTGTTCCAGTAAGTTGATATTGCTGCATTCTTATTATATCACTTGCAAAAGTGCTTTACTAAATTTTCAGGGAGCAATAAAAGTATAAGTAGGCCCTTTTATTCGAATAAATATTTTAAGTTTAAGGCTGCTTTTGCTTTCATCAAAGTTGTAAACCCGCACATAGGATTTAAAAGTCATAAATAAAAATTATACAAGAGATATAAAATTTTTCTACCTTCCTATTTACAAAAACAAATTGATATGGCAACTACCTCACACAAACCTTCTGCCTTCTTAACTATTCCCTGGGGATTAATGTCTATTGTATTAGTACTTGGGCTTAACCTTACTTTAAACAATGCGTGGTTCAGTAAAAACTGGAGCTGGATTGCTTTGGTTTTAATTATACCAGCTGCAATCCTGGAGAATTTCAAAGTGGGTTATTCCACCATGCGAATCATGTTTATGAAAGTGGTGTATTCGCTGATTTCTTTTCTCTTGGTGGGAATGGCTTTTGGCTCAGCCCTTACCGGATGGCATATTGATAAGTTTCAAAAAATAACCGGTGTTAAAACGATAAACCTGCCCTGGTATGTAATGCTTGCATTAGCTGTACTACTGATGATACAAATAGCACAATTATTCAGCATGCTGAAAGCAGTGAAAAGAGAATTTATGCAAATGGACCCTGACAATTAATTACAATTGTTTCAATGCGGCTTTTAAAAATGGCCATGTTGGCAACGAAGAAATAATTTTCAACTCATCCGCTAACGAACTTTCATTATCCAAAAACCTCAGCACCTGCTGGGGTTTATTTTTTTTAAATAACTGTGTAAATATTTTATCCCCGGGCAATTGGTTGTGCTTTAAAATATGCAGCAATGTGCTATCATAAAACCTGAACTTTCTTGGGCCACCCGGCAATGCAATGAAAGGGTTCTTTCTTTTTATAAGATTCTCCACTATTCTTGCAGAATGCTTTTGAATAAAGCGGAAAGTATACCCACTTGAAGCTTTTGTTTGACCACCGGCTGTACCAATATTAATAATACTTCCGTCAGCCGATGGAAACTTATGATTTGTCATTGGAATGACGCCAAACTCTTCCTCAATTATTTTGTACGAATCGATTTGCAGGAAGCTTCTGATATACTCCCTCAGCCCTTCATCATACTGTAATGGTTCAAGTAGTTTCTCAGTAAAAAGTGTATACTCTACCAACGCTTTAGTTGCTGAAAAAGGCATTACATATACAAATGTAGTTCCATGCTGCTGGCTTATCCGAAAATCCATTAGTGTTGCTTCGGCAGGGTTGAAAACAGGTTGTTCCGTTTCAATTATCCAGCCTTTGAAATGCTGCAACAGGTAATATTCATTTTTCTTCATCAATGGTTTTTGGAAAACAATGCTATTGAAAATATATTGCCCAAAAATTTTATCGTCATATAGTTCTATCCATGATTTTCCTGCTTCACTTTTTATTTCTTTAATAGCAGCTGTTCTTATTTCAAAATTTGAATGTTGTTTAATAATATTAAAACAGTAAGTATAGAAATCAATGCCTTTGATTAGTTTATATTGATAAGGTGATAAGGCGAGCAGCTGGGAAAAATTATCACCATGAAACCATGCCTTATCCCATTGTTTACAAACAATTGATTCAAACACCCCCGGTTCTTTTTCCCAATAGCACCAGGTACGGTCATTTTTTTGTTTATCATCTTTGTCAACGATAAGTATTTTTTTATCATTGAATTTTCCTGACTGAATCATATGTACAGCAAGACTTAATCCGGCACAGCCGGCACCTGCAATAATATAGTCGTATTGATTAGAGGAATTCAGAAATTAAAATTGATGAATAAAGATAGGTACGTTGAATGGAGCGTCGCAAATTAGCTTTATCAGGGAACCTAAGCTGGTAAAAAAATTACTCCGCTTCAGGAGCATACTCTACTTTCTTATTACCAGCCATTAGTTTTTTATCCCGTTGTATTTTTTCCCAATATTTTTGAGCAACATACAGCATTCCGAAACTTTCTCCATGCTCTTTGTTCAGATGTTTATGGTGCATCTTATGTGCCCATCGGATTGCCCGCACATAAGTATTGTTGCTGCGGGTAAACCATTTAAAACGTTGATGAATGATAACATCATGCACCATAAAATAAGCAAACCCATATGCCATGATTCCAAATCCTATTGCTTGTTGCCACCACACATGATTGAAAGTGCCGAAATAGATGAGAAACATA
>JANMFO010000155.1:0-16884 GCA_031374245.1 Chitinophagaceae bacterium | reverse complement strand
ATGGTATTATGCACTGCTTACTATTGCCGGCATTACTTTTTTAACATGGGAGGGTAACCGCCTTATTAAACCTTATTTTAAAAAACGTTTTTTAACACCCACGAATAAAATACGATTCCTGGGCTTCTTTTTCCTGGCGGGAAATATTGTAGCACCCGTTGCTGCGTTACTCGTTGTGTATTTTGTGGGTAACGTAATTCATGGATACACCTGGCAGCAGAACAGTAACCCGTTTAAACTGAATATTATTTATGCCAGCCTGATCAATTTATTTTTCCATCTTATCAATGCCATTTTATTTTTCCTGCGGGAGTATAAGCAGCAATTGGCTGAGGCTGAAGAGCTACGCCGCACCAGTTCACAGGCGCAGATACAATTGGTAAAAAGCCAGATTAATCCGCACTTTTTATTTAATAATCTGAATGTGCTTTCGGGTATGGTCATAAAAGATAATCCGGAAGCCAATCATTTTATCGAAGAGTTTTCAAAAGTGTATCGCTACATTCTGAATAACCAGGAAAAAGAATTGGTAGAACTCCGTTCAGAGCTGGAATTTATTCAACCCTATATTTTTCTACTCCAAAAAAGATTTGATGAAGGGTTAACAGTCGCCATACATATTTCCGAATCGTACAAATCTCTTCATGTGGTACCCGCTGCTTTGCAGATGCTGATTGAAAATGCCATTAAGCATAATATTGTTTCCCGGAATAAGCCGTTGCATATTGATATACATGCCAACGGAAATAACACATTGATTGTAAGTAATAACCTGCAATTGCGAAAAACCGGAGAACCATCTACGAAAATTGGTTTACAGAATATCCGCAAGCGGTATGAGTTAATCAGTGGACGGGATATCGTGGTAAAAGAAACCAATCAAACATTTGAAGTAACACTGCCGTTGCTAAATTTAAACTGATTATTATGAAAGTGATAATTGTGGAAGATGAAAAACTGGCAGCCGAACGGCTAAAGACATTACTCAACGACTATGATGCTTCAATAGAAGTAATGGCTTGCCTGGAAAGTATAGAAGAAACTGTACAGTACCTGAAAAAGAGTGCCCATCCCGATGTGCTCTTACTGGATATTCATCTTTCTGATGGCCATAGTTTTGAAATATTCAAACTGGTAAACTATAACCGTCCGGTTATTTTTACTACAGCGTATGACCAGTATGCACTGGAAGCTTTTAAAATATTCAGCATAGATTATATCCTGAAACCGGTAACACAGGAGGCATTGGCTGGCGCTATCAATAAATTAAAATCAGTATCCGTTTCTTTTTCAGCAGTTGATTTTAACAGGGTGTTCCCGGAATTAAACATACAGCGGTATAAAAAACGTTTTTTGGGTAAAGTGGGACAACGATTATTTTTTATTAATACGGAAGACATTTGTTTTTTCCAGGCGGATAATAAAATTGTGAACCTCGTGGATAAAGAAGGTAACCGCTATGTGGTGGAGCATACTATGGAAAACCTGGAAGACGAACTGGATCCACAGCAATTTTTCCGGCTCAACAGGAGTTTTATTGTTTCTATTGATGCAATACAACAAGTGAAACCTTATTACAACAGCCGCCTTAAATTATCGGTAAAATGTATAACCAACCAGGAAGATATGGTGGTAAGCAGGGACAGGGTAGCCGATTTTAAACAATGGGCTGATGCATAATGTTGTGATGTTCCTTATTTATATTGTCTCCTGATTAAATACTAATTTCCATTTCTCAATTAGCAGCAATGGAATATCGGGAGCATCTTTCCAAAGATAAAAAATTAAAGAAACTGATTGAAAGCGGTGATTCGCATCAGTTAAAAAAGCGGAAGAATATCTGCACCTATCTCTGTGCTTCTATAATGAGCCAGCAGCTATCTGTTAAAGTGGCTGATGTTATTTACAAACGGTTTATTGCTTTATATGGTGGTAGAGAACCAACTCCGCAACAAATTTTGGATACCCCTCCCGAAACGTTGCGGAGCATTGGCCTTAGCAATGCCAAAGTGAGTTATGTAAAAAATGCAGCGCAATTTGAAATGGATTTTGGCATGGATGCAAAGAAGCTGGGTAAAATGACCAATGAAGAAGTGATTGAATACTTAGTGGTAATAAAAGGAGTAGGCAGATGGACGGTGGAAATGTTATTGATGTTTGCATTAGGAAGAGAAGATGTATTTGCCGTAGATGATCTGGGTATTCAGAACGCCATGATTAAACTCTACAAATTAGATAATACTGATAAGAAGCAGCTAAAGGAAGATATGCTGCGTCTTTCTAAAAAATGGAGTCCTTATCGTACGTATGCCTGTGTTCACTTATGGCGGTGGAAGGATAATGCACCGATTGTGAAAGAGAAAAGACCGAAGGAGAAGATTAAGTAGTGATTTTTTATTTGCAGGGTTCTCAGCCCTTATAAACGAAACGTGCCGCAGGACGTAAGCCACAAAATGTGGGCAGGTTTTTACACAGTTCATGTTGTAGGCAGGGCTTCTATCGCACAAGTCTGTCGTGCATAATTGGTTTAAAGGATAGTCCTTTCAATTTATTCTCTTCAACAAGCTCTTTAAAACGCTTTGATACAATTTGTATTCTGTTAGCACTTGCACCACTACCAAAATATTCATTGCTTTGTACGATGTCAAAGTCAGGATTGAAAATAGTTTTGTCGAACAGATAACCCCCAATCATTGGATGATGAAACTTAATACGTCCGCAACATTTTAGATTTACGTCTGTGTTGCAATTTTCTTCGTTGTTGAGTTTGCAGGTTATTGTCTTTGTGTTATAACTGTCAAACCCTTTGTTTAAAATGGTGTCAATGTGCAATTGGTAAAAGCCGTCAATTTCAATATTTTTTTTGTTTAAAACAGGCTTTGAAAATCGTATTCCTTTTACTTTTTCTTTCTCTAAAATATTTTTGGTTTCCTGTCTTACAAATACTGGCGAATATTCCCAATGCAATCCCCAAAATTGATTGTTATGTTGTTTGGGTTCAGTTTTAAGTCTGAAAGGTGCATTTTGAATTTTGCCAATGTCGCATAGACTGCAATAGTTGTCTAAATTGAATGTTGCTTTTTTATAATTAAAATCGTCTTCTGGTTGCGGATACTGATATTGTCCTGTTGATGCTATAAACCATTCTGCATTTTTTATGTCAGCTTTTTCATACTCTGTCCCGATAACCTGTGGTTCAAGAAACTTGCTTATTTCTTGCTTAATAATATTGAAGTCAGGATTGTCTTCATAAAGATAAAACTCTATCATGTATTTGAAAGTTGGAATTACACAGTCTAAGTCTTCTTTGTAATCATAAGCATGTGAGTACTTGTCAAGAATTGCCCTAACAGGTTTGATTGTTTTTAGATGACTGTCGAAGTGTAAGTACCGATGCTTAATTTTCATACTGCTGTCTGTTAGCCTTGCCTACAACGAGCAGGGCTTTATGCAGGTTGGGAATTAGTATTCCGTCCGCCGACAACCACTGCTGATTGAAAAACTAATGTTGAAATTAAGAACTAAAGCTCAAAGTTGTTTGTCCAGCCCGAACCACAGCTTGGATTTGCAATTGGTTGATGTTTGCTGGTCATGCCCAACTTGCATAAAACCCAATGTTGTACGCATACCCTTCTCGTTTCGCCTCTTAGAACTTGCAATTTTTTATGTCATACTTTACATGTTTTGCAAGTAATTCGCAAGACTTAAATAAAGCTGTGTTTGAAACAAATTGTCTTGCTACTTTATGTTGGTCAACAATTGAGTGGTCTTTCCGATTTCTTTCAATGGCTTTAACTGTTAAAAAATCTCCGTCACAGCAGCCAAACTTTTTGTACTGATTTAATCCCCAAAAGTCTGCGAATTGAATTGATTGCATAAAGTCGTCCCAATTTTGCTGTGTCAACTTTATTGAACCTTCTTTTACTGCTTTACAAGATTTAGTATTGTTGTCGCCCTGGTAAATTACTGATTGCAGTATAATTGTGTCTTTGTTTTTTGTGATGGTAAAGTAGTAAGCCAAATTGCAGAAGGATTCTGAATAGTCAAGTTGATATGCATAGTCAACATTTAATTTTTCAATAACTGGATGTCGTCTGCAACTATCTGGAAAACCGTCGCCCTTTTTTTGGTCGTTAACTGCAATGTCGTCAGAAGCTTTTTTCAAAAATGCTGTGTCATTTCTGTAATAAGCGTCTATAAATCGGTAGTCATAACTTGATTTGTCAAAAAAGTATGGTAGTTGAGAAGTGTAGTCAATATATTGTTTGAGTACAGAGTCTTTATAAGTTTGTTTGGGTGTTGATTCGTTCTTTGTCTTACAGGCAAAGAATAAAAGTAAAACTGCAATATTTAAAAATTGTCTTTGTCGCATTTTCAATTTTAAGAGGAATGTCAATTTAGGGTTGCGTACAACACGTAAATTTATGCTATTAGACGTATCCTTTCAAAAAAGATACCTATTGAAAATCAATGATTTGATGTAATACATTTTGTATTGTCGTTAGGACAATCCACCAATTCGTATTTACCAATCAATAGTTTCTTTTTTCCACAAATCATCAAATGGGCTTACCACATTTACCAATTGTTTTTTCGATACATGCAGGTATCTTTCGGTGGTCCGGATATCAAAATGACCAAGTAAATCTTTTATGTAACGTATGTCTGTTCCTTTATCCAGCAAGTGGGTGGCAAAACTGTGGCGAAGACTGTGAATTCCCACCTCTTTCAAAATTCCTGCTTTGTGTTTGGCCATTGAAAAAATTTGCTGTACTGTCCTTGCAGGGTAGGCCGTTTTCGTTTGTTCCGATTCAAACAGGTATTCTCCGGGCCGGGGCTTGCTTTCCCGGATATAGCTGCGTAAAATATCCAGTAATAAAGGGCTCAGGTTTACATATCTGTCTTTTTTCCCTTTTGCCCGGCTTATAAAAATTTGCATCCGTACACTGTCAATATCTGAAAGTTTAAGTTTTACGATTTCACTTACACGAAGGCCGGCACTATATGCTGTAAAAAGCATGGCTTTGTGTTTTTTGTTAACAAGAGAATTAAATAGTTTGACTAGCTCTTTTTCGTTGAGCAGTTTCGGTAACAGCAGGGGTTTCTTAGGTCTGGGTATTTCCCAAAAAAACTTTTCTCTTTTGAGTACCTGTTCATAATAAAATTTCATCGCATTCATCCGGCTATGCAATGTGTTTTCTTTCAGATTTAATTTTTCAAAACAAAAGACAAGATATCGTTTCAGGTGTTCCGGTGTTAGTTGGTCAGCAGGAATGTCTTTTAATATGGTGAGCAATTGCGACATTTCATTCAGGTACGTTTTAATTGTGGAAGGGCTATATGCTTTTAGCTTCAGGTGTTGGTGCATGGCCGGTATAATATGAACATTTACCCCGCTTATCGTTTCTTTCTTGTAAACTAATACTCTTTTATTAATCCATTCCGGTTCCCTTTGGTGGCTTACTGAAGCTACAGTCGGTTTCACTGCTTCCTTTTTTTGAATTACAGCAGCAGGTTTTATTGTATCAGCTTGTTTTTTATTTTTCTTATTGGCCAGGTATTGATGCAGGGCTGATTGTTCAAGGGTGGCTAGCCCTTTCAGTGCGATGAAGATTTTATTATAATTCTCCTTGCTTAAAGGTGTGTACCAGCATTTGTTCGACATACTGAATTTTACTACACCGGTCTTTTGTAATGCCCCCTGAATTTTGGAATTAATTTCAAAGTACATGCCAATGCACTCCATGCCCCGGTGCTGTAGTGGCTTTAGTATAACTTCCTTCATCAGATAAGGTTTATCAGATGAATTTACTGAAACTTATTGATGTGTGAAATTGATACTTATTATATCATTACTTTCTCCATCTTCCTCAGCCAATTTTCTTCTACCGTTGCGCCTAATCCAATTACTTCCGGTACTTTCACAACACCATTCTTTTCATACACGATACCACCTGTTACCGGGTCTTCACTAAACATTAATGCAGTATCAAAATCATAATGTTCAATAACGGGGCTGCATAATGCATAGTGTGCAAAAGCTGTCATGGCTAATCTTGATTCCAGCATGGCGCCAACCTGCAAATGTATATTAGCTTGCTCCGCCATTCTTGCCATCTTTAATGCTTTAAATATTCCACCTGACTTGCCGAGTTTAATATTCATGTAATCACAGGCATTCAGTTGTATTAATCGTTGGGCATCATGGTCATCACCGCAGCATTCATCTGCCATTATCGGGATAGGGCTTTCTTTTTTCACTCTTGGTAACTGCATAAAGTTCCACCGGGCTATCGGCTCTTCGCAGTGTTGTATGTTCAGCGGAGCTAAAGCTTTTAATGTTTCAATGGCTTCTTCTACTGCCCAGCCCTGGTTGGCATCAATGCGCAAAGGGATTTCATTTCCTACTGCTGCACGGATGGCTTTCATTCTTTCCACATCAGTGGGCCCATGTTTTCCCAACTTTACTTTTATAGCCGGGTAGCCTTGTTCTTTTATTTTAACCGCATCAGCCGCCATTTTATTGATATCACCAATGCTTACGGTATAATCGGTAATGA
Source organism: Chitinophagaceae bacterium (assembly GCA_031374245.1). GTDB lineage: Bacteria > Bacteroidota > Bacteroidia > Chitinophagales > Chitinophagaceae > JJ008. Next base: position 10,324 of record JANMFO010000155.1, on the reverse strand, counting down.
TTGTTTTATTATTTACGCCGCCAATAAATTGATACAACGGCAAACCTGCATGTTGTGAAGCAATATCATACAACGCAATATCAAATGCACTTTTGATACTGCTGTTGGCATAAATAATTTTATCCATCAGGTTGATACACTCTTCTATCTGCAAGGGGTCTTTTCCTTTCAGTGCTTTGGCAAAATATTGCCCAACCATAAAACAGGTATCCTGGCTTTCACCATTGATGGGCATATAGGGGCTGCACTCACCAAAGCCAGTAATGCCTTCATTGGTTTTTATTTTTACCAGCACATTGTCTGCACTTACATCCACCCCCAGCGAAGTAGTAAATGGTTCTATCAGTGGTATGGAAAATTTGTACAGCTCAATTTCCCGGATAGTAAGTTTGTTAGTCATGTGTATAGCTTGTAAGAAGGATAAAGATAATGGCTTCTTTTGTTAATCATTTTCAAACTGATAAAGGATGGCCTTGTTTTTGCCACTCAGCTATTGGCTTTAAATACCAAAATGGGAAATAAAGCGTTTTAATAATCTGCTGAGTTTACAGAAGTATCTATTGTATGAAAAAAATTCTTACCGGTTGCCTGTTCTTATGTGTACTGTTTTCTTGTAAAAAGGATGTAGCAGAACTACCGCCGGCTACCGAAACCGGTGCTAACACATTTGGAGCCAAAGTAAACGGGGAACTATGGGTGCCACAGGGTTTTGGAACTATTCCCGCAAATAATTTATTGGAAAGCCAGCTTTTCCCCAACGGAGATTTAAGAATAAGGGCAAGAAACTTTGCTTCATCGCCAAATGAAACAGAGTTTGATATGTTTATTACAGGAATAACAGCACCGGGAACTTATTTATTGAATAAAAATGTAAGCTATCCGGGTTTATCTTCCAGTTTTGGCTATTATGTAAAAAGAAAATTGACACCAATTGACGAATGGATTACATCATCAACCATCAGCGGTTCGGTTACTGTTACAAAATTGGATGCGGTGAATCATATTGTATCGGGAACTTTTCAATTCAATGCAGCCAGTATTAATACTCCATCGCAAGTATTGTCAGTAACAGATGGCAGGTTTGATTTGAAAGTGCAATAATATCAATCGAAGAGAATACGAAGCCCCACATTCAACATGCCAACCACCGGGGCATTATCATTTATAAAAATATATTTGCTGGGATAATCAGTAGTGGGAATCCAGGTTCTTGCTTCCGCATATACTGAAAAGCCACCACTCAGAGGAAGTTCCCATCCCAGCCCAAGGTCAAGTGTCAATCTTTTAAAATTAGCAGTGCCACTCAGTACCGGGACAATATAATCAGCAGTATCAATAGAAACAGAGTGACTATTTTCTATCCGCCCCATAAATATACCAAGCCCTGTATAGCCATAAATGTTCCAGCCGTTTTCTGCTTCAGCAGTTCCTTTCAGGTATTTTCTCCAGCCTGCAGAGAAGTGTTTCATCCTCAAACCGGCACTGTTTACATAACCGACTTGTTGTGGTAAGGTAAGAGGTGATTTTGCAGTAGCACTCAGTTTATTTTTAAAGTTACCATTGGAATAATAAGCGAACCAAACATAGATACCATCTTTGGGGGTAAGATGAAAAATGGCATTGATAGTTTGGCCTATTGACCAGTATTTCTGGTCTTTTTTAAAGCTTCGCTGAACCCCTAAGTCTGTAGCCATACTGACTTGCGGGTATTGGGAGAAGGCTTCTGTAAAAAAGAAGATAAATAAAACAAGTATGATAATTCGTTTCTTCAAAATAAATATGCTTTGCAATGTTAAGCAATTAATTTATTGATTAAAATAAGAAAGGACTGTCTCAAAAGTCAATTTATTTGTCATATTGAGTTCATCGAAATAATGACAATCAAATTGATAGCCTTCGATAAACTCAGGCCGACAAAGCTTTTGAGACAGCCCTTTCTTATTCGTAAAAAATATTATTTCATCAACTTCAGTTCTTTAATAATAGTACTACCACCGCCTAATTTATCAATACACCACAGCACATAGCGGATGTCAACACAAATAGTGCGGTTCAGGTCTTTATCAAAAGCAAGTTTGTGGCTAAGGGCTTCGTAATTGCCATCGAAACACAAGCCAATCAGTTCGCCTTTGCTGTTTATTACCGGTGAACCGGAATTGCCACCCGTAATATCGTTGGTAGTGATAAAACCAATCACTAAATCTTTACGGGTAGGATCCATATACTGGCCGAAATCTTTTTTCTTCAATAGTTCAATTTGATTAGCAGGCAAATCAAATTCATAATCACCTGCTTTGTATTTTTCCAGTAATCCTTTTGAAGTGGTTACATAATCATAAAACACGGCATCTCTCGGACGATACGATTTTACATTACCATAGCTTACCCTCATGGTAGATGTAGCATCGGGATACATCATTTTCGCTTTTACCGGATCCATTTCCATAATACCTTTCAGGTACAATCTTCCCATATCTGCATTTTTAGCAGTAAACTGCTGAAAGTACGGAAGATATTTGCTGCTATAGTTGGTATAGAAAGCACTGGCATAAGCAAATGCCGGATCGCTTTGCAATGTAACAGCATCGGGATTAGCAGCAAAAGCATTCCATTTTGTATCATCCAGAATCATAGTGTTTTTAAAAATATCAGCAGCATACTTTTTATACGTAGCATCATCATTCAGCGGGCCATAGGTGTTTTTTAATGTTCCGTAGAAGCCAACAGGTTGTTGGTCTTTTACAATATCCTCGTAAAACATTCTTGTAACAGCGGCAACAATATTCTGATCAGATACCCTGTTTTCATCCGCCAGAAAAGCTGTCCGTTGCTGAGTGGCTGCATCCACAGCTTTTTTAACATCCGCCTGCGTAGATCCTTTTTTAACCATTGCATTTTCTATCTGCATTAATGAAGAAGCGAATGAAATTAATGGAGAACCGGAAATGCCTTCATTCATATACTGACGGTGTTTGGTATAAGGCCTCCAGGCATCATAAGCTTTTCCCCAATCGCTGAATATATTTTGGTACTCAGGTTTTCCTTTTGCCCAGGCATTAAATTTTTCTTCCATTTTTTGCTTTTGGCCAAACACATCATATTTTAATAATTGTTTTGTTTCACCATCAAAAAATTTCCAGTAGTTGGCAATACCTGCATACGAAGAAGCCAACTGTAATTTTGTGGCCGGATCTTTTTTCATTTCCTCAAACATATATTTCAATCTTACATCACGGAGTTTTACCAGTGCAGGATTGTTAATGTCAGTAGCGATTTGAATGCCATATGAGCTTTCATATCGATTAGTGCTTCCCGGATAACCCCATATCATAGAAAAGTCACCATCTTTTAAAGGCTTTAAAGAAACAGGTAAATACCATTTTGGTTTCAGCGGTGTATTCGCTTCAGCATATTTAGCAGGCTTGCCATCAGCACTTGTATATACACGAAAAACGGAAAAGTCGCCGGTATGGCGTGGCCATTCCCAGTTGTCTGTATCACCACCAAACTTACCTACGCTTTCAGGCGGGGTGCCAACTAAACGAACATCAGTGTGGCGTTGATAAACAAAAGCCAAAAACTGGTTGCCTTTAAATAAAGTGCTTACCCTGGTCTCAATATTCTGAGTAGCATCACTCATTCTTTTATTGATTGCTGCTAAAACTGATGACTGCTTTTGCACTCTGTCAGTACCGCTTAATCCCTGCAGCGAATCAAGCACTTCTTTAGTTACATCGTCTATGCGCAGCAAAAACTGTACAGACAGATTGGTAGGAATTTCTTCGTTTTTATTTTTTGCATAAAACCCATTTTGCAGGTAATTATGATCTACAGTGCTGGCAGATGCTATTGCATTGTAGCCGCAATGGTGATTGGTAAATATCAGGCCTTCGGCACTTACAATTTCACCGGTGCATCCGCCACCAAAAATAATAATGGCATCTTTCAGCGATGGCTTATTGATATTATACAATTGATCTTTGGTAAGCTTTAATCCTTTTTTCACCATATCATTATATATCTGTTGACCAAGCAGCAAGGGTAGCCACATACCTTCATCCGCAAATGATTTGGCGATAAGGGACAGGGACAAAACAATCGTTACAAGAAATTTCTTCATACGTCAAATTTTAGAAAACAAACCTACTGTAAAAAACAAGTGCAGCCAAATGACTATTGTCAGGATGAAAATTGTATTTTGACCATTCAAAACCAGGCTTATGCATTATTCAAAAATAGTTATCGGTCTGCTTGCCATTATACTTACTATCAGTGCCTGTAGTAAAAAAGAAGATGTCAATCCGCCATTAGCTGTGGTTATCCAGCCACCACCACCTTTTGGCTTCTATGTAGTTGGTTATTTTCCTTCTTATAGAAACCTGGCTGACGTGGCTGATATAAAATTCAGGATGACCAACGTGGTTGTGTATGCTTTTTACGGTGTTAATGCTTCTGGTACCTTGTCTGCACCTGTTTCACCTGCAGCTACACTCAGTGCAGTTGCTACTAAATCAAGAACGAATAATGCAAAAATATCTCTGGGAATAAATGATGGCAGTGGTGATGGTAAAACCAATTTTAAAAACATGGCAGCTTCTGCCGTTGGCCGGAATAATTTTGTAAAAGATGTGATGAAGGTGGTGCGGCAAAATAGTCTGGACGGTGTAGATATGGATTGGGAATTTCCTACCACATCGGACGGAACTGATGCCACCTTTACTTTGCTGATGAAAGAACTTTCTGACTCACTGCACCGGGATGCCCGTTACTATTTGTCCTGTGCTATTACTGCCGGGAAATATGCAGGTAGCATCCGGGATGCTATCCGTAATGAAATTTTCGCTTACGTTGATTTTTTTAATGTGATGGCCTATGATGATTTCAATACTACAGTTCCTTACAAACAGCACAGCGATTATACGCTGGCGCAAACCTGTTTGAATTACTGGTTGACAACAAGAGGAATGCCGGCTGCTAAATGTGTTTTAGGAATTCCAGCATATGGAAGACCTTCCGGTATTACACAAAGCGGAACGGTGCTTACCTACAAATCAATCCTGGCACAGGGTGGCAATCCGCTATATGATTCTGCAATGGTAACAGCTGGTGGCTTTACCAACTATACTATTTATTATAACGGGCAATACACAGTGAAACGGAAAGCAAAACTGGCCAAAGACATAGCCAACGGAGTTATGTTCTGGGAAAAATGGCAGGATGCAGCAGATGGCAACTCCTTACTGAAAGCTGCCTGTGATACAGTGGGAAAGAGTTATTGATAATGCTTTATTCACAATAAATACAAGGATAGTTATGAGTATCTTCCGGCATTTACCCAATTTTCTTCTTATTGCACTGGTTTTTTATTCTACGGATATTGCAGCACAATCAACCCAAATTGATCTGCTAAAAAAAAGTATTGAAACAGCGTCAGATAATAAGTCAAAGCTGAGGGCAATGTTGATATTCTGTTATGAGTGGGAATCATACAGCCCAGATACCCTTGAACGATATGCTTCTCTTGCGCAGCAGATGGCTGAAGAGCAAAAAGATGAAAAGGCAGTACTTCTTTGCAATTATTATTATGCAGTTTTTTTTACCCAGAAAGGCAAATTAGATACAGCTTTAAAATTGGTTGATAAGATGCTGACAGGGTATCCGTATGGAAATGGTGATAATGAAAATTTTTATATGGCATTCCGGCTCAAGGGCAATATTCTTTTGCGTAAAGGCATGTTTGATGATATAATAAAGATGAATTTCCAGGGACTCAGGATGACGGAAGAAAAGAAAGATTCGGTCGGTATGGCGTTATCTATCCTTGGCTTAGGAAATGTCAATAACCGGCAGCAGAAAAAACGAGAAGCTCTTGACTGGTACCTGAAGGCAGTGAATTTATTGCCAAACGATGAATACAGGAAAAAGTACAGTTACTTTTATAATAACATTGCGATTGTGTATTATAAGCTGGCCAGGGAAGATTCAATGTTTTATTTCATTGATAAAGGGCTTGCATATTCCAGCCAGGGCAGCCTTACCGATTATGCCAATTCAAATTTTCTGAAGGGCGGTATGCTTGCTGAATTCGGAAAAACCGCTGAAGCAGAAAGCTATTTCAAAAAAGGGCTGGACCTGAGGAAACAGGTTGGTGATATTTATTATATCGTCAGCGATATGGCACAGACAGCCCTTTTTTACCTGAACTCAAAACAATACCAGAAAGGAATAGATATATGCAACGATGGCATAAACCTGATGCGGCAGAATAACTTCTCTACTGCTAATAATGATTTATACCAGAGCCTTGCCCGTAATTACAAAGCTGCAGGCCGCTATGAAGAAGCAGAGCAAACGATGGAAACATTTGTCAGAATCAAAGACTCACTCTATGAAAAAAACTCTGCCGACCTGATGGCTGAGATGCAAACCAAATACGAAGTCCAGAAAAAAGAGAACACTATCATTCAGCAGAAATATGATCTAACGAAGAAAAATTATTTCATTTATGGAATAGCAGGCATACTTGCTGCTACTTTGCTATTGGGCTATGTTTTTTTCCGGAACAGGAAAAAAACACAGTTGCTGAAGCTGCAGCAAATAGAAGCGGAACAAAAACAAAAAACCACACAGGCTGTGATGCAGGCTGAAGAAGAGGAAAGGAAACGTATTGCGGGTGATCTGCATGATAGTGTGGCGCAGAAAATGGTGGTGGCAAAAATGAACCTGGAGTCGCTCGGCAATACTATAAAAGAGATGACCGGGCCGGAGCAAAAAATCTATCAGAATATAGCTTCGCTTTTAGAAGAATCTACTACCGAAGTCCGGAACCTTAGTCATAGTATGATGCCGCAGGCATTTGCACATTCAGGATTGACAGATGCAGTAAAAGATTTTTTGGATAAAATAAGTAACAGTAATTTAATAATTCATTTCAGCGCCGAAGGAGAATTCAAAACTATTCCTGAAAATAAAGCGTTAATGATATACCGTATCATCCAGGAAACAGTGCAGAATGTACTGAAACATGCCAAAGCCACTACGTTGGATGTAGCAATGATCGCAGAAAATAATGAAGTGGATATTACCATAGAAGATAATGGTGTTGGTTTTGATCTGAACGAAGTTGCAGAAAACAGCATGGGCATGAAGAATATCCTGTCAAGAATATCGTATCTTGGAGGAAAGCTTGACATCAACAGCCGTCCCGGTAGCGGTACAGTGATGGCATTCTATATTCCCATGGAATAACAATAAACACGTTGAGCGGAAAAATAAACCATATTATCCGGCTGGCAATACTGGACGATCACCAGATAGTGATTGATGGATTAAAGCTGCTGCTAAACGACCATAAAAAATTTCTCATTGAGGCTGAGGCAAATAATGCAGAAGAGATGCTGCAAAAGCTACAACAAAAAAAGATTGATGTGCTGCTCACGGATATTGCCATGCCATCGGGCATGAATGGATTTGATCTGTCTTTGAAAGTGAAAAAAGAATTTCCTTTAGTCAAAATACTTGCCCTCAGCATGAGTGAAGAAGGCGGAATGATTACCCGGATGATCGATGATGCAAAAGTGGATGGTTATATTCCCAAGGCTGCAGGCCAGCAGGAACTGTTAACCGCTATTGAAACGATTGCAGCAGGAGGCCTGTATTTTTCTGCTGAGGTGATGAAGCAGTATGAAAGTTTTCAGAAAATAAAAAATGAAAATACTGAGATGAATCTTACAGCAAGGGAACTGCAGATCATAGAATGCATCATTAAGCATTACAGCAATAAACAAATGGCCGACGAACTTTTCATCAGCGAAAGAACAGTGGAGACTCACCGGAAAAACATTTACCGGAAAACAAATACCAAAGGTGAAGCCTCGCTGATACTGTTTGTAAAAGAACATAAACTGATTTCCTGATAAACACCCCTTCAAAATTTACCCAAGTTTGGGTATTGTCTTGTGTTCTTCGTCATCCTACATTTGGTTATTGAAAGGAATGGACGGAAGAAAATAAAAGAAAAACCACACTGAATTAATCAACGCTCATCTGTTTTCGGATTTAAAGACAGCCAATAGGCAGTCAGGAATATTATTGCCGACATACTGGTGAAAAACAACGCTACTGCCCTGTGATCCTGAATTTCATTGAATGAAAAATAATTTTATGGCACGGGCCTGCCCTGTTCCGGCATCCATACCGATAAAACTAATGTGTATTTATTTTTTCATCTATAAAACAATGACATATGTTAACCAGCAAAAAATTGCTTCTTGTTTTTAGTTTATTAATTACAATGAGTTGCCTTGCACAAAAACCAACACATAAGTGGACAGGCTTTTACATTGGCCCCAATGCAGGAGCCGGGTTTTATAAGCTCTCATTGTATAACCCACCGCCTGAAATTATTACTGTCGGTGGATCCAACTATCCAGTTGGTAATGTATCTCTGCAAAACATAACCAATCTTTTTGTTCAGGGGCGGGGTATTGTTATTGTCCCTGGGTTTACAAAACCAGCGCCAGAAGGCATATCTAAAAAAACAAGTTTTACCGGTGGCATACAGATGGGCTATATGAAGCAATTTGGTAATTTGGTGGCAGGGCTTGAAGGCGATATTAATTATTTGTCAACCAAAGTAAACGCCGGTTATGATTCTTTAACACTTCCAACTGCTTTGCAATGGCAAGCTAACCTTGGAATACATCATTCTGTCTCAACCAGTTTTACAGAATCAATCAGGGCAAAGATTGGCTATGCCATGCAAAAATCCCTGATATACCTTACAGTTGGAGGAAGCTTTGCTAAAATGAAAACAACAGCAATGGATTCCTGGAATACAACCACCTACTGGGCGCAACCGTGGATTGACAATGCCCCGCATCCAACACCTGCCACACACAGATTTGTAAGCACTGCCAATGATGAAACGACCAGGGTTTGGGCCAGTGGCTTAACCTTTGGCATCGGATATGATTGGGCTTGTTCAAAGTACTGCACCCTGGGAATTGAATACCGTTATTTTAAATTACCGGCTTCATATACCACAAATACTTCGCCTTATGATACTGTAAAAATAGATTCAAGGCCAACCGCCAGCGGATCGATAGGCGGAATTAGCGAAAAGGTAAAACTTACAAACAGCCAGGTAACTTTACGGCTCAATTTATCGCTTGGTGCATTACACAATAATTCTAAAAAAAGCAGGGGGAATAAGGATATGAAGAAAGAATAAGTATCCTTAAATAATTTCCTGGTTTTCTATTTCACCAATCATAAAAAGGAATTGTTTTACCCTTTTTATAAAACCATGAGGGTGAAAACCCGTAGCATCATATTCAAATTTCATAATTCACCTGAACCTGAAAATCTAAGGCATGAAGAAGATTTACTTTCTTATCCTGTTATTAATACTTGGTAGTTGCCTGCAGGCGCAGGTGCTGGAATGGGCAAAACAGTTTACCGGGCCGGACAATGTCGTGTCCGTTGCCTTAGCAAGGGATGCTTCGGGCAATGTGTATACAACCGGAATTTTTACTGGTATTGTTGATTTTGATCCGGGTGCAGCCACCTTTAGTTTAACATCCGCAGGACAAACTGATGTTTTTGTAAGTAAATTAGATGTCTCAGGCAACTTTGCATGGGCAAAAAGATTGGGAGGAACAGATTTTGATGGTGGAAGTTCAATAGCCCTGGATGCTTCGGGCAATGTCTATATTACCGGAGATTTTTATGGAACAGCCGATTTTGACCCCGGTGCAGCCACTTTTAATTTAACATCCGCAGGACAAACTGATGTTTTTGTAAGTAAATTAGATGCCGCAGGCAACTTTGTGTGGGCAAAAAAAATGGGGGGAACAAATTTTGAAGGTGGAAATTCAATAGCTCTGGATGCTGCGGGTAATGTTTATACTACCGGAGATTTTCAGGGAACAGCCGACTTTGACCCCGGTGTCGCCACAGTTAATTTAACCTCTGCCGGACAAGATGATATTTTTATAAGTAAGCTGGATGCTGCAGGCAACTTTGTGTGGGCCAAAAGATTAGGAGGAACAAGTAATGACAATGTATCTTCAATAGCCCTGGATGCTTCGGGTAATGTTTATACCACCGGAGATTTTCAGGGAACAGCCGACTTTGACCCCGGTACTGCCACTTTTAATTTAACCTCTGCCGGAGACAAGGATATTTTTATAAGTAAGCTGGATGCTGCAGGCAATTTTATATGGGTAAAACAAATGGGGGGAACAAATTATGAAGGCGCATCTTCTATAACCCTGAGTGCTGCGGGGAATGTATATACAACCGGAGGTTTTGATGGAACAAC
>JANMFO010000119.1:0-5721 GCA_031374245.1 Chitinophagaceae bacterium | reverse complement strand
GTTTGTTCAGCGTGGTGGGGTCATGTGTTTCCCAAAAAACTTCCAGCAGTTCATCAAATGTAATTTTAGAGGTATCAAATATAATTTGTAAACATTCTGCATGTCCTGTTTCTCCACTGCAAACTTCTTTATAAGTTGGCTTTTCTGTTTGTCCGCCGGTATAGCCGGATGTGGCACTGATAACACCATCCAGTTGCTCAAAAATTGCTTCGGTACACCAGAAGCATCCATTTGCAAAGGTGGCGGTTTCTGTTCCGGCTACAGGTTGTTGATTTTTTACTTCCATATTAGTATTGTCCATAGATTTATTTGCAGAGGTTGCTGATTTTTGTGCACAGGAAAAAAGGGTGCCAAGGCTGATAAAGGCCAAAGCCAATATTGTTTTCATAACTGGAGTTTTAAATTTCGTTCTTGTAAATTTCGTGCAATTTAGCTGTATGACAAGATGTTGTTTTGTAATTTGCATGACACTTTTCGCTTTTCGGTAATCATTAACAGGAATTTATCATAACAAAATAATTTACGGATGGTTGACTAAACAGGATGTACGTATAAGTTTGTTATCACATGTTTAACATTTTTGATATTGACAGGATGTAAAACAGAAATCATGAAACAGCAAATCCAGCACCCGGAAGGAATTACTGTTAAAGAAGAGTAATTATTAATGTATCGCTGTCACATTTACTTTTTGAATGCCGGGCAGATGCACTTCAATATGCCGGTCATGAGCTTTGGCTTCAAACTCGCTGATGATTTCGAGAATGTCGTAATCAATAAAATTACATTCGCTGCCATCAATGGTCAGCACTGAGGATTCAGGTATCTTATCCAGTGTTTCTTTCAGGTTTACTTTATTCAGAAAGCTGACGTTGCTGTTTAGTTGTATGTGATAGACTTCTGTTTCATGAACCATCCTTCGTTGAATTTTATACTCTGCTTTAAAATTATTCTGAATAATATAGTATGTCGCAAATAGTAAACCTGCCATTACACCCATCAGTAAATCTTTGGTAATAAGGCAAATGACAATGGTGAAAATAAAAGGAAGAAATTGTTTCAAGCCCAATTCCCACATGTTGCGGTAGAGTTTTGGCTTGGTGAGGTTGTAACCGGTAAAAATGAGTATTGCAGCTAAAGAAGCGTAGGGTATGTAGTTCAATAGAAAAGGAAGCAATAAAACAGCCAGCAATAAAAATAGACCGTGAGTAAATGAAGCCATTCTTGTTCTTCCTCCCGCATCCACATTAGCAGCTCCACGAACTATCACAGCTGTCATCGGTATTGCTCCAAATAATCCACAGGCCATGTTGCCAATTCCCTGTGCCACCAGTTCACGGTTTACAGGTGTTATGCGGTTGTGCTTATCTAATTTATCAATAGCTTCCACGGAAAGCAATGTTTCTAATGAGGCAAGCAGCCCGATAATAGCCCCATCTTTCCAGATGGAAGAATTAGAAAACAGTTTTGAAAAATCGGGAAAAGAAATATTGCCAAAAATATTCTCCGGTATGTTGACTAATTGTGTTGGCTTTAATGAATAACCCGATGAGACTATATTAAAAAGATAATTGACAGCCACCCCAACAAGAACCGCCATTAATGGAGCCGGTATTATTTTTATTTTTTTTGCAAAACGTTGCTGCAACAAAATTAAAACGAGAAGTGATACTACAGTAATTATTATAGCCCCCCTCGTAATATGAAAATTAAAGTTGCGTACATTACCTGAAAAATCTTTTGTTGAAAAAAAACTTCGTACTCCACTGCTCCAGAAATCTGGCTGGTCATAACCTAAAGCCACCGGCACTTGTTTTGAAATGAGCATAATACCGATAGCAGCCAGCATGCCTTTAATAACTGCTGAAGGAAAATAATTGGCAATGACACCCAATTTCAGCAAACCAAGTATTAATTGAAAGGCCCCGGCAATAATAACTGCTAAAAGAAAAACCCTGTAATCGCCGTAGGAAAGAATAGCAGCAGCTACAATTGGTGACAAACCAGCAGCAGGACCAGACACGCCTAATGCCGAACCGCTGATAAATGTGACAACCATACCACCAATAATTCCGGAAAGGATACCGGCATATAAAGGTGCCCCTGATGCCAGGGAAATACCAAGGCAAAGCGGAAGAGCAACAAAAAAGACAGAAAGCCCGGCTGGCAGGTCATGCTTCAGCCAAATCATCCGCATATATTTCATTCTCCGGTTCAAAGGATTTGATTTTGACGGAAGGTAAAAAAAATTGCCAAGTATGATGAGGATGTTAGACAATTGATGAAAAGATATAGCTGAAGAAACAAACCAAACAGGCAATAAGTATAACTTTGCCCACTTATTTAAGAAGCACAGTGAAGGCGGAAAACTATTATGAAATTATACCCGGAATCAGCATACGTACAACTTGAATTTAATAAGGTAAAAGACCTGCTGGCTAATTACTGCCAGACCGACCATGCCCGCACCAAGGCACAAAATCTCCGTATTCATACCCGGAAGGAATTTGTAGAAACAGAACTACGGCAGAGCCATGAATACCGGCAATTGATGGTGAACAGTATTTATTTTCCCAATGATTATGTGCTGAACCTTTCTAAAGAATTAAAACTCTTGTCAATCCCCGGTGCTATGCTGGGCGGTGAAGAATTGCAATTGCTGAGAAAGCTGGCAGAAAGTATAGAAAAAATATTCCGCTGGTTTGATGCGGAACGAAAAACGGCTTACGGTGCATTGGCTAAAGTGATTGAAGGCACTTATTATGAAAAAGTGATTATCGGGATGATTGATGAAGTGCTGGATGAATATGGGCAGGTAAAAGATAATGCTTCAGAAGATTTGAAAAATATCCGGATGAGCCTTTACAAGAAGCGGAATGAGTTGCGAAGGCTATTTGATAAAATTGTTTCGAAGTTAAATAAACAGGGCTATCTCGCCGAGATAGAAGAAAGTTTTATGAATGGGCGAAGGGTACTGGCAGTTTTTGCAGAACAAAAAAGAACTGTAAAAGGAATTTTGCATGGAGAAAGCGATAGTCGAAAAACTGCTTTTGTAGAACCGGAAGAAACGATTGAACTGAATAATACTGTTTACGAACTGGAAAATGATGAACGAAAAGAAGTCTATCGAATCCTGAAAGAATTGACGGCTAAATTATCGGTTTATGCTTCTTTGCTTACTGCATGGCATGCTGTTGTCGGCGAATATGATTTTATCAGGGCCAAAGCAAAACTGGCAGCTGAAATAAAAGGAGAGTTTCCACTGATTACAGATAAAGCCCATGTTCATTTGGTAGCAGCTTATCATCCATTATTGTATCTCTATAATCAACGAACTGGCAAGCCAACTATTCCGGTAACGATTACTTTGGATGATGCACAACGGATTTTAGTTATCAGCGGACCGAATGCCGGTGGCAAAACAGTAACGATGAAAACCATTGGGTTATTACAAATGATGGTGCAGAGTGGTTTGTTGGTTCCTGTTCATCCATCATCACAGTTTGGAATTTTTAAACAGCTGATGATTCATATTGGTGATACACAAAGCATCGAGTTTGAACTGAGTACTTACAGCAGCCACTTGTTGCATATGAAGCATTTTATGGAAAATGCCAATGGAAGAACCCTTTTTTTCATTGACGAATTGGGAAGTGGCAGTGACCCAAGTCTTGGTGGTGCATTTGCTGAAGTGATTTTGCAGGAACTGTCAAAGAAACATGCTTTTGGTATTGTGACAACACACTATCTCAATCTGAAAGCAATGGCGGGTAAAACTGCTGGCATCATCAATGGAGCTATGGCATTTGATGAAAAGAATTTACAGCCATTGTATAAATTGCTGGTAGGCAAACCCGGGAGTTCTTATACCTTTTCTATTGCCGAACGAATTGGATTAAATAAAGACCTTATCAACCGGGCAAGGCAGTTGGTAGATGAAGACCAGTTTCGCCTGGATAAATTATTGAACCGCACAGAACAGGATTTGCAGGATATTGAGAGAAAGGAAAAAGATTTAAATCAATTGGTAAAGGAGAATGAAAGATTGAAGAAGGAGATGCAGGAGGTGATGGATAAAGAAAAGCACAGGCAGCAAGTGGAATTATTGAAAGAGCACAATAAAGTTTCAGAAGAAAGGATTGGCTATTTGAAAGACATGGAACGGAAATTGAAACAAATGCTGGTAGAGTGGCGAAAAGAAGAGAACAAGAATAAAGTAATAAAACAAATGGAAGCCCTGTTGTTTAAAAAGGATGAAAAGAAAGTAGTGAGCAAGATGCAGAAGAAAATTGATTCGAAATTCGATGAGGTGGGCGGCGAAATAAAAGTGGGGGATAAGGTGAAAATGAAAAAGAATCACCAGGTAGGGCAGGTAATAGAGCTAAGAGGGAAGAGGGCAGTGGTAAAAATTGGTTTATTGCCGATGCAGGTGGAAGTAAAAGATTTGGTTGTTGTCGAAGAAAAAAATACAGAAGAAAAATAAAAAAAGCGAAGCCTTACGGGGCTTCGCTTGCTATTTAACAGGTGAGTAAGTGTAGGTTTACTGGTGAATATAAGTCTGTAAATGGTTGATTGTTTCTTTCTGCATCAGTATTGTTTCTTTTACAATATCACTCATTGATATAATTCCAACCAGTTTATTGTAATTGTCAAAGACAGGCATATACCGGATATTTTTTTCTGTCATTACCTGCATGCAATGGTCAACACTATCTGATGGTTTTACGGAAGGCATATCAGTTGACATGATTTCAGATACCTTGGTGGAAGTAGAATGCTTATCTTTCAGTATCACTTTTCTTGAATAATCTCTTTCTGTCATTATTCCAAAATACTGGTCGCCTTCCTTTACTACCACAGAGCCAATGTTTTTATCAGCCATAATTTGTAATGCTTCTATAACTGTTGTTTCAGGCGAAACAAAGATGGCGGCTCCGCCCTTTCGGGAAATAATAGATAAAACTGTATGCATATTCAAGCATTTGGTTAGTGAAATTTACGAAAAGATGTATATATGTCAAAAACTATTTATTATCCCGGTTGTTTGCCTGATTTTTAAAGGCAATTGCATAATGCTCTGTATAATTACCTGACGATGAAGAGAGCCCTTCGATATAACTCAGGATAAACTTGCAACAAAAAATACCAGTAGTAATGTTGCAGGCTAAGAATAAATGGATATGTTATTTGAGATATTAAACAGGCAGGATAAAATCATTTCAGTAGTATAACTTGTAATAGATTTGCATAATTGAGGACATAAATGGATCATAAACCTGCTACAATAAAAGAGATAGCCAACCGGCTGAATGTTTCCGTTTCCACGGTATCGAGGGCATTGCACGACCATCCGAGCATTGGCCTTCGAACTAAAGCACAGGTGCAGAAGCTTGCCAAAGAACTAAACTACGAACCCAACCAGGCAGCTATTTCATTTAAACAGGGAAAATCCCTCACATTAGGTGTGATTCTGCCGAACCTGCGGGAAGATTTTTTTTCTATGGCTATCAATGGTGTTGAAGATGTAGCCACAGCCAATAATTATACAGTTCTGATTGGTCAGTCGCATGATGATGTGGAGCGGGAAAAGAAAATTGTAGACAGTATGCGCCGCCACCGGGTGGATGGATTGATAGTATCTCTTTCCAAAACAACAAAGTCGTATGAGCATTTTGATCAATTAAAAAAAAGTAATATCCCGGTTGTATTTTTTGACCGGGT
>JANMFO010000106.1:0-4969 GCA_031374245.1 Chitinophagaceae bacterium | reverse complement strand
GCCAAATCATTCAGGTGCATATTGCAGGTGTTACCATCGTAACCCATACTGCAAATACCAATCTGTGGCTTTTTGAAATCTTCATCTTTTAAGCCAATTCCATATAGCATGGCTTGTGCAGCAGGTTGTGTTACATCTTGCGTTATCGTCTTTGAATATTTGTTAAGTTCACTCATGCCAGTTCTACTGATGGTTTATATTTTTTCTCAATTATTTTATGCTTGTATGCTTCCTGTATTGTGTTGCTTACAGAATCTTTCCAGGGTTTTGGAAATTTCACTTCATCTAAACTTTCCCAACCGATAACTTCAGCAGCGGTACCACAGAAAAAAGCTGTATCGGCTTGTTTTAATTCATCTGGTGAAATTTGTTTCTCTTCAACGGGTATATCTAATTCGTTACATATTTCTAATACCGTAGCTCTTGTAATACCCGGTAAAATATTTCCTAATGATGGCGTAAATAATTTTCCATCTTTTTCATAGAATACATTGGCTCCGGGACCTTCTGCTACAAAATCATTCATGTCTAATAATAGAGCTTCATCAAAACCTTTCCCTTTTGCTTCCTGGCTGGCGAGAATAGAGTTTATATAATGACCGCTTGCTTTCGCTGTTATCTTAAAACCTTTTGGATTAGGACGCTGAAAACTTGACGTCATCACTTTCAATAATTTATCACCGAGAAATGGCTGCATCTCCCAAGCCTGTATCGTAATAAATGACTCCGTATTTTTTGCAAAACTCATATTCGCTGGTGCGTATATAACCGGACGGATATACCCATCCAGTAAATTATTTTGTTTCAGTACTTCGTAAGTAGCAGCAATCAATTCTTCTGTTGTCCATTTGTAGGGCATATTCATCGCCTCAGCAGATTGCTTTAACCTGTCATAATGCTCAACCGCTTTGAAGATTTTTGTTTCACCATTATTTGTCTTATATGAACGGATGCCTTCAAATACAGCATAGCCGTAATGCAATGACTGGCTATACAGGTCTGTTTTCGCCTCTGCGGCTTTTACAAACTCTCCATTGAGATAGATAATAGTATGTTCGTTATAGTAAGAAGACATATTTTATTTTAAATAAATTCTATTTCATGTAACATACAAACTGCATTTCCGCCTTCAAAATATCTAAGACCTACTATTTCTTGGTCACCAGCTTTTTCTCCCTGAATCACTATGACTAATTTTTTTTCTCCAGTTCCCTCATCAATTTGGTTAGCTAATGAAGGCAATTGAATTTCCAAATGAGTATGGATTTCGGAATTGTCTATACAAAAAACAGCGCAACCAGACTCTACATCTTCTTCATTAGCTATCCGGCCTTCAATAAATGATACCGACGCCCAATCTTCAAGAGCTACTGCTCCCCATAAATTTTTAAAATCGTTTTGTTCTTTCATTATTATATCATAAAAAAGAGACCCGCCTTTTTTAGAGGCGGGTCGCTGATATTTTTAATTGTTAGTTTAAAGTTAAGCACCACCTCCATTTGAAGAGAATATAATAATGACTGCCACAATAATTATTGTGGTATTGCTAATGACATTATATATTGTATTCTTCAACATGAAGGATGTATGTGTTGTAAATATACATCCTTCTCAGAAAAAAAAGAACTTGGGCAATATTTTTCTTTAAATCAACTGACCAATCGTTAGTTTGAATTGGCAGATTGACTTAAATGATTGTTGACTTTCTCAATTCTATATTATCCTTCTTCACAGAGCCGGGTATTTTCTCGCCTATATAATCACTGATCATTTCTCCGATAGTAGAAGTGAAATAGAAATTAACCGATTCAATATCTTTTGATACAAAACCATTGGCTAACGTCCAATCAACGGCTTCTCTCAGTAAAGCCGCTTCTTTATGCATACTGAAGTGCTCTAATAATAAAGCAGCAGAAAGAATAGAACCAATCGGGTTGGCAATATCTTTTCCGGCAGCCTGGGGGTAAGAACCATGAATAGGTTCGAATAAAGCTGTCCTGTTTCCAACAGAAGCAGAAGGCAGTAAGCCTAATGAACCACTTATTACACTGGCTTCATCACTGATGATATCGCCAAACATATTCTCCGTAAGGATTACATCAAACTGTTTGGGATTCAGAATGATTTGCATGGCTGCATTGTCAACGAAAAGAAAATCCAGTTCCACGTCAGCATATTGTGCAGCAATTTCTTTTACTACTTTTCTCCAGAGTCTTGATGTTTCTAAAACATTGGCTTTATCAACAAGCGTTAATTTCTTTCTTCTTTTTTGAGCGGATTGAAAAGCAAGATGGGATATTCTTTCTATTTCAGGAGTGCTATAGCTGCATTCATCTATTGCATAATTGCCTTCTGCATTTGTTTCTTTTTTACCAAAATAAATACCACCGGTTAATTCACGGTAGATAACAAAATCAACACCTTCAATGTTTTTTGTTTTTAACGGAGATAAATGATGCAGTGAAGGATAGGTACTGACAGGACGAATATTCGCAAATAATTGCAATGCTTTTCTCAATCCAAGCAGGCCTTGTTCAGGTCTTACTTTAGCAGTCGGGTCATTGTCATATTTAGGATGCCCAATGGCGCCGAATAAAATAGCATCACTGTCCAGACAAATATCAATTGTTTCCTGCGGAAGGGGAGTGCCGGTTTTGTCAATGGCAATAGCTCCCATCAAACAATAGGAGTAGTTAAATTCATGACCAAATTTTTCGGCAATGGCATCCAGCACTTTTACCGATTGTCTCGTTACTTCCGGTCCTATACCGTCGCCTTCAATGACTGCAATGTTCTTTTTCATAGTGTTACGCTTCTTTGGGTTTCGAATTGTTGTATTTCTTCTTTTATACTTAATAAGTAATCTATATCGTCGTAACCATTAATCATACAGGTTTTTTTGTAAGGGTTGATGTCAAAACTTGCTGACTCAAGGGTTGCATCAATAGTAATCGTTTGTTTTTCTAAATTGATAGTTAGTGTTCCTTCACTTTCTTGCTGAAATATTTTTTGTAAGAAATCATCTGACACCGTTACCGGTAACACTGCATTATTTAGTGCATTGTTTTTAAAAATATCGGCAAAAAAACTGCATACCACCACCCGAAAACCATAATCCAGGATTGACCATGCTGCATGTTCACGGGAAGAACCACAACCAAAATTTTTACCCGCTACCAATATCTCACCACTATACTTCGATTGGTTTAATGGGAAATCAGCTTTCGGTTTTGTTTGATCATCATTTTCATAGCGCCAGTCACGGAACAAATTTTCCCCAAAACCATCTTTCGTCGTTGCTTTTAAAAAACGGGCCGGGATGATTTGGTCAGTATCTACATTCTCCATTGGTAATGGAACAAATGTGGATTGTATCGTTGTAAATGCTTTCATGTTAATTTAATAATTCTCTTACATCAGTTATCACTCCTGTTATCGCAGCAGCAGCTGCCGTCAACGGACTTGCCAATAATGTTCTTGCACCTGCACCTTGTCTTCCTTCAAAATTGCGGTTGCTGGTACTTACACAATATTTACCGGCAGGTATTTTATCTTCATTCATTCCAAGACAAGCTGAACAACCCGGCTGTCTTAAGATAAATCCAGCTGCTTCAAATACTTTATCTATTCCTTCTTCTATTGCCTGTGCTTCTACTTGTTTGCTGCCCGGTACTATCCATACTTCCACATCATCAGCCTTATGTTTGCCTTTTACAAAAGATGCTACCATTCTTAAATCTTCTATTCTTGAGTTGGTGCAACTGCCGATAAATACATAATCAATTTTTTGTCCTTTGATGGAAGCACCTTCCTTTAGGCCCATATAGGCCAGGGATTTTGATAAACCTGATTTATCGCTTTCATTAATGGTTTCATTCGTCGGAATTGTTGCACTCACCGCTATTCCCATTCCCGGATTAGTACCATAAGTAATCATAGGCTCTATATCTGCTGCATCAATAGTTACTTCTTTATCGAATGTGGCAGTTGCATCAGAAAATAAGGTTCTCCATTCTGCTACTTTATTTTCCCAGGCTGTTCCTTGCGGAGCAAATTTTCTTCCTTTGATATAATCAAATGTGGTATCATCCGGAGCAATCAACCCGCAACGGCCACCCATTTCAATACTCATATTACAAATCGTCATTCTTGCTTCCATGCTTAAGGCACGGATAGCAGAACCGGCAAACTCCACTGCATAACCGGTTGCGCCACTTGCTGTTATTTTCGACAATATGTAAAGCACAATATCTTTTGATACTACACCTTTATTCAATTCACCTTCTACATTAATACGCATCAACTTGGGTTTGCTTTGCAACAAACATTGCGAAGCAAAAACCATTTCCACTTCACTCGTACCAATGCCGAATGCAATGGCACCAAATGCACCATGCGTAGATGTATGACTGTCACCGCAAACTATTGTCATGCCGGGTTGTGTGATACCGAGTTCTGGCCCTATCACATGCACAATACCCTGGTAGCGGTGCCCCAATCCATATAATTCAATGCCATGCTCTGCACAATTTTTTATTAATGCATCCACTTGCAAGCGACTCAATTCTTCTTTGATGGGTAAATGCTGATCTATCGTTGGTACATTATGGTCAGCGGTGGCCGTTGTTTGTGATGGACGTAATACTTTGATACCCCTTTTATTCAAACCGGTAAAGGCTTGCGGGGTTGTAACTTCATGAATAAAATGATTGTCAATATAGAGCACAGAAGGCCCGCCGTCAATTTGTTTGACAACATGCTTCTCCCAGATTTTTTCAAATAATGTTTTTGACATTGTTTATTTTATTTTTTGCCAGCTTCAGTTTCCTGAGCGACTTTGTTGCGAACTTGTTCTGTTATTCTTTCTTTTCAATGAAAGGAAAGAATAATCACACTTGAGATGAAGTAACACGGATGAGCAATACTTTAGGACAACTTCCCCTCCCTGGAGGGGTGAATTTAGGAAAAC
>JANMFO010000099.1:0-13552 GCA_031374245.1 Chitinophagaceae bacterium | reverse complement strand
CCCTGGTATCCACCACCACCACCTCTGTTACCGCCGCCACCGCCACCCTGACGGTCATCTGCCTGCTTTACAACAAGAGGTTTTTTACCAAGAGAAATATCATTAAGGTGTTCGATAGCTTCTTTGCCTTCAGCATCATTTTGCATTTCCACAAAACCAAAGCCCCGGCTTTTCCCCGTTTCTTTGTCCATGGCTACTTTAGCGGATACAACCACGCCAAATTTTTCGAAGATTTCTTCCAATTCTGCATCATCCAAATCATAGGGCAGGCCTGCAACGAAAAGATTCATTTTGAGTAATTTTTGTAAATGTAAGCAACTTTAGTGTTTTCGCTACAGCGATTATTAACTGGGAATTGCTATTGTGTTGGTTTACTATTTAATGGTGCGCCAACAGCAATATCACAACGATGACCGTCAGGGTGGCGGTGGCGGCGGTAACAGAGGTGGTGGTGGTGGATACCAGGGTGGCGGCGGTGGCGGCTATCGTGGTGGTAATAGTGGAGGAGGCGGAGGCAACAGAGGCGGCGGTTATCAGGGAGGTGGCGGCGGTGGCTACAACCGGGATCGCAACCGATATTAATCTTTATATTACTATTTCTCCTTTTTTAATGCTGTCCATGTCCAGATGGCACCAGCAAGATCAATAGCACCTATTCCAATAATAATTGGTGATACATATTTTAGTAAAGCAAAACTGGTAAAGGCAATAAATACCAAAACTCTTGTGGGTATAGTATGCTTTAAGAAAGCTCTCATATTGCCTGCACCGGCACGGTGATAATAATAACCAATGCAAAACGCCAACACTCCCACAACTCTTATCCATACTTCATTCGTTTCCGGAACTTTCAATGTATTCAAAAAAATGTTGGGAATAAAAATAAGTGTGAGGCCTACTACGTATAAGTAAAACCCAAAATAATAGACAGATTTGGCGGCGGCAGTCATAATGGTTGGTTTTTGATTTGAATAATATATATTAAGGTAAGAAAAATAGCAATTCTAATCTCAATCCGTATTATTTCCTTTCCCGTATCTTATAGGTGAATATACGAATGATAAAAACAGGAATATGCTTTACAGCCCTGCTAAGATGGTTTAGTAGCTCAGCGCAATTGATTGATAATAGTTCTTCTTTCAGGAATATACAAAGCAAAAGCTACTTCCGGTTTCACTACGATAATGATTACTTTACCAAGACCGATTATTATTATTCGCAGGGGATAACTATGGAGTATGTGCATCCGGATTTAAAGAAATTCTTGTTGTCTAAATTTTTAATTAAGCCCCGGAACAGTGATAGCAGGTATGGAATAACGTTTAATTTGTTTGGCTACACTCCCACAAGCATCAATAGTGATGCTATCTTATATGGTGACAGGCCATACTCATCCAGCATGTCATTTAAAACATTTGTTGCAGGTTCAGATAGTATCCGTCAGCAACGGGTTGCTTCTTCATTTAGTATTGGCATACTTGGCCCGGCAGCACAAGGGGAACAGATACAAACCGGCATACACCGCTGGTTAAAAAATAAATTACCCAAAGGATGGCGATACCAGATACAAAATGATATCATCATCAACTATCAGTTGAATTACGAGAGAAAATTGCTGGAAAATGATATTGGGTTTTTGCTGAACGCTGCTGCTGAAGCAAGATTAGGAACATTTCATAACAGGATTGGTGGTGGTTTTAATTTTATGATCGGGCATTTTAATAACCCTTACCAATCCGGTAAAAGAAAGAAGATGGAATATTATTTCTTCGGGCAAAGCCGTGTAAATTTTATCGGCTATGATGCCACTATGCAGGGTGGTTTATTTAACAGAAAAAGCCCTTACACTATTGCTGCCAGCGATGTTTCAAGAATTACTTTTCAGGCAGATGCGGGAATGGTGGTGAACTTCAGAAAGCTTTATCTATACTATACACAATCTTTTCTTACCAAAGAATTCCGTACTGGCAGGTATCACCGCTGGGGTGGAATTAGTTTTGGTTTCTCCTTTTAATACGTGCTATTTCATTTGTCTTATTTTTGAAGGAATATCCCACAGAGATACAAAGAACACACAGAATATTGGTAGTGAACTTTGTGCCTTTGTGGGAAACAATAATTATAAACTAAATATGCTGCAAAAATTATTAGCTGAATTAAGAACGGAAACTTATGTCATGCCGAAAGCTTCACCGATACATGGCATTGGTGTCTTTGCTATAAGGGATATTCCAAAAGGAAATCGCAATATATTTTCTAAAGGCATTGGCGAATGGATAAAAGTTCCCATTACAGATGTAGAAGCATTACCGGAACATACCAGGTCATTAATAGAAACTTACTGCTTGTTTGATGAAGAAAATTATTTTGTTCCGGAATATGGTTTTAAAATGATTGACCCGGTTATTTACCTGAATCATTCTTCCAAACCCAATATTATTTCAATTAATGATGGGGAAGAATTTGAAGCATTGGTTGATATTCCTGCCGGACAGGAATTGCTGGTGAATTATGGCCACTTAGTAGATGGAATGGAGTCGTATGATGAGGAGCAATAAAGCTTCACTTCAACTGTGCCGAACAAAATACATTGCACACGGATAACACTGATTGAACGGATGAACACAGATTTCTTTCTGCTTAGCAGAAAGGAGGATTGCAAGATTTCACTTTTTTCAGAATAAAAATATCCATCATTCTGCGTAGCAAAATAATCTATGTTCATCTGTTTATGAAACATTTTTACTGCTTATTTACTTTTTATTCTGTGAAAATCCGTTCAATCAGTGTTATCCGTGTGCTATAAAAAAAAGTCACCCGGTTAAGAATGACTTTGAAATATTTGACTTTGGTAAGATTACAACCTGAATGACTATTGCAAAATGCTAATCCGTGTTACTATCGTACAAATGTGCGACGCAAGGAACGATGATAGTAGCAATGTTGCTGACATCAAAAATTATCTCGAATTAGAAGTACTGAAACTTCTTCTTCTCTCTCTGAAACCATTTCCACCCTGGCTATTGCCATTCCTGTTTCCGTTACCATTACTGTTTGGCCTCTTTTGAAAAGAAGGACGCTGCGATGGACGTTGTGCCTGTGCAAACTGCATTTGATTGTTCGTCATTACAAAAGGATGCTCTCCAGTAATGGGAATGTTTTTGTTGATAAGCTTCTGAATATCCTTCAGGAAAGATTTTTCTTCATAGTCGCAAAAAGAAATGGCGATACCACTGGCTCCTGCCCTTCCTGTACGGCCAATACGGTGTACATAAGTTTCAGGAACGTTTGGCAAATCATAATTCACCACATGGGTCAATTCATCAATATCAATACCACGGGCTGCAATATCTGTTGCCACCAATACTCTTGTGATGCGGTTTTTAAAATTGCTTAATGCATTTTGTCTAGCATTCTGCGATTTATTACCGTGAATAGCTTCTGCCCTGATACCTGAACGGCTTAGTTCTTTTGCTACTTTATCAGCACCATGTTTGGTTCTGGTAAATACCAATGCCGTTTTTATACCATCATCTTCAAGGATATGTTTAAGTAAGGCATTCTTATTTTGTTTTTCAACAAAATACAATGACTGCTGAATAATTTCTACGGTAGAAGAAACAGGAGTTACTGCTACTTTAACCGGGTTTGTTAATAATACATTGGCCAGTTGCTGAATTTCTGGTGGCATGGTAGCTGAGAAAAATAACGTTTGTCTTTTTGCCGGCAGTTTTGCTATGATTCTTTTTACATCATGTACAAAACCCATGTCAAGCATACGGTCAGCCTCATCGAGTACAAAGAATTTAATATCCCGCAATGAAATATGTCCCTGGTTCATCAGGTCTAATAAACGACCGGGAGTAGCTACTAAAATATCTATACCACGGCGTAAAGCATTTACCTGTGGCACCTGTGATACGCCTCCAAAAATTACAAGGTGATGAAGGTTAAGATATTTACCATAAGCCTTAAAGCTTTCTTCAATTTGAATGGCTAACTCTCTTGTGGGAGTTAATACAAGGGCTTGAATGTTTCTCCGCCCTTGTGGAGATTGTTGTTGTTGCTCATGCATCAGCTGCAACATAGGAATAGCAAAAGCTGCTGTTTTACCAGTACCGGTTTGAGCACAGCCCAACAGGTCTTTGTGTTGTAAAATAGCAGGGATTGATTGTTCCTGAATAGGTGTAGGTTTAGTATAACCTTCATGAATTAATGCTTTAAGCACAGGCTCAATGAGCTGCAAATTGTTAAATGACAATTGAATAAAATTTAGATAAAAAATGTGGTAAGGCCATCAACTCCGAAACTGATACTTTACCTGCCTTACGTTAAGCCATCACGGCATTTGAGTAGTACGAAACAAAACAAACTCGGTGAGAAATAACATACAAGAGTGTAAAGGTATACTTTAAAAGCGAGAAAGCATAATTAAAGTTCAGCCATTGTATTTAATATAACAGTTATTGATAGAGAATGGTACAGCTAAAAGGTTTAAGGTCAATGTTACTAAGTACTTCATTATTTGTTTCCTGATAGCTGTTATTGAAAACTTTTGCTTTCCAATATTTGGAACTAAGAATAATATTTTGACTGATACTTGTTCTATTAAAATAAAACTGAATTTTATTCCAACTATCACCAGCTTGCTTTCCATTTATGGTATAGCTTATTAATCCTTCAGGCATGTTATTAAGAAAATGAATATTGCTTCGTATAGCTTTTGCAGAGACCATTCTGAACGCAGGATGTTCTTTACGTATTTTAATCAAAGCTTTTACATACTCAAATACTTCTTTGTTTTTTGATTTCAAACTCCAATCAATAGCATTGATACTATCTGACGATTCATAAGAATTCTCAACTCCCTTTTTACTGCGCAAAAATTCTGTACCTGCATGCAAAAATGAAATGCCTTGTGATGTAAGTACAATGGATAAAGCCAGCTTCTGCATATCTATTCTCTCTTCTTCCGTGGCATCTTTTGCAGAAATGGCCAGCTTATCCCACAGCACATGATTGTCGTGACATTCAGCATAAGTAATAGTTTGATAAGGTTGCTTTGCATAAGGTGCTTTGGAATAATTCACTTTGTTGTAGTCCACCTGTGGATGCTGCACAGCAGCCACAATGCCAAATTTTATACTTTCTTCCATCCCCTTTTTCCCACTCACAAATCCTTTGTCTTTATGATCAAACACACTTCCTTTAATACCATCTCGAATGTCATCACTGAATACGGCTATGCGATCTAATTGCTGTGCATTGGCCTTTAATGCCCTTAGTGAATCAGGCAGTGGTGATTTTCCAGCTGTCCAACCTTCACCGTACAACAATATGTCGGGTCTTATTTTATGCAATTCTTTTGAAATAAGATTCATCGTTTCAATATCATGCACTCCCATCAAATCAATTCTGAAACCATCAACATGGTATTCCTGTACCCAGTATTTCATTGATTCCAGTATAAATTTTCTCATCATGGGTCTTTCGCTGGCTGTTTCATTACCGCAGGCAGTTGCGTCGGAAAATTTTCCGTCTTTTGTTTGCCGATAGTAATACCCGGGCACCAATTGATTGAAGTTGGATGTTTCAGTCAATGCAGTATGATTATACACTACATCCATTACTACCCTCAATCCATTTTCATGAAAAGTTTTGATGAGCTGTTTGAATTCTTTAATACGTGTCACTCCATCATACGGATTGGTAGAATAAGAACCTTCCGGTACATTATAGTTCAGCGGATCATACCCCCAGTTATATTTTTCATCTGGCTTTGTTTCATCTATGGAATTAAAATCAAAACAGGGAAGTAAATGAACATGAGTTATACCCAGTTCCTTAATATGATCGAGTCCGGTTGATAATCCTGCTGTATTGGTTGTTCCTTTTTCTGTTAACCCCAGAAACTTTCCTTTATTTTTAATACCAGAATTTCCGGCAATACTTGCATCCCTTACATGCAATTCATAAATTATTGCATCAGTTGGTTTTTTAAATGAAGGGCTTTTATCCTTATTCCACCCTTCCGGATTTGTTTCTTTTAAATCAACTACCATTGCTCTTTTACCATTTACACCTACAGCTTTTGCATAAGGATCAGGTACTTCATCCTTCCATTCTCCATTTATTTTTACCCGAAAAGTGTAGAATTTTCCTTTTGCATCGGAATTCAAATCAGTCGTCCATACTCCATCATTCTGTTTATTCATAGAAACCCTCCTCAATCCTTTATTCCCATCATTTTCATCATAAAGAATTATTTCAACCTCTGTTGCAGAAGGTGCCCAGATCCTGAACAAAGATTCCTTTGGTGAATAGCTAAGCCCTAAATCCTTTCCATTATAAACAGGATACTTAGTAAAATCAGGTTTTTGGGCTTTTGCACCCAACAAATGCGCAATAAAACCAAACAGCATAAGCCATCGCTTCATGAAGAATATAATTTGACAATTAAAGATAGTTTTTTACACAAACCTTTGTGTGCAGAAATTCCAATTAAAATCGCATTGAACAAAAAATGTTTCCCGTAAATTGTTGTCTCATTCTTTAAAAGGTAATTGCTTACTTATGGGAGATTTACAGGTTAAAAAACAGCCCAAACAATACGATGTAGTAATTGTTGGTTCAGGGGCAGGCGGCGGTATGGCTGCCTACATTTTGGCAAATGCCGGTTTGAAAGTTTGTATTATAGAAGCCGGTTATATGTACGACCCGCAAAAGAACATTACCCAGCTAAAAAATCCCTGGGATTCTCCCCGCCGTGGTGCAAGTACCAAACTCCGCCCTTTTGGCGACTTTGATGCCTGCTATGGTGGCTGGGATGTGGAAGGCGAACCTTTTACCAAGGAAGCAGGAACAGACTGGATGTGGTGGCGGGCAAGAATGTTAGGTGGCAGAACCAATCATTGGGGAAGGATTTCTCTCCGCTTTGGTCCCAAAGATTTTAAGCGAAAAAGTATTGATGGCCTTGGTGATGATTGGCCAATCGGGTATGAAGATGTAAAACCATTTTATGACAGGGTTGATAAATTAATTGGTGTTTTCGGTACCAATGAAGGTTTGGAAAATGACCCTGATGGATTTTTTCTGAAACCACCAAAGCCAAGATTGCATGAGATATTTATAAAGAATGCGGCTACACAAGCCGGAGTAAAAGTGATTCCATCCCGTCTTTCTATTCTTACCGAAAAAATAGAAAGCACTACTGAAAGAGGTGCCTGTTTCTTTTGCGGACAGTGCAGCCGCAACTGTAGTATGGCGAAAGCCGACTTCTCCTCTCCCAACGTATTAATATATCCTGCAATGAAAACAGGAAACGTGGATGTGATTGCCAATGCGATGGCAAGAGAAGTATTAACCAATAGCGAAGGATTGGCTACCGGCGTTTCTTATATCAGCAAAGATGATTTGATGGAATACCAGGTAACCGGCAAAGTGGTTATTGTGGCAGCCAGTGCCTGCGAAAGTGCAAGGTTGTTATTGAATTCAAAATCAAAACGCCACCCAAATGGATTAGCAAATAACAGCAATGTGGTAGGAAAATATTTGCATGACTCTACCGGTGCAGCAGTCGGCGGCATTCTTCCACAACTGTTCGATAGAAAAAGATATAATGAAGATGGTGTTGGAGGAATGCATGTCTATTCCCCATGGTGGTTGGATAATAAAAAATTAGATTTTCCAAGAGGCTATCATATTGAATACTGGGGTGGACAAAGTCAACCATCGTATGGATTTAGCTGGGGGATTGAAAACCTGAATGGGAAATATGTAGTAAAAGGAAAACAAAAGGAAGCTGGCGGTTATGGGGCATCATTAAAAGAAGATTACCGTCATTTTTATGGTTGCGGTGTGGGTATGGCTGGCCGTGGTGAAGCCATTCCTATTGAAAGTAATTATTGTGAGATCGATCCTTCTACTGTTGATAAATTCGGCATACCTGTTTTAAAGTTCAATGTAAAATGGACAGACCATGAAATAAAACAGGCGAAGCACATGAAAGAAACATTTAAAGAAGTAATGCATAATATGGGTGCCGTTATTACCTGGGGTGGTGATGATGATGAAAAAAATAACTGGGGCTTATCAAAACCGGGAGAAATTATTCATGAAGCTGGTACTGTAAGAATGGGTAATGACCCGAAAAAATCTGCCCTTAACAAATGGAGCCAGGCACATGATTGTAAAAATTTATTTTGTGTAGATGGCGGACAATTTGTTTCGCAGGCGGATAAAAATATTACCTGGACAATTTTGGCATTAAGTATGAGAGCCAGTGAATATATTATTGATGAAATGAAAAAGCAAAATTTGTAATTACAGGATAACTACAAACCACAAATTACAAACTATAAACTCTTTATATGGACAGAAGAAAATCATTAAAACTAATTGTAACCGGAGCAGTAGCAGTACCTGCTGCTATTGCTGGTTGCAAAACAGATGATAAAAAAACAGGTGAAATAAAAGTTAATGAACCCGTCTTTAACCTTGACCGCAACCCGGACGAGTTGAAATATGAGAAAAGCATTTTGGCCCAGGATAAATTCTTTACTGAACATGAAATGACAACCATTACTATCCTTGCAGACATTATCATTCCTAAAGATGAAGTAAGTGGTAGTGCAAGCGATGCTAAAGTGCCGGACTTTATTGAGTTTATTGTAAAAGATATACCCACTCACCAGGTACCAATGAAAGGTGGACTTCGCTGGTTAGATTTGCAATGCCTTACCCGGTATCAAAAATCATTCAAGGATTGTACTTCTCAACAACAAATAGAACTGGTTGATCTAATCGCCTATCCGGAAAAAGCAAAGAAGAGCAAAGAATTGACACAAGGCGTAGCTTTCTTTACGCTGATGCGCAACTTAACGGCCACCGGTTTTTATACTTCCGAAATTGGAGTGAAGGATATTGGCTATGCTGGTAATAGTCCCACCCAATGGAATGGTGTGCCGGAAGATGTACTGATGCAATACAAAGTGGCTTACACAGAAAAGGAATTACAGGAATGTGTGAATTTTAATCAGAAAAGATAAACTTTCTGCACAGGGAAAAGTTTATTAACTTTCTTATCGTTCCACACTATTAAACATAAACCTTATGTGCAAGAAATCAGCCTTCCTGTTTGTTTTTCTGTTCTTATCATTTATTACACTGGCGCAGAATTATGTAACACTGCATGATCAATGCAATTACTCCGGAAGGCAATACACACTGGAAGCCGGCAGCTTCCGCACTTACCAGATAAAGATTGATAACGATAAGCTTTCCTCTATTCAAATACCCAATGGCTGGAAGGTTACTATTTTTGAAAATGATAAATTTGAGGGACGATCCAACACCTATACCTCTAGTGTTAATTGCCTCGATGCATCCTGGCGAAATACTGCTTCTTCCATTATTGTTGAAGGTGGTTATAACAACCAACCGGGCTATGGACAAAACGACTACATCACTTTTTATAATGATTGCGATTCCAAAGGTTATTCGCAGAGCCTTCGCCCCGGCACATATAGCGGCAGTCAGCTGGGGTCATTAAAATTCAATATTTCTTCTTTTGTAATTTATGGCAACTTACGGGTAAGGGTTTATCTCAATACTGAAAACCAAAGTGGTGCTTCCACCTTGTTTGATGCTACGCAGAGTTGCTTATCTTCCGGTTATAATGATAAAATCGGTTCATTAGTTATAGACTATAAACCGAATCAACCCACTAATCCTTCTTATCCATCAGGTGGTGGCACAGCTGGTACTGGCAGCTATGCCACTTTATATACCGATTGCAATTATAATGGCAATGCGCTGCGGCTGATGCCCGGTACTTACCAGGGAGATAAACTGGGCTTATTAAAATATAATGCATCTTCTATTCAGCTTTCTGCCAACCTCAGGGCAAGGGTGTACCTCGATAACGAATTCCTCTCCGGGTCTTCTTACAGCATAGACAATGATATCAATTGCATGAACAGTAACTTAAGAAACAGGATTGGTTCTGTTGTTATTGAAGAAAGATACGGCGGTAACAATCAGTATCCCCCGCAGTCGACCAACGAAACAGTTGTTATTTATGCTGATGGCAACTATAAAGGACAAGCCGCCACACTCCTGCCCGGTACTTATAGTACTATGGCAGAAGCCAATTTTCCTGACGATGCTCTCAGTTCATTAATGGTTCCTGCCGGTTTCAGGGTGGTGCTGTATGAGTATGCAAATTTTAAAGGCAAGAGCTACACGGTTACAGAATCCAAGAGTGGTTTTATCCTTTCCGGTTGGAACGATAAAACATCTTCCATTGCTGTATACAGGAATTAAAACACTGTTTTCCTGCTTTTATGAATGTTTATAAATAATTGCCCCTTTTATTTATAACGGCATGGTTTTTTCAGGTTACTGGAAAAAAACAACAATATGAAAACAACAAACATTGGCTTTTTTTCTCTGATAGCAGCAGTATTGATAAGTGTTACAGCATGTCAGAAAGATAGCAACAGCAACGGCACCACCAATTTGCAAATCCACCTTACCGATAATCCTTTTAATGCCACAGAAGTAAACATAGACCTTCGGGAGGTAAGGGTCAACTTAAGTGATGATTCAACCGGTTGGGTTACGCTGAATACCCATGCTGGTATTTACAACCTGCTTAACTTACAGAACGGTGTAGATACTCTGCTGGCAGCGGGTACTATTCCTACCGGTACATTGAAGGAAATTCGTTTTGTACTGGGCAATGATAACAGTATAAAAATTGGTACTGTTGTTTATCCGCTAACCATACCCAGCGGCAGCGAAGCTGGTTTAAAGATAAAAGTGAATAAAAAACTTAACGCTTCCATTGATTCCCTGCTGATTGATTTTGATGCAGCATTGTCAATAATGCTTACAGGTAATGGAGAGTATAAACTAAAACCTGTTTTAAAAATCAAATAAACCTTTAGCATTTATAAATTGAAAAGCATCCTTTAAATGGGATGCTTTTTTTTAGTGCAGCAAATGGATCCGGTATTTATACTATGATGATAGTATTATTAGTATGTAATTTTTCTTGCCATAGAAAAATAATTCGCTGATTTACCTTTCTTTTACAGAAAATCGCTGCCGGTTGCTTGCATTGTATTTTTCAGGTGTTTACATTTATGGTAATCCAAACCCTTATAGTTTACTGTAAAGTGTTTCAAAGGATTTAAAATCAATATTCACCTAAAGAAAAACAACATGAAAACATTTCGCCTAATTACTCCTGGAGTACTTGCCTCTTTCCTTTTATTATCAGCTTGCCAGCGTAGTGCTTCTGATGAATTAATAGAACTTAATAAAAAAGAAAACAGCCCGACTCTTGCAAATGAAAGCTTCAGTGCTGGAACAGAAGCCACTTCCGCTCCCGGAGCTTGTAATTCCAACGCTTACACCGTTACATTAGAAAGCCATACACTGGTTGGCGATAATTGGGAATGGGTATGGAGTGTACAAAACCCAAATCCGGGTAATGGCAACAATGGCACAGTACAGGATCTTAGCCATTGGGGAATGCAATTTGGCACTTGTGTTAACTGGGCACATGTGGTAGCTGCTGCATACAGCAATAATGGAACTACTTGGACGGGTTTTACCCCTTCGTATAGTATAGACCCAAGCCAAACCTGTCAAACTACTCCAGTTCTTAAATTTGATTTTGGAACTACCGGCAGTGCAAAGACCTACTACCGGCTTACGATGAATTATAATTATGCAACAGGTCTTTCTTCTGGCTATTATAAATCAGGCAATCGTACGGGGTGCTGCACTTTTAATTTTATTGGTATTAATTGTGATGATGATGGTGGTCCAAGATAAATAACTTTACTAAGTCATAAACAGTCACCCTGTTAAGCCAGTGAGCCGTAAAACATACGCCTTCCAACTGGCTAGCAGGGTGTTTATATTAATAGCCGGGCCAAAAAACAGCTAAATTGTTGCATTTGCAATAAACTTATAATAGTTTAGCAGTTCTTTAGTGATTATATATACTTTCCTATCCTTTATAAAAAGCTCCATTTCAATCCAGGTCCTTAAAAATGTAAGTAAGAGTTTATCTTTTATAGATAAGAAATAAATTAAATCCTTCCTTTGTTCAAGACTACAATCTTTTCCTCCTGAATTATCAGACTTTTCAAGTCCTTCCTATCTGAATGCCTCAAGGTCCATCTTTCCATTGAATCACCACAATCAAATGTGGATGTATTGATTCATCATATGCTGTTGTCAAAGCAGCAGTTGTATTTATTTTTTAATTTAAAACCTTGAGCATGAAAAAGATTTTACTATTATTATCAATCGCAACTTTTAGCCTGGTTGCTTTATCACAGGAAAACCCCTGTCCTACAGTATCCGGGATAAGAAAAACTAACGTCGTTAATAATGGAAACGGAACTTGTTCAGCAACTATATCATTAAATATTAAAAATGATGTTGCTAATTCTAATCCTAAAGGAGTAAAAGTTGAGGTTATTTGCAGCGTAACTGGTGGGGTAACTCTTACACAATGCTTTATTGCATCCACTATTCCCGGAGGTGCCGTTTACACCACTACTCCTTTTACTTGCTTATGTAATGCACCAATTACAATAAGGATTACCCGTTATACAGCCAGTAATGGTGAATGTCAGGGAGGTACTTGTGGCAACGTAATAATTATACAGGAAAGTCCGTTGCCGGTTACTTTTTCCGATTTTACTGCTGTCAGAAACAACTCAAACGTATTAGTTAAATGGGAAACTGCTTCTGAACAAAATAATACAGGGTTCTCAGTAGAAAGAAATATTAATGGTACATGGCAACAGGTGGCTTTTGTTCCAACTCAAGCTTCAGGCGGTAATAGCGATATTAAACTGAACTATTCATATATTGATATGAACCCTGCAAAGGGCATCAGTCAATATCGTATCAAACAAATCGATATAGATTCAAAATCAAAATATACAGAAGTACGTTCTGTTCGTGGTGATGGTCAGTCGGGTAAAACAATTGTTTATCCTATCCCAAGTAATGATGGTAAAATAAATATTCTGTTTGAAGATACTAAAGGCACCCGTAATATTTCTGTAATGGATATGAGTGGCAGGATTGTAAAACAAATGAAAGGTGTAACAAACAATAATGTTCAGATTGAAAAACTGACACCCGGCATGTATAGCCTTCGGGTTGTAGTAGTTGAAACCGGCGAGCAAACGGTTGAAAAGATTGTAATAAACAGGTAATATGCTCAAGGTTTTATAATTAAAACCTTCGGGGTGGCTTTTCTAAGCCGCCCCCTTTTTTGCCTTAAGGGGAAACTTATATCATTATTATAAAACAAAAAATGACAAATAAAAAAGTCACCCGAAAGTGACTATTTTAATAAGCAATTGGTTATGTTTTTATGCAAACTCTTCTTTCGCTGTTTTACTATATTCGTCAATCAGTTTTCGTTGCAGTTCAAAGTCTGTAAATTTGGGCACTTATCAAGCCCGCTCAAAGTTTATAGCATGTTACCACTTACGATCAAAGTTTCTAAAAAATCCAT
>JANMFO010000363.1:0-6339 GCA_031374245.1 Chitinophagaceae bacterium | reverse complement strand
AAGCTGCTGTGTTTTATCAACTCTCTTATCCCTGCCTAAATATTTGCCCTCGTTACGGGCCAGTGCATACATATTATATAGGAACCAATAGCCCGGCATTATCACCAGTTTATTACTGCTTACATCATTACTTACCAATGAAAAGGGGATAGGGATATTTAATTCTGTCTGAAAATCACCTTTTGCAATTAATGTAAACGATGCAAACTTTGAATTGTGTTTCAGGCTTACACACAAGCCCGGCCAAAAGCCCCGACCAGCAATAATTTCACCATCTGCGCCTCTTGAATTATGATTGGAACCAATAGTGGCACCGGCAGCCATATTGCTTTGCCCCATGATAGTAGCAGCGCATAAAAATGAATTGTTATGATGCTGTTCATGTGCCGGAAAGATAAGAGAGTTCAATACTTCGCAACAGGAAATGGTTGAGTTGTCACCAAGGTACGAGTTGATAAGTCTTGCCCCATATTTCAATTGCGAATTGGAACCCATCATAAAGCGAACTGCTTTGACGCCATAAAAAATACGGCAGCCAAAACCAATGATGCCATTTACCAGTTCACAACCTTCACCTATTTGGGATTTGGCTTCCGGGGATGAACTGATGGTCAGATTTTTTAATTTGTTGGCACCTTTAATGTATGCATCGCTTCCTATCCATACATCTTTAATGATACTGCAGTTTTTTATAACCGTTCTGTCGCCGATCTTACCATAGTAACCTCTTTGTGTATCAAATTTTTTATCAGTGAAATCTTTGAATTGCTGAAGCAGTTTTTCATCATCCCGGTATTTAGACCAGAGCCAGGCATCGCTGGCAAGCATACCATTGAAGGGTAACACACTACGCCCTGCATTTTCATTGCATACTTCCATCCATATACGGATGGATTCGTTTTCTCCATCTTTTAATACGCCGTTACCGAATTTAGAATGGTCTGTGGTGGCCAATTCATTTATATTAACAAGTATCACATCATTACCCAGTATGTAATGGCTCATAAAGTTTACATTATCAACTACAGGGTTATCGCCAATGTCGCAACTGATAATAGTGCTGTTATACAAGCCAACGGGCATCCGCAGGTTATTAAATTCAGTAAAGTAAGGTTCCAGTTTACCAATACGAACCAGACCATAAAATTTACAATTCTTTACCAGTTCAGGGTTGAATGCATCGGATACTAATACTTTATCCCAATTGTCAGAACTATTGCCATTGCGAACCAATATTTCTGTCTCATTTGTTTTGAGCTTGCGGTATTTGATACCGCTGCGGTTTTGAATATTACGGAGATGGTATTCGTTTTTTCCCTTTGGAATAAAGGCAGCGGGAATAAAACCGTAGCCGAGTGATGAGATTGGCTTTTTATTGATTTGATTCATGTAAGGATTTCAGGACTTAAAATTATTCAACCGTAACTGATTTCGCTAAGTTCCTTGGTTTATCAACATCACAACCTTTGGCAACGCCGATATAATAAGCCAGTAATTGCAATGGTATCACACTCAGCATTGGTGCCAGTATTTCATCTGCTTCAGGAACTATCATCACATCATTCGAAAGTTCTTCGGAAACTTTATCACCCTCTGTTATTACTGAGATCACTATTCCTTTCCGGGCTTTTATTTCCTGCATATTGCTAACTACCTTTTCATGGTAATTATCTTTTGTAGCAATAAAAACAACTGGAAGGTTTTCATCTACCAGTGCAATCGGGCCATGTTTCATTTCAGCAGCAGGGTATCCTTCTGCATGTATGTAAGAAATTTCTTTCAGTTTTAACGCACCTTCTAATGCGACTGGGAAATTGTAGCCACGGCCGAGGTAAAGAAAATCCCTGGCATCTTTATATTTTTCTGCCAATGCTTTTATCGTATCACTATGCTTCAATGTCCATGCTACTTTCTCTGGTATTTCTTCCAGTTCTTTTAACAGGTTCATGTATCGTTCCTCAGAAATAGTCCCTTTAATAAAACCAATCTTTAATGCAATCATAGTAAGTACTGCCAGTTGGGCTGTAAAAGCTTTTGTACTTGCCACACCTATTTCAGGTCCGGCATGAGTGTATGCACCGCCATGACTTGCTCTTGCTATGGATGAACCAACTACATTTACCACACCAAGAATTATTGCACCTTTCTCTTTTGCATTTTCAATGGCTGTTAAAGTATCTGCTGTTTCACCACTTTGAGAAATTGCAATGATAACATCCCCTTTATTAATCACAGGATTTCTGTAGCGGAACTCAGATGCATATTCCACTTCTACATTAATACGGGTTAACTCTTCAAAAATATATTCAGCTGCAAGCCCTGCATGCCAACTTGTACCACAGGCAACCATGATGATGCGGTTAGCACTTACTATTTGCTCTGCATATTGCTGAATACCACTCATGGTAATGGTGCCTTCCGCTGCATCTAATCTTCCACGGAGACAATCATAAATGGTTTGCGGTTGTTCAAAAATTTCTTTGAGCATGAAATGTTCGTAGCCGCCTTTCTCAATAGCTGCCAGTTCCAGATCAAGCTTCTGTACATACGGCGTTATTTTTTCATTGCCGAGATTTTTCAGAATCAATTCATCTGGTTTTATAATTGCCAGTTCATAGTCGTTTACATACACCACCTCCTTGGTGTATTCCAGCATTGGTGATGCATCCGAACCAAGGAAATGTTCTCCTTTGCCAACACCAATTACCAATGGACTTCCTTTTCTTGCGGCAATGATGGTTTCAGGATTATCTTCATCCAGTAATAGAATAACATAGGCTCCTGTTACTCTTTTTAAAGCAATTCTTACGGCTTCTTCCAAACCACATTGGTTATTTTTCTTTATCTCTTCGATAAAATTCAACAACACTTCAGTATCGGTATCACTTTTAAATGTGTAACCTTTATTGCTCAGCTCCTTTTTTAACTGAGAGTAGTTTTCGATGATGCCATTATGAATCATGGCTAATTTGCCACTGGCTGATTGATGGGGGTGGGCATTGCGATCGCTTGGCTCACCGTGTGTAGCCCAGCGGGTATGGCCAATGCCAACATTGGCATGGAGGTCTTTGCCAACTATGGCATCTTCCAGCTCAGCTACTTTCCCTTTCTTTTTATATACTTTAATGCCACCGTTTTGTAATGCTACACCGGTACTGTCATAGCCACGGTATTCCAGGCGTTTAAGCCCTTTAATAATAATGGGGTATGCTTCTCTGGGGCCGGTATATCCTACAATTCCACACATAAGGTTTAAATATATTTTGCGGCAAAGGTATTGATTTCAAAATATGCAAACGGTTGAGTTGTTGCAACATCTAAAGTCTAAAAAAAAATTGGTTTAAGCAAACAATCCGAGGCAATACTATGTAAATCAAATTTTTAAAGGAGTACTCCTTTAAGTAGCAAAAAGGCAGTGCCAAAATAAATCAGCAGCCCGGTAACATCCACTAATGTTGCTATAAACGGGGTGGAAGAAGTGGCAGGGTCAGCCCCTAGTTTTTTTAATAAGAGAGGCAGCATAGAACCCATGATTGTACCCCATAAAACCACACCAATAACAGCAATGCCAATAGCAAACCCGATTCGGATAAAATGCTCACCAAAAAGTCCGAAAAAATGGTACCCACCGAAAACGATGAAAAAACCAAGTACACCTAAGGTTACCCCCATAAAAAGGCCTGACTGAATTTCTCTTTTAGCAATGCGCCACCAGTCTTGAACGTTAATTTCTCCCAGTGCCATTGCCTGGATAATAAGTGTTGCAGCCTGCGAACCGCTATTGCCACCACTGGAAATAATCAACGGAATAAAAGTGGATAAAACGAGAACCTGTTCCAGTGTTTTTTGAAAGCCGGACATGGCTGCAATCGTCAATGTTTCACCAACAAAAAGTATAATAAGCCAGACAATTCTTTTTTTATAGAGTTTAAATAATGGCACATCAAGATAAGGTTCATCCAATGCAGCTGTACCTCCCATTTTTTGCATATCCTCGCTGAATTCTTCACTGGCTACCCACAACATATCATCAATAGTAACAATGCCGAGCAGCTTATTACTTTTACTTACTACCGGCAATGCCACCCGGTTATTCATTTTAAATACTTCGCTGGCTGTTTCCTGATCGTCTTCAGCATGAAGGGAAATAAAACGTTCATCCATCAGTTCTGAAACTTTTTTATCAGGAGGATTCAGAATAAAATCCCTGATGCGTATATCATCCAGCAATTCTCCTTTATCATTAAGTACATAAATAACGTTGATGGTTTCACTGTCCTTTCCATATTTGCGGATAGTGGCAAATACTTCTTCAATAGTATTCCAGGGATATACATACACATAGTCTGGTGTCATCAAACGGCCAATACTATTTTCAGGATAGCCGAGCAGGGCCAGCGTTATTCTTCTTTCATCCGGATCGAGTAATTTGATTAGTTCCCTTACTACATTGCTGGGCAGTTCTTCCAGAAAATCAGTCCTGTCATCAGCCGGAAGATCGTTCAACAGTGAAGCTGTAGTATTTGGCGGCAGGGTTTGAATAATTCTTTTCTGTACTGAAAGGTCAAGTATTTTAAAGACACTTGCCGCCCGGTTTACCGACATATTAGCAATGATGCTGCTTTCATAATCTGGAAATTCATCTACCAATTGCGCCACATCACTGATGTTCTGGTCGTCCAGAAAATCCCGTATCTGAAGCTTATCTTCAGTTTTAATAACTGCTTCAAAAAGTTCCTGAAGCGTATGTTGTTCCAGTTCTAAAGACATATGACAAATGTACGATGTATGTAGTTAGGGGTACGAATTGTAGCTTTTCCAATTGAGTTTTATTTTGACTCTTATATTCTGAAGACCAGCTTGTATATTTAGCACGGCGTACTTCATATATCTAAGATCATTTATAGCATGATTCTTCCGTTTCTTTTTATTGCTCCATCTTCTACAATGGGTCGTGGTGTGTTTACTTCAGAAAATATTGAGGCCGATACAATAATTGAAATTGCCCCTGTAATTGTAATGACTAAAGAGGAAAGGATATTACTGGATAAGACCCTTCTTCATGATTATATTTTTGAATGGGGTGGTGAGAAAGAGCAATGTTGTATGGCATTGGGCTACCTGTCAGTATACAACCATTCTTATAAAAGTAATTGTGAATATGAAATGGATTTTGAAAGTGATTTAATTCAGATTAAAACAGTTCATCCTGTAAAAGCAGGGGAGGAATTGTTTATCAATTACAATGGTACATGGGATGATGATAAGCCAGTTTGGTTTGATTTAAAATAAAAAATCCCTTTTCATAAACTATGAAACGGGATAAAATCAATTAAAATATTTTTTTATTGAAAACGTATCTGTGCTCTTATCTCCCCACCAGGGTAAGTAGCAGTATGAATGTTCATGTAATATAGGCCGTTCAATAAATTTTCTTCTTTTACTGCTACACCATCCACTAATAAAGTACCAGAAACTTTGCTGGTAGCACCAAAAGCAGAACCCGGTGTAAATATGCCGTTAGTAGGAGTTATAATATTTTGCACTACCCCGGCTGCAAAACCTGTTGGAGCCAAACCATGAATATGCATAACAGTAACAGGACCTGTTAACCCTGACCAGTTAACTGTATAGCTCAAAATGCGGGTTTCTCTTGTGTAATAAACATCCATCGTTCCAAGCGCATTAGTTGGAGTTGCAGGAGTTTCATTTGCACCATTTAATATGATACCAGATTTAGCGAAGTCAGTTACAATTTTTTGTTCAGCATCTCTTTCACAGGAGCTAAAGCCAAGTACAAAGCCAAAAAGTAATAAGGAAGAAGCGGTTAGTTTAATCAATTTCATGATTTGCAGAATTTGGGTAAAAATAAGAAGTTTTTGGAAATGACCCTATTTTTCAAAAAATAGCTAAATGGTTGTGGGTAAACTGTTTATTTAAGCTTGCTTTTAATTTCCTGAAGTTTCAACAAGGCTTCAACCGGGGTAAGTCGGTTGATGTCAAATCCCTCCAGCAGTTTTCTTATTTCATCAAAGGTTTCGGTATGGGCATCAAAGATGGACAACTGCATTTTGGGAGCAGTAATTCCTTTTATTTTTTCATTCATATCGTCGGGTTTTCCGTTTTCATGAATACTTTCCAGGTGTTTCAGTATTTCGTTGGCACGGTTAATTAATGATGGTGGCATTCCTGCCATTTTCGCTACATGAATTCCAAAACTATGGGTGCTGCCACCTCTGGCTAGTTTTCGTAAGAAGATAATTTTATTACCCACTTCTTTATTCGTGACATGAAAGTTCTTTGCTCTTGTAAATTTTTCTTCTAATTCATTCAACTCAT
>JANMFO010000385.1:0-9321 GCA_031374245.1 Chitinophagaceae bacterium | reverse complement strand
TACAATCTTGTACCAGATCCGCCGGCAAGAATAATACCTTTCATTTTTATCTTTTATGATATTGTTGATTATAGTACTGCTGGTATTCACCCGAAGTAACATGTTTCAGCCAACCGGTGTTTTGCAAATACCAGTCAATCGTTAATGCTAACCCCTGTTCAAAAGTAACAGAAGGTTTCCATCCTAACTCTGTATTGATTTTCGTTGCATCAATGGCATATCGCCTGTCATGTCCGGGGCGGTCTTTTATATAAGTAATCAATTGCTCACTGGTACCGGGTGCATTTTTCAATCTTTCATCCATCAGACTGCAGAGCAATTTTACAAGATCAATATTCTTCCATTCATTAAATCCGCCGATGTTATATGTATCACCGGTTTTACCCTGATGAAAAACAAGATCAATGGCAGCAGCATGATCTTTTACAAATAACCAATCCCGGGTATATAAACCATCGCCATAAACCGGTAACGCCTTTTTATTAATGATATTATTAATGAACAGTGGAATTAGTTTTTCGGGGAAATGATTGGGCCCATAATTATTGGAACAATTGGTAATCACTATGGGCAGATCGTATGTATCATGATAGGCTCTTACAAAATGATCACTCGATGCTTTGGAAGCACTATAAGGAGAATGTGGATCGTAAGCGGTTGTTTCGGTAAAAAAACCGGTATCACCTAAAGCTCCATATACCTCATCTGTAGAAACATGGTAGAATAACTTATTTGCAAAATTTCCTGTCCATTGTTTCTTTGCAGCGTTCAACAGGTTTACTGTCCCAATAACATTGGTGTATACAAAATCAAGTGGTGAAAGTATAGAACGGTCTACATGGCTTTCGGCAGCCAGATGAATGATTCCATCCGGTTGATATTTTGAAAAAACTGCTTCAATTTCATTATTGTTTAAAATATCAGCTTTTTCAAAAAAATAATTGGGCAAGCTATCTATATCGGTAAGATTTTCCAGGTTTCCGGCATAGGTAAGTGCATCAAGGTTTACAATCTGATAGTCTGGATAT
This sequence comes from Chitinophagaceae bacterium, assembly GCA_031374245.1. Taxonomy (GTDB): domain Bacteria; phylum Bacteroidota; class Bacteroidia; order Chitinophagales; family Chitinophagaceae; genus JJ008. The sequence goes on along the minus strand of JANMFO010000385.1, from coordinate 8,293 downwards.
TTTGTAACGAATAATCTTACTACATGCGAGCCGATAAACCCTGCCCCACCAGTTATAATGATTGTCTTTTTCATTTCTTAAACTGCTCTTTGTACCAATTAAATGTTTTAGTAAGACCTTCCTGCACAGAAATAGCCGGATTATATCCCAGATATTTTTTTGCCTTCGAAATATCGGCAAGACTATGCTTTACATCACCTTTTCGTTCGGGCCCATGAACAGGTTCTAATAAACTTCCGGCTTGCTTTTTCAGGCCATTGAATAATTCAAGCAATGATGTCTGGTGGCCACAGGCAATATTATAGACCTGGTTAACCGCTTCTTTATTGTTAGTAAACATAGCTAAGATATTTGCCTGAACAGCATTATCAACATAGGTAAAGTCACGGCTATGACTACCATCACCATTGATTGTTGGTGGCACATTCTTTAACAGCGATTCGGCAAAAAGCGGTATCACTGCAGCATAAGCACCTTTCGGGTTTTGCTTTGGCCCGAAAATATTAAAATACCGCAGCCCGATTATTTCCATCCCGTAAAGGTTACCATAAACCTTTGCGTATAACTCATTAACATATTTCGTAACAGCATAGGGCGACAAGGGGTTTCCAATAATATCTTCCACCTTGGGCAACCCAGGATGATCACCATAAGTGGAAGAACTTGCCGCATACACCACTCTTTTACAATTATTCTCTTTAGCTGCATTAAAAATATTCAAGGTGCCGGTTATATTCACCTCATTAGTTGTAAGCGGATCATTAATTGATCGGGGAACCGAGCCTAATGCTCCCTGGTGAGAAATAAAATCGATGCCTGAAGTGGCTTCAAGACAGGTTACATAATTTCTGATGTCCCCTTCTTTAAACTCAAATTTCTTATCCCCTGAAAATTCATTGATATTGGATAATGAACCAGTAGCAAGATTATCTAATACTCTAACCAGTGTTACTCTTTCATCCTTTAACAATGCTGAAACCAGGTTGGAGCCTATAAAACCGGCTCCTCCTGTTATTAAAATACGCATAGATATAATCTGCTATTTATTTTTTGTTTTTTTGAAAAGTCTTCTGAAATCCAACCAGCTTAGAATTCTTTCAAATAAATTCTTAGGCGGATGTTCTTCTTCATAATAACTGCCGTAACCATAGCCATAACCATAGCCATAGCGGCCGTAGCCATAATATCCGTAGCCAGCTTTCATTTTTACATCATTGATAATAATTGAAATTTTAGGAAGCTTGTTCTCTCTGTAAAATTCATCAATCAATACAACTTGTTTTTTGAATGTATGTCCCTGTCGTGTCAGGTACAATGTACAATCGGCAAATTTGCCTAAAGTTTGTGCATCACTAACCATACCTACAGGTGCAGTATCTATAATTACTACATCAAAATGTTCACGCAGCCAGGTAAACAATTCGTTTACCCTTGCGGCGAGTAAAAGTTCAGATGGGTTGGGTGGCACAGGTCCGCAGCCCAAAACAAAAAGATTTTCCTGATCAGGAACCTGCGAAATAAGCTCCCGGAGATTATCGGACTTACCTACCAGGTAATTGGTGATACCCGGACCTTTCGGCATATTTAAACCAGATAAAACTTTTGGTTTACGTATATCAAACTCAAGAATTATTGTTTTTTTACCTGCCAATGCCAACACTGCACCCACATTGGTACTGAGAAAAGATTTCCCTTCTCCGCTGAATGAAGAGGTAACCAATAAGGTGAATTTCTCAGCTTTGCCAATAATATACTGCAGGTTCGATCGAATAATACGAAACTGTTCGGCCACCATACTTCGGGTAGTTTTATTCACCACTAATACTTTATCTGAATAAGAGTGGCCAACTTCCCCAAGAATGGGAGCAGCGGTTATTTTTTCGATATCAAAACGGGTGGTGACTTTATCGTTCAACACTTCTCCTCCAAATACAAAAAGTGCCGGCAATGCTATCCCAAGCAGTATAGCCATTAACTGGATAGAACGCCTGTTAGGCTTTACGGGTGTATTAGAAACATAAGCCCTTTCTACAATCTGTGTATTAGAAATAGTAGAAGCTCTTGAAATAGCTGTTTCCTCCCTTTTTTCCTGCAATGTGTTATATATAGTTTGCTTATACTCCACCTGTCTTTTTATCTCCAGAAATCCCTTTTCCTTATAGGGTAATCTTTTCAATTGTGATTCCGACTGGCTGCTGTTTGCCTGGAATGCTTTAATCGTTTTAGCATAAGAGTTTTTAATATTAGACAGGTTTTCCACAATGCTCTGTCTAAGTTTTTCTATTTGCTGCTTGTTTTCCAGTACCACAGGGTTGCCTTCAGGTACATTACCATCCAATAACTGCTGCCGGTCCAGTTGCAATTTATTATAGCCAGCCACTAATTGATTTAATGTCCCGTCATCTAAACCCAGAGACGATGGCACTACTAACTGACCATATTTATTTTTACTATCCCTTAAATAACCTTCAATAAGCTCCACCATATCTAATTGGAGATGCTGTTGGTTAATAGCTTTATCTGCACCGCTGATATTTTCAAAAAAACCGGAAGACTGGGCTTCAATATCAATAATATTATTATCCTGGGAATACCGGAGCAAATTATTCTGTACACTATCTAATTCCCTGCCTATAACACCAAGCCTGTTGTCGATAAAATTTATCATTTGATCCGCTGTACGGTTTTTCAGTTCTTTGGTGTAATCACTATACTCCTCCATTAACTGATTTATTATATCGGCACCCAGGTTAGGATTGGTACTTTCCATGCCAATAGTTAAAATACCCGTACCAGCTGATTTGGGAGTTACTACTACCCCCCCTGCGTATGCCGCAGCCGCCGATTCAAGAGATCGATACTCTATTTTATACTCTTTTCCAATACCGCCCTGTGGCCTGCGAACAAGCCGGAACGTACCATACTCATTTCTAAAATATTTTCCGAACGGAATTAGTGTAATATCATCGTTAACTTTAAACTGATTGTCATCTACAAATTTTAGTTTTAATGTAAATGGTCTTAAGGAATCTGTAAGCACAGCAGCCTCAATAACAAAGGGGCCGTATTTATAAATATTGATCGTTTTGAACTTACCAATGGCATAATAACTAAACTGAAGATTTTGTTTTTGTACTGCACGTTCCATTAATGGTTTTGATTTTAAAATCTCCATTTCACTCTGAATGTTCTGCGATTTACCACCTCCAAAAATATCATCAAACTTATCGCCCCGGCCACCCTGTTGTTGTTCTGATTTAATTACCAATGTGGCGCTGGTACTGTAAATAGAAGTAGCGTAGCGCAGGTACAGGTAGGATCCAAAAAGCCCGACTGCAACCGACAAAACAAATACCGGCAGAAAGCGTACGTATTTGTAAAACAAATCCCGTAAGCTCAGACTAAAGAGCTCACTTTTTGTACTTTTTACCGGTTCTTCCATCTGCTGAAATAATGTTTTTAGAAAAGGGCTTAGTTTTTAATAAATAAATTCGCCAGGGTTGCAGCTACTGTTACCAATGTAAATCCAAAAGCAATTTTTTGACTTATTCTTGCCTGTTCGGCATCATTTCTTTTTTGTTTGGTAGGCTCTACGATGACTATATCGTTTTGCATCATGTTATAATAGGGAGATTCAAAAATGTTTTTTTCTGATAAATCAATGATGCCGGATTCTCGTTTACCATTGATTTCCCTTAATACTCTTACATTATCTTTTTTGCCAAAATCACTGATGCCACCAGCCAGCGCTACTGCTTCCAGTATGGTAAGCCGCTCACCGGGAATATTAACGGGTCCTACCTGGCCAACCTCACCAAGAACAGTAACCCTGAAATTGAGATACCGGATAATAACAGTAGGATCTTTCAGCAATTCAACCGGCTCTGTTAATCTTTTTTTAATTACTGCCGCAAGCTCCTGTTTCGTTAACCCTTCAGCATGAATAACGCCCAGCCTGTGATGCTCGATGTTTCCATCAAGGTCCACCTGGTATCCCATCAAAGCAAGATTTTGGCCACCACCCGAACTCATACTTACCGGTTGATTATATATTATGTCTGAGACTTCTGGCTTGGTGCTGAGACTGGATATCTGTATCGAAATCTGGTCATTTTTCTGGAAACGCAATTCAGGAATTTTCACATCTCCTTTAGCTATTGAATCAGTTACATGTTCAAGATAATGAGGAAGTTTTTGCTGAGTGCGGCAGGAGAAAAGATAAACAGGTAAAGCAAGCAATAAAAAAATCCGGGTGAACTTCATTGATTCGTCTTTAATGTAAAGTGCAGACAGGGCTGCAAAAAATAAGGTTTGGTTTTATTTAGGCTGTGCCGAAGTTAATTTACTTCTGTCAATATGTGCCACCAAAATATATCCGAGACTGTCTATAGCAACACGGGCAGTTTTTCGGTGCAGATCCATCACTTTACCCTCCTGATCCATCAGGCTGCCATTGGTAATGCGTACCCGCTGGTTCACTTTTAAATCTGCCGATGATCTTGCTTCTACGTTCTCATATTCATCCAAAAATCTTTTGATGGCCAAGATTTCTTTTTCCTTTATTACGGCAGGTTTACCTTGCCAATACACAAAATTTATCGCCCCGGGAGTCATCCTTACCGCACTACGATCTTCGTCACTCACTTTTACAAATACATAGGATTTGAATAAAGGTTCTTCCACCAATTTCACTCTGTCACTCCATTTTCTTCTCACTTTATTCAGCGGGCAGTAGCTCTCTAAGCCTTTTTCAGTAAGGAGTTGATTTACCTTTTTTTCCCAACGTGGCCTGGTATAGACCGCCAGCCATTTACGTGTAAGTATCATGAATTTTTTGGATGGCTTCGCCATCTCAATCACATAAAAATTTTTATATGATTGGTTTTCATTGAATTAGGTTCACACTGCCAGACAAGTGCCGGGCCATCCAGATTTTGGCAGCAAATATAGGGTAAGATGTGAGTGGAAAGACAATAAAATGTGCAGATTTTGAAGGATTTACCCCCACAAGTTGATAACTACTTTAGTAGAAATACGATAGGGTTTTGTATGTTTTACTTTCACTATGAATATACTTCTTTGCTTATATGTTAATAGGGAATTTGCTTGTCACACTTCAGAAACTTTCAACACCAATAAATTTTTAGCAAATAGTAACTGAATCCTTACATTTAATTTATTAAACAATTGCTTTGAACCAACGCTTTTACTCCCTCGATGTTTTTCGTGGTGCTACTGTTTGTCTGATGATACTGGTAAACAATCCCGGTAGTTGGGGCCATATTTATGGTCCTTTGGAACATGCACCCTGGCATGGACTAACACCAACTGACTTAGTTTTTCCATTCTTTTTGTTTGCAGTTGGTAATGCGATGGCTTTTGTAATGCCCAAACTGGAAGCAGGTGGTGATGCTTTGTTCTGGAAAAAAGTATTGAAAAGAACAGCACTCATTTTTTTGATTGGCCTTTTTCTTAATTGGTGGCCTTTTGTAAAATGGATTGACGCTGGATTGGTATTTAAGCAATGGGCTTTTATAGATGATAAAGGCATTCCACAGGGAGTCCGCCTATTTGGAGTGCTGCAACGTATTGCTCTTTGTTATTTTTTTGCTGCTGTTATCGTTTATTATCTGAAAGCCAGAAAAGCATTTTATGTCGGTGCATTATTACTCTTATTATACTGGATGTTTTGCTATGTCGGCAACCCTGCTGATCCTTACAGTCTTGCCGGTTGGTTTGGAACCGACATTGATAAAAATATTTTAGGGGCTGCACATATGTACAAAGGTGAAGGTGTTACGTTTGATCCCGAAGGGTTGGTAAGTACCATACCAGCTATTGTGCAGGTTATCTTTGGTTACTTGGTTGGTGATTATATTCAGAAAAAAAGTAAGGCTCCGGAACAACAACAATATGATTTTGAAAAACCGGGCTTTCCGTTAAGTGGTATGTATCCAATGCTGACAGGACTTTTTGTTATCGGCATTGGTTTACTGGTAACAGGTTTTTGCTGGGACATGGTTTTCCCGATCAATAAAAAAATATGGACCAGCTCATACACTATTTATACAACCGGCCTTGCCATTGTTACTATTGCTACCATGATTTATATGATTGAGATAAAACAAATCCGTGGTGGGCTGGCGAGATTTTTTGATGTATTTGGCAAAAACGCATTGTTTGTTTTTGCATTGAGTGCCTTTCTTCCTAAAGGATTAGCCCTGATAAAATTGGGTGATGGAACAAATCCCTGGAACTGGTTGTATAAAAAAGTATTAATTCATATTCCCGGTGCACCGGAAAATGGCTCTTTAGTTTATGCTCTTTGCGTTATCACTTTTATGTGGGCCATCTGTTATTGGATGGATAAGAAGAAAATATATGTGAAAGTGTAAATCATTCCTTTCGGGCACATTTTGTGGAATTTTTGCCCCGGCAAAGGGGAAATAACTGGCTGGCTGCTTACAATGTCTGATATAATCCTCTCATTTTCTTACTTCTGAATGAATTTTACCAACTCATTTTCTAAATGGCATGGAAATTGAAAATATACTATCAACAAAACATAGTATATGAAAAAGTCCTTAGGAAAATTTATCAAGGAATCCTTTCAAAAAATCAAGGAACATAAACAATTGAAAAAATTTAAGTTCTCGAACTATAAAGAAGACTTTGTTATTACTGAACAGGAAGAACGGGAAGGCGGCTTTTTTGGCAGCCTTAACTTCAAGCCAGTTTCAGCATAAATTAAAAATAGTTAACTCTTTCTCATAAGCAGTTAGTTTTGGTTACGACCTCTGTTTCTACAGGGGTTTTTTATTGTAAGAATACTGACCTATCAACTATGATTTTTGTTCAACATTTCTATATACTTATCTTTTCTGTAATTAGTAATTGCCTTGCATCAATATCATGTTCTAAAAATATAACAACATGAAATTAATTACGTTTATCAGTGCGGGTGCTTTTATTGTATTATCCGCTTTTGTAATGAAAAAGGAAAAAATTACCCAGACGACTTCTTTGTATGATACCAAATGGTCACTAAAGAAAATCCATACTGAAGCTGGTGTGGAAGAAGTAAACACTAAAGCATTCATAAAACTGGATAAAGTAAAGAAACAGGCTGGTGGCAATGGCAGTTGCAATACTTTCGGCAGCAGCTTTAGTATTACCAACAACGAAATCAGTTTTAAAAATATATTTTCTACGAAAATGTATTGTGAAGGAGTGCAACTGACGGAAGACTCCTTCTTCAAACAATTGGAAAAAGTAAATAAGTTTGAGGTGAAGGATAAGAAGTTGACGTTGTAAAAGGGTGAAGAGATGTTATTAGAGTTTCAATCAGAATAATTTCCCCTGTTCTCCGGGTCGGCGGAAGATGGATGTATCCAAACTCCATTCTTCCGCATTCATGTTATAGAGCTTACCATACTTTCTGTATTGCTGTGCCACCATGTCTGCAATATTCCCTTCGCCCCTCATACGAACACCCCAGCGGGTATCATTTACTTTTCCATCATGGCTTTGTTCTATCAGGTGCCATACTTTATCTGCCCGGTCAGGAAAATTTTTAAATAACCAGTCATGAAATAAAAACTTGATAGCTCCATTTAAACGAATGAAAGTGTAAGCGGTAAAAGTTGCCCCGTTATCCGCTGCTGCTTTCATGATGCGTTGCATTTCATGTTCATTCAATCCCGGTATCATCGGCCCCATCATAATGCCCATTCTTACTCCGGCACTGCTTAGTTCGTTTATTACTTTTAATTTTTGTTTGGCGGTGGTTGTTCTTGGTTCCATTATTCTCCGCAGGTCTTCATTAAAAGAAGTAATAGAAACCATTGCTGATACCAATCGCTTCTTAGCCATTTCCTGTAGTACATCTTTGTCTTTTAGTATCCAGGAATTTTTGGTGAGTATGCCAACTGGTTGATTAAATTCATTACATACTTCCAGCAAGCCTCTCGTCAGCCGATATTTTTGCTCAGCTGGTTGATAACAATCTGTATTACCACTCAGCATGATGGGTGTGCCATCCCATTTCGGGTGCATTAAAAATTTACGTAGCAGTTGCGGTGCATTTTTCTTGATGATTATTTTTCTTTCAAAATCAAGCCCGGCACTATAACCCCAATATTCATGCACATTACGGGCATAGCAATAAATACAACCATGTTCACAACCGGCATAGGGGTTCATACTATAGCCCATGCCTACATCTTTACTTTCTACTTTGTTGACGATGGTTTTCGATTCTTGTTCCATGTAGATAGTAGGAACATTGCTTTCC
>JANMFO010000332.1:0-4321 GCA_031374245.1 Chitinophagaceae bacterium | reverse complement strand
TTTTGCATTCTCACTTTTCTTCAAGTTTTTGCCTGGCTTTATGGATCTTTCTTTCTTAGAACAATTCGGTTTTGCAAAGGCAAATGATGCAGGTGTTTTTGAAATTCCTTTTATAGACAGGATGGGCTTTGTGTTTCTGATTTGTGTTGCAGGAATGATTTTGATAAGCCTTTGGGACAATAAACGGGGCATAAAATCCAATGGACTTGAAGTAGATAGGAGTATGTTTAAAATGAGTAATTCATTTGCAGTAGGAACACTTATTGTTTTGGGAATCATAGCAGCATTATACACGGTTTTTTGGTAAGAAAATAGTTGTAAAATTTTGATTAAATAGTGTTTATAAAATAGAAATTTATATTTAGCTTAAAAAATTAAATGGCTGTAGTTACTGGTACTGGTGGCAATGGGAAAGCCACTGCTATTCTATTTGCAATACACATTTAGGCAAGGCAAATACTACCTGTGAGAAATATTTTAGCAAAGTATTTAATTCAGACGTATAAGGTACTTATAATTGTTTGCAAGAAGCGTTACCTGTTTAAAAACTACGGCAGTTGCGTTATTCTAAATGTTGCTTCTATTGCCCCATAGGTGGCACTTTCTGATAGGGTTGCCTATGCATGATATTTGCATAATAAGGATGCTTAAAGAAAAATTGGCGTTATCCTGTAGTTTCCTGGTTGGTAATTAGAAAACCAAGCCCCTGACAAGGCCACAAGGTTTCAAAACGAAAAAAACCCGCCACTGTAGCAGGTTTATTTACATATCTGTTGACCTATATGGATTCGAACCATAAACGACTGAACCAAAATCAGTTGTGTTACCATTACACCATAGGTCAATCACAAAGGAATTATTGAAGTCCCGATTTTTCAATTAGGAGTGCAAAAATAGGGCTTGACGGCCTTTCTCCCAAATGGTTTTTAAAGAAATTATGCAGGCTGAGAAGCTACAACACCGGTTTTTTCTTCTCTTTCCTTCAACTCCCGTATTTTATCCAATGCCCCTGCCACCACATCACACATAATGGTATACAAAGCTCCCTGTTTTGGGTTGGCATAAATATGTTCCAGCGCCTCATTTTCGTTGGCAATTATGGTTGTTGGTATTCCCGGATTTACACTGTCAATTCCTTCTTTTAATAGATTAATAATTTCATCAGCCGTTCTTCCACGCAAATTTTTATCGCAACGGATAATGATTTCATCAAAGAACTTTGCAGATATTTCGCCAAGTTCCCGTATATCTTCATCTCTTCTGTCGCCAGTACCGCTGATAACACCAATTTTAATCGGGTAATCCAATTTGCTGACAAAATCACACAGCAACTTCAGTCCATGCGGATTGTGAGCAAAATCTGCCAGCATGGTAAAATGTTTGAAATGGAAAAAATTCAAACGGCCCGGAGTCAGACTTTCACTTGGAATAAAAGTTTGCAAACCGGTTCTTATATCATCAATCGTAATATCACGGAATAAATAGGCAGAAAGAACAGCTGGTAAACAGTTGTTGATATTATGTACTGCTTTGGCTTCATAGGTCAGTGGAATATCTCTCGCAGGCAGCACTCTTATTTTCCAGTTGCCTTTCATTATTGTTACGTAACCGTTTTCATACACACAGGCCAACCCATTTTCATTACAATGTTCTTTTATTCGTTGATTATTTTCGTCCATGCTGAATAAAGCTATATTGCATTTCAGGTCTTTTTTCATTTTATAAACCAAATCATCGTCTGCATTAAGTACAGCATAACCATGCGGGAAAACAGTTTCGGGGACTACCGATTTTACTTTTGCCATTGCTTCTACTGTATGGATGCCACCTAAACCAATATGGTCGGCGGCTACATTGGTAACAACTGCAACTTCGCAATTTTGAAAAGCTAACCCTGATTTTAAAATACCACCTCTTGCACATTCCAGTACGGCAAAATCAACCGTCGGATCTTTTAGTACAAAAGTGGATGATACAGGGCCGGTACAATCACCTTTCATCATCAGTTGATTTTGGATATACACACCATCTGATGTAGTGTAACCAACTTTCTTTCCTGCACTTTTTGCTATATGGGCTGTTAATCTTGTTGTTGTTGTTTTGCCATTAGTTCCTGTAATAGCAATAATCGGAATTCTTCCAACACTTCCTTTTGGAAACAGCATATCCACCACCGGCTCTGCTACGTTTCTTGGCAACCCTTCTGAAGGATCTATGTGCATACGGAATCCAGGAGCAGCATTCACTTCTAATACGGCTCCGCCATTTTCAGCTACCGGTGTTTTTAAATCTATCGCCATCACATCAATACCACAAATGTCAAGGCCAATGATTTTTGCTATACGTTCAAACATAAAAATATTAGCCGGGTGTACTTCATCTGTAACATCTGTAGAAGTACCGCCGGTAGAAAGATTAGCAGTTGGTTTCAGTAAAACTCTTTCACCCTTTGAAGGAATATGATCTAATGATATTTCAGCATCATCCAGCATTTTTTGGGTAAACTGGTCCATGGTAATTTGTGTCAACACTTTTTCGTGACCAAAACCACGACGGGGGTCTTTATTCGTTTCTTCAATAAGCCATTGAATTGTATGAATACCATCACCAATTACTGAAGCTGGTGTACGCAGTGCAGCACAAATAAATTTATTATTAATAACAAGGCAACGAAAATCATATCCCGTAATGAAACGTTCAATGATAACACTACGGCTGTATGCTTTGGCTGCTTCAAATGCTTTGAGGGCTTGCTCACGGTTTATAATATTGGTGGTGTTTCCCTTGCCATGATTACCATCAATTGGCTTTATCACCAATGGGTATCCAAATTTTTTTATCGCTTCATCTAAACCTTCTTCAGTTCTTATTACAGTTCCTCTCGGCACAGCAATTTCAGCAGCTTCCAATAACATTTTTGTTTCTTCTTTATTGCAGGCAATGTCTACTGCAATGTTAGAAGTGGTAGAGGCAATCGTTGCTCTTATTCTTTTTTGATTTACTCCATAGCCCAACTGCACCAGGCTTGCTTTGTTCAATCGTATATAAGGAATTCCTCTCTTTGCAGCTTCTTCAACTATGCAACCGGTAGATGGGCCCAGCCTTGTATCTTCCCGTATCTCCCGCATTTTTTGTATGTCTTCAGACAAATCGTAATCAACTCCGGTAATAAGGGCTAATGCAATTCGAACCGCTGCTTTAGCGGCATACACTCCTGCATCTTCTTCCATATAACTAAACACCACATAATAAATCCCTTCCTTTTCACCTTCCGGAGTCCGGGTTCTTCCAAATCCGGTGTCCATTCCTGCTAATGTCTGAATCTCTAAAGCAATATGCTCTATCACATGTCCCATCCAGGTGCCTTCATCCACCCGTTCAAAAAATCCACCCGGCGTTCCCACACTACAGCGATGTTCATATAAGGTGGGCAATAATTTCTCCAGTCTTTCCCTGAATCCCGGAATTTTATTCGTGGGCATATTCTCTTTTTCTTCCAGATCCAGTTTCATCTGTATCAGCTTGGTACGGCGAACACTCCAGTAGTTGGGGCCTTTCAGCACTTTAATCTCCAGTATTTGCATAAAAAATTCGTTGAACTTGGAAGTTAGGTGATTTTGATTGTGTAACCAACACCTGTGCTACTATCAGCTTCGTTGCGTCGCACTCTTCAGGGTTCTGTTCGCTGCTCAGCAAATACCGCCTCTTTATTGGGAATATTTCCTAATTTCCATACTGTTATAGTTTCTTCAAAACCAAACTGAATGTATATGAGACTGCTTTTGTTATTTTTTGTCATTATCCCCACTTTATTATCAGGGCAGAAAGATTTAAAAGAGTGGAAAGAAGGTAATCTTTCTGTTACAAAACACCAGTTGAAAATTGGGAATGATATTCTCAACTATACTGCCACAACTGGTTACATGCCTATTAAGGATGAAAAAGATACCTTGAAAGCGAATCTTTTTTTTATTGCCTATACTAAAGATGGGGACTTAGACCCGGCAAAACGCCCAATCCTTTTTTCATTTAATGGTGGCCCTGGTTCATCATCTGTATGGTTACATATGGGTGCATTAGGGCCGAAAGTTGTGCTGATGAAAGAGGATGGAAACACCTTGCCACCACCTTATAAATATGTTGATAATCCCGATACGTGGCTTGATAAAGCAGATATTGTTTTTATAGATCCGATGATGACAGGATTTACCCGTCCCGCAGGCAAAGCTTCACAAAATGAGTTTACCGGTTTTGATAACGATATTCAGTTTGTAGGTGATTTTATACGTTTATACCTGAGCCGGTATAAACGCTGGAGTTC
>JANMFO010000318.1:0-9838 GCA_031374245.1 Chitinophagaceae bacterium | reverse complement strand
TTCGGCAGGAAACAAAAATGAAAACCGAGCTGATGAAGCAACAAGAAATTGCAGTAAAGGCCGTTATAGAAGCCGAAGAAAACGAACGGCAACGCATTGCTAAAGATCTGCATGATGGTGTGGGACAAATGATGAGTGCTGCTAAAATGAACCTCTCCGCTTTTGAGTCGGAAATAAAATTTGCAACTGAAGAACAGAAACAATCGCTGGAAAAAGTAATTCAACTGGTAGATGAAAGTTGCAAAGAAGTCCGCACTGTATCGCATATCATGATGCCGAATGCTTTATTGAAAAATAATCTCGGTATCGCCATTCATGATTTTGCAGAGAAGCTCAGCAGCAAAAATTTGCAGGTGCATGTTTCCACTGAAGGGCTGGATGAAAGAATGGACAGCAATGTGGAAACTGTTCTCTACCGGGTGATACAGGAATGTGTAAACAACGTTATCAAACATGCTGGTGCCACTACCTTAGACATTTCCCTTATCCGTGATAAAGACGGCATCAGCGGAACAATTGAAGACAATGGCAAAGGTTTCGACATTACCGATAAAGAACAGTTTGAAGGTATTGGTCTTAAAAACATTCTCACCCGTATTGAATACCTGAAGGGCACCGTAGACTTCGATTCTTCTCCCGGACGGGGAACGGTGGTGGCCTTGCATGTACCGTCCCCCCTGTCCCCCTAAAGGGGAGACTTAGATCAACGTATCACTTCTTCCATATAACCTATTTAAAGTAATCCGAAATCTCTAATGCGAGAGAATAGCTCACTATTTTCAATTGCTTTAAAACATTAAATAATCCTGAGTAAGTATTGACCTAAGTTCCCTTTAGGGACAGGGAGCTTTAACAATTCCCCAACTGTAACCCGCCGAACCATTGCATCCCTGTTACCGTCAACCGGATGTCAGTTATATACCTGTTGAAAGACAGGTTTTTTTGACAGCCTATTTTATAGTATTTTACAAGCCACAACCAAAATGAAACAGGGAAAAATCACACTGGCCTTAGTAGACGACCACCAGATTGTAATAGATGGCCTTACCTCTTTGCTCAAAGGACATGATAAATTTCAATTTGCCTTTGCTACCACCGACTCTACCGAAGTAATAGCGAAACTGGCCACCGCTCCTATTGATATTTTGCTCACCGATGTGATGATGCCTAAACTACCCGGCAATCAATTAGCCAAACAGGTAAAAGAAAAATATCCGGCCGTAAAAATATTAGCTCTTTCCATGAGTGGGCAGGGCGACCTGGTAAATGAAATGATCAATGATGCAGATATTGCCGGTTATGTATTAAAGAATATCGGCAAACAGGAATTGATAACCGCATTAGAAAAAATTGCTGACGGTGGTATTTATTTTAGTGATGAAGTGATAGATGAACTAAAACGCACCAGCGACCGTAAAAAGCAAAACGATGAAGCCCATCTTACCGGCCGTGAAATAGAGATCATCCGCCTGATAGAAAAAGAATACAATAACAAACAAATAGCCGAAGCCCTCTTCATCAGCGAACGAACTGTAGAAACCCACCGAAAAAATATTTTCCGCAAAACAACTACCAACTCTGTTATTGGATTAGTAAAGTATGCGTATGAGCATAGGTTGATATAAAATTATTTGCCCAGCTGCAGTACTGCAATCAGCAGTAGTTGCGTCGCACACTTGTACGATATTAACACGGATAAGCATATTGCAGAATATCATAAATAATACTAGGTGGTTTATGAAAAATATTTTTTGGCTTTTTTTCTTTTCGATATCATTTAAAATATTTGCACAGAATAATATAAAATCAAGAACAATTTATATTTTATCGTGTCAATCGAGCATTTTGTATAAATATGAAAAGAATCAAATAATAGTTGAAAGCGTTCCATTTTATGGACAAACATCAAAAAACGAAGTAATTTCAAAACAACAAATACTATCGACTGATATAGAAAAAATCAATGTGCTATCTGATAATTTTTTTCAAATTCCAGATGATGAATTACTATCTAATGACTGTGTGGCCGATGGCTTTAATTTCAAAATATTCCTCAAAACTGATAATAAACTTAAAAGGATATTAGTTAGTAACTATTATGATTCGAGAATTGATAGCCTGTTGAAAATATTTGATAAGTATATAAATGTAAGTGATTCGAATTTTCAATATAATAGAATTGGATATGGAGATAGTTCTAAAGAGTTAATTGAAAGTCAAAACAATTGTGAAAGGAAAACTCCGAACGATTTTAAGCAACATTTGCTTAAAGAATGGTGCGAAATAGAAAAAAAATGAAATAGACATTTTACACCAGCACCGCCTGCTTATTATATTTATTCCTGTATTCAATCGGTGTCAAACCTGTCACTTTTTTAAAAATAGTACGAAAAGCTTTTGTGTCGGTATAACCCACATCAAACATTACTTCATTAATATTCTTACGGCTGGTTTCAAACTGTCGCTTGGCTGCTTCCATTTTTACCCGTTGTATATATTCCAGTACAGAGTTATTGGTAGCTTGTTTAAACCGGCGTTCAAAACTTCTGCGGCCCATCGTGGTGGCACTGGCTAATGCATCAATGGTAATCCGGTCATGTATATTTTTTTCAATATAAGCCTGTGCTTTTAGTATCGCTTCATCCTTATGGTCTTTCTGTCCTTTAAACATAGCAAAAGCTGATTGACTGTTCCGGTCAATATCAATCGCAAAATATTTAGAAGCAAGAATGGCTGTTTCCCGGTTTGTATATTTTTCTACTAAATGCAATAACAAATTCCAGTACGAGTTGGCACCGCCGCTGGAGTAAATTCTTTTTTCTTCCGTTACAATACTTCCATCCACCAATTCCACATCGGGATACATTTCCCGGAATTCATTTTGAAAACCCCAATGCGTAGAACATTTTTTTCCATTTAATAAACCGGTAGATGCTAAAAGAAAAGCCCCTACACATAGTGATGCCACTTCTGCCCCATTATCATATTGCTCCTGTATCCACGGTACCAATGCTTTGTTCTTATCCAATGCTGTTTGCATATCGCCAAACAATGCAGGAATAAAAACCAAATCTGTTTTCTTCACATCCTTTATTTGCCGGTCCGTATGCACCGAGAACAAACCATTACTCAACTTTACTTCTTTCTTCACTCCTACCAGCTCCACATCAAACAGTGGAGCCTTTCCAGCCATCAGCATAAACTGGTTGACAGCAGTAAATAAATATTGCGGGTCAGCAATAGCCTGCGGCACTGATGACTCCGGTACTAAGATGGATATCTTTTTCATATCCCAAATATAGGAAAGTTGGCTGTCGTAATCAACCCCACAAATAGTCATATATGCCACCTGTATAAATCACCCAGGCACATCATCTTTGTGCAGTTGATTTAAACATCATTACTCAGTATTAAAAAAGTATAAACAGTTGGCTGTTATAAATTCTTATCTCAGCTTTAATGGCAATTGCCGGGAAGCAATGACCTTTTATAAAGATTGTCTTGGTGGTAAACTGACCCTGCAAACAATTGGCGAATCGCCGCTATCTGATAAAATGCCACCGCTGATGAAGGAAAGCATTTTACATGCTACACTGACCAAAGGTGAATTAATTTTAATGGCATCAGACATGGTAGGTGAAAGAGGTTTGATAAAAGGCAACAGCGTTTCGCTGATGCTGAATTGCAGCAGTGAAGAAGAAATAAAAACCTGTTATACAAATCTTGTTGCTGATGGTGTGGCTGATCATCCGCTGGAAAATTCATTCTGGGGAGCACTGTTTGGCGACCTGACAGATAAGTTTGGTAATCACTGGTTATTACACTTTGATAAGAATGCTGAAAAGAAGTAAATTGTCATACCGCTATATCTTTAACAAAAACAAGATCAACATTTTAATACCATCAGCATGGCAACAAGAATGAATACTTCAATAAAAACGATTGATGAATACATCACACAGTTTCCAAAAGAAGTACAGGTATTATTGGAAAAAATGCGGATCATCATCCATAAAGCGGCACCAAAAGCAGAAGAAGCAATTTCCTATGGCATTCCCACTTTTAAACTGAATGGGAACCTGGTACATTTTGGAGGATATAAAAGTCATATTGGTTTTTATCCTGCCCCATCCGGCATTGACGCATTTAAAAAAGAACTGGCGAAGTATGAAGGTTCAAAAGGCACTATCCGGTTTCCTTTGGATAAACCACTTCCGGCTACATTAATAACACAGGTGGTAAAATTCAGAGTGGCTAAGAATTTAGAAAAAGTAAAAAAGAAATAACTAACAACTAAAGTAAAACGTCATGGAAAAACTGAATTTCTCTATCAGCATTAATGCATCAAAAGAAAAAGTATGGGAAATACTGTGGGATGATGCTGGCTACAGGGCATGGACAGCTGCTTTTGCAGAAGGTTCATATGCAAAAACAGACAATTGGAAAGAAGGAACAAAGGTTTTATTTCTTGACCCGCAAGGCAGAAGTATGGTAAGTATGGTAGCTGCAAATAAGCCTAATGAGTTTATGTCGTTCAAACACCTTGGCGAAGTAAAAGACGGTGTGGAAGACACTACCAGTGATGCTGTAAAAATATGGGCCGGCTCTACAGAAAATTATACGCTGACGGAAGCCGATGGAAAAACAACGTTGGCCATACAAATGGATATTACACCGGAGTTTAAAGAGATGTTTAAAAAAATGTGGCCCAATGCATTGCAAAATGTAAAGCAGTTAGCTGAAGGAACAAAAAAAGTTGCCATTACTATCGAAGTAATTGTAAAAGCACCCGTAGAAAAAGTTTGGAATTACTGGACAGAACCACAGCATATCATGCAATGGAATAATGCTTCGCCAGACTGGCATTGTCCAAAATCCGAAAATGATGTTAGGGATGGAGGAAGCTTCTCGGCTACCATGGCTGCCAAAGATGGCAGTTTTAGTTTTGACTTTGGAGGGGTACATGACAGAGTAAAAATCAATGAACTGATTGAGTCCACCTTGGGCGATGGCAGAAAAATGAAAGTAGTATTTGAAAGTAAAGGCGATAAAACGTTAGTAACAGAAAGTTTTGAAGCAGAAGGTGAAAATTCATTGGAACTGCAAAGAGGTGGTTGGCAAGCCATCCTGAATAATTTTAAAAAACATACTGAATCTAATTAACCAATAAGCTTTCTGATGAACAACAATATTCACCCCTGTTTATGGTATGATGGCAATGCTAAAGCCGCTGCCGATTTTTATTGCTCTCTTTTCCCGGGTTCAAAAATTACAGTGGATACACCCATGGTGGTAAATTTTGAACTGTGTGGTCAAAAATTTATGGGGCTTAACGGAGGGCCAATGTTCAAACCGAATCCTTCCATTTCCTTTTTTGTAATCAGCGAATCGGATGATGAGATAGATGAGTTGTATAAACAATTAGCTGATGGTGGCATGATAATGATGCCACTTGATAAGTACGACTGGAGTGAACGATACGCCTTTGTACAAGACCCCTTCGGACTTGCCTGGCAAATTATGAAAGGCAAGTACAGTGATGTGAATCAGAAGATAGTGCCTTCGTTTCTTTTTGCAGGCAAAAGTTTTGGTAAAGCAGAAGCGGCAGTAAAATTCTATGCCAAAGTATTTCCGCAATCTTCCATAAATGGAATTTTATTATACCAGGAAAATGAAGGGCCGGCTGCAGGTACAGTAAAACACTCACAGTTTCAACTGGACGATAAAGTATTTATGGCAATGGATGGTTTTGGTGAGCATACGTTTGCTTTTAATGAAGCCATCTCTTTTGTTGTAGAATGTAAAGACCAGGAAGAAATAGATTATTACTGGAATAAACTTACGGCCGATGGCGGACAGGAAAGCCGCTGCGGCTGGTTAAAAGATAAGTTTGGCGTATCCTGGCAAATCATTCCGGCCATACTTGGTAAACTAATGAGTATTCCGGGAAAATCACAAAATGTAATGGCGGCATTTATGAAAATGACCAGGTTTGATATTTCGGCATTAGAAAAAGCAGCAGAATAAAAAATGACTCTTTAATTAAAAACATGAAACCAAAAACAATCAACATTACTTATTGGGTCTTTGCCATTTTGTTTGCCGGGCTAATGGCTTTTTCTGCTGTTCCAAATATATTGACAGATAAAGACTCTGTAAAAATTCTGCATGATATGCTTGGATACCCGGTTTATTTTATTTCTTTTATTGGCGTTGCAAAATTGTTGGGTGTAATTGCTATTTTAATTCCCGGCTTGAATAAAATAAAAGAATGGGCTTATGCCGGGTTATTTTTTGACCTGGCGGGTGCTATTTATTCAGGTATAGCAATAGCCGGCACAGTAGATCCGATGATGCTAACCATGCTGGCATGGATAGTGCCCGGTATATTATCTTATATTTTCTGGAATAAAAAACAAGCATTAACTACAAACTAATTACTATGTCATTCCAGGTATATATTGATACATAAAAACAAAGACAGGCAGAACATCGAAGAATTTAAAAAGCTGGCTGATAAAAAAGGGTTGCTAAAGCCCGGAGTAAAAGCCGGTGAAGTTGTAAAATATACACTGGTACCATTGTTTGATGCTCTTTCCGAAAGTGGGCTGTAATGTCTTTGTCAGATATGTTCTGGGTAGCCTGCTTTGGTACTTTCACAGACAGGTTTGGTATTAACTGGATGTTTAATTGTACAGCGGCAAATTAAAAGTCATTTGAACTAAATCAACATGCAATCTGCACCGTTTACAATCGAAAGAATTTATAATGCTCCTATTGAAAGGGTTTGGAAAGCCATTACTGATAAAAATGATATGAAGCAATGGTATTTTGACCTGGCTGAATTTAAACCAGAAGTGGGATTTGAATTCCAGTTTTATGGTGAAGGCAAAACAGGAGAAAAATTCTTACATCTCTGCAAGATTACCGATGTAATAGAAAATAAAAAGCTCCGGCATAGCTGGCGGTATGAAGGCTATGAAGGCAATTCATTTGTGACCTTTGAATTATCTGATGAAGGCGGAAAGACAAGATTGAAGCTTACACATGAAGGTCTGGAAACCTTTCCCAAAACAGCGAACGATGATTTTGCCAAAGCAAATTTTGCAGAAGGATGGGCTCATATCATTGGTACAGCATTACCGGAATTTGTTCAATCAGTTATCAGGTAAATCAATACTAAAACTGAGTCAGTGTTTCGCAAAAATGCAGAAGCATTGGCATAGTTATTAGTTTATATGGACAGTTTTGTTTCGCCTGAACAATCACAAAAATTTTCTTGCCCCCAAAATTCCTTACCTTAGGTTATAACCTGCAACCATGATAAAATATTTTTTCTCGTCAGTAATTGCGCTTTTATTAACATCATTTATTCAGGCACAGCCTTTTGATTCAAAATATTTTGATGCTATGCAATGGCGGATGATTGGCCCGCACCGGGGAGGCAGAACAGTTGGTGCCGTAGGTGTGCCACAACAACCAAATGTTTTTTACATCGGTGTAAACAATGGCGGTGTATGGAAAACGACAGACTATGGCCGCACATGGTTTCCCATTTTTGATGATCAGCCTACAGGTTCTGTTGGTGATGTGGCCGTAGCCCCTTCCAATCCCAATGTAATTTATGTCGGCAGTGGAGAAGGGATTCAACGACCGGATCTTTCGGTTGGCGATGGAATTTATAAATCATCCGATGCCGGAAAGACATGGATGAACATTGGATTAAAAGATGCACAACAAATAGGAGGTCTTGCAATTGACCCTACTAATGAGAACCGGGTTTTTGTTGCTGCATTAGGTCATCCTTATGGACCTAATTCAGAAAGAGGTGTATACAGAACAACTGACGGCGGTAAAACATGGGAAAGAGTTTTGTACAAAGATGAAAACACAGGTGCTGTGCAGGTAACGATTGATCCTTTGAATCCAAATATTATATACGCAGACTTGTGGGCCGGAAGGCAAGGCCCCTGGGAAAACGGTGCCTGGAACGGAAAAGAAAGCGGTTTATTCAAATCAACCGATGGAGGAAATACCTGGAAGAAGCTGACGAATGGTTTACCCTCAACTGAACAGGGATTAGGAAGAATTGGTTTTTGTATTGCCCCATCTGATCCTAACCGGTTGTATGCAACGGTGGATGCAGAAAAATCTGGTGGCATCTACCGGAGTGATGATGCCGGTGAAACATGGAAGCGGATGGTAAGTGATAACCGCTACTGGGGAAGGGCAGCAGATTTTGCAGAAGTAAAAGTAGATCCCAAAAATCCTGATATTGTTTATTCAGCCAATGTGGTTACCTGGAAAAGTATAGACGGTGGTAAAACATGGAATGCTTTCCGTGGTGCGCCGGGTGGTGATGATTACCATCGTATCTGGATCAATCCCAATAACTCAGATATCATTTTAATTGCCAGCGATCAGGGGGCTATCATCACTGTAAATGGCGGACAAACTTTTTCCAGCTGGTATAATCAGCCCACTGCACAATTTTATCATGTAAGTACAGATAATTCGTTTCCTTATAACGTTTATGGCGGTCAGCAGGAAAGTGGTTCAGTTGGTATCGCTTCAAGAGGTAATGATGGTGCTATCACTTTCCGGGAGTGGCATCCGGTTGGTGTTGAAGAATATGGTTACGTTGCAGCGGATCCACATAATCCCAATATTATTTATGGCGGCAAAATTACCCGGCATGATAAACGAACCGGGCAAACACAAAATATTTCTCCCGAAGCAGTACGCAGTGGTAAGTATCGTTTTATAAGAACCGCCCCGGTGTTATTCAGCCCGGTAGATAATAAAACATTGTACTTCGCAGGTAATGTACTTTTCAAAACAATGAACGGCGGAAGTAGCTGGCAGGTTATCAGCCCCGATCTGACGAGAGAAAGCTGGGACGTTCCTGGCAGTGTGGGTATTTACACAAATGATGACATGAAAAAAATGCCACGGCGTGGTGTTATATATACAGTTGCTCCATCCTATAAAGACATCAATACCATCTGGTGCGGAACAGATGATGGATTGATACAACTAACAAGAGATGGAGGCAAGACATGGAAGAATGTAACTCCGCCCGAAATAACATCATGGAGTAAGGTTTCATTAATGGACGCCAGCCATACCGACGTTAATACAGCTTATGCAGCGGTTAACAGAATTCGTTGTGATGATATGCGTCCGCATATATACAGAACAAAAGATGGTGGCAAAACATGGAAAGAAATTGTAAATGGATTACCTGATGATCCGATAAATGTAGTGAGAGAAGACCCAAAACAAAAAGGATTATTATTTGCCGGCAGTGAAAGAGCAGTGTATGTTTCTTTTGATGATGGTGGACATTGGCAAAGTTTACGGCTAAATATGCCAGCCACTTCTATCCGTGATTTAGTAATTAAAGACGATGATTTAGTTATCGGTACTCATGGAAGAAGTTTCTGGATACTGGATGATGTAACTCCGTTACGTCAACTATCAAATCAGTTAACCAGTCAACCGGTAATTCTTTACAAACCACAAACAGCTTATCGTGTAAGATGGAATATGTACACAGATACACCATTGCAGCAGGAAGAACCAGCGGGGCAAAATCCACCGGATGGTGCTATTATTGATTATTATATTGGGGAGAAAGCAAAAGAAGTAAGGCTTGAGATAATTTCTGAAAATGATGGTGGCAGGATTACCAAAATCAGAGATTTTTCAAACCAAGATACTATGTATAAAATTGGTGATGTCAATATTCCCCATTACTGGATTCGTCCGCAACAAATTCTTTCAGCGGAGGCAGGTTCTCATCGTTTTTTATGGGATATGCATTACGTGCCTTTGG
>JANMFO010000264.1:0-7312 GCA_031374245.1 Chitinophagaceae bacterium | reverse complement strand
ACCTGTCTGAGGCTTATCAATACTATACAAAGGCGGCAACACTTGATGCTACGAATGCCCTTTATCGTTCTACATTGATGTCATTCAAAAAAGATTACGAGATAAAATAATCCCTGTTAAAGAAATTAAAACCTTCCTGATTATCTGGAAGGTTTTTTTATGAACGGACGGGTGATGAAAACCTATTTCCTTAGCTTTACTTACTATCATTTTCTCTTAAAATATTTACCAATGAAAAGAATAATGCTTCCTGCTTTGCTCCTGCTGGCTTTTGGATTACAAGCCCAGATGAAAGCAGACGATGTAAAAACCTTTACCCTGAAAAATGGGATGAAGTTCCTGGTAGTGGAAGACAATTCCATTCCCAATGCTAATATGTATATGTTTTACCGGGTGGGCAGCCGTAATGAATACCAGGGCATCACCGGTCTTTCGCATTTTTTTGAACACATGATGTTCAATGGTGCAAAAAAGTACGGCCCGAAAATGTTTGACCAGACAATGGAATTTAACGGCGGTGCCAACAATGCTTATACACGGGAAGATGTAACCGTTTATACTAACTGGTTTCCATCATCCGCAACCGAAGTAATTTTTGACCTGGAAGGTGACCGTATTTCAAGTCTAAGTATTGACCCAAAAATGGTAGAAAGCGAAAGAGGTGTTGTGCTAAGTGAAAGAAGTACCGGTTTAGAAAATTCTCCCTGGCAGGTGCTATTCCAAACTGCGCAAGGGCTGGCATTTTTAGAGCATCCGTATCACTGGCCGGTTATCGGCTATGAAGATGATATGAAAAACTGGAAACAGGCAGATCTGGAAAGATATTTTAAAATGTACTACGCCCCCAATAACTGCGTAACGGTTATTTCTGGCAATGTAAAATTTGATGATGTAAAAAAACTGGCTGAAAAATATATTGAACCAATTCCATCACAACCGGAACCGCCAAAAGTAAATATTGTAGAACCGCCACAAACAGGTGAAAGAAGAGTGATGATGCAAAAGGATGTAGCGACTCCTTATCTCGGTATCGGCTGGCATGTACCCGAAGCAAAGCATGAAGATTATTATGCATTGGCGATACTCAGTGATATTCTTGCCAGTGGCCGATCATCAAGGCTATACAGTTCATTGGTAGATAAAAAGCAATTGGCAACTCAGCTATTTACCAATTTCGGTGAAAGTTTTGATCCTACTCTATTTATAATAGCCGCTGTAACAGCAAAAAATGTAAATGAGAATGACCTGGAAAAAGCCATATACGAAGAACTGGAGAAAATAAAAAAGGAAGGAATTACTGAAACTGAATTACAG
The DNA here is from genome assembly GCA_031374245.1 of Chitinophagaceae bacterium. Taxonomy (GTDB): domain Bacteria; phylum Bacteroidota; class Bacteroidia; order Chitinophagales; family Chitinophagaceae; genus JJ008. The sequence continues at coordinate 5,998 of JANMFO010000264.1, read as the reverse complement.
AAAATAAAAAATCAGAAACTGATGGAATTCTACGGACAGGTAGAAACCATCAATGGTAAATCCAATAACATCGGCACCTACGAAGTATTCTTTGGTGATTATAAAAAAATGTTTGATGCACCCGCTGCTTATAATAAAGTAACTGCCGGTGATATTAAAAAGGTGGCCGTAAAATATTTTACGAAAAGCAACCGTACAGTTGGTGTGCTAAAATCAAATACTGAAGAATAAAATTATTTAAAAAGAAATTTATGCTACAAATAAAAAAAATATTTCTCATTGCATTTGCAGTTTTTGCTACAGTGCAGTTGAGTGCACAATCGTACAAGTTGCCCCCCTACGAGAAGTTTAAACTGAAAAATGGCCTTACCGTTTACCTGATGGAACAACATGAAGTGCCTGTTATTAATGTTTCGGTAATACTTCCAGCCGGGGCGATATACGATGGAGAAAAAGCAGGCCTCGCTTTATTAACAGCAAATGCTTTGAAACATGGTACAAAAAATTATACCAAAGAAAAATTAGACGAAGAACTGGATTTTAATGGCGCAAGTATCGGCACATCTGCTTCTAAAGAATCAGCCAGTCTTTCTGTAAGAATGGCTGCAAAGGATAAGAACAAAATTTTAAGCATATTAAAAGAAGTATTACTAGAGCCCTCATTTGATGCGGCAGAATTTGATAAAGAGAAGAAAAGACTTTTAGTAGGTCTGGAGCAGCAAAAAGAAAGCCCCCGTTCTGTTATTGCTTCCTATTTCGATAAATTTCTTTACGGCGACCATGTGTACGGGAATATTGTACAGGGAAAAATATCAACAGTAACACCATTGACGGTAGAGGATGTAAAGAAATTTTATGCTGAAAATTATTTACCCGAAGGCTCTGCTATTTCTGTGGCTGGTGATTTTAATAAGGCAGAAATGAAAATATTAATCACCAATTTGTTTTCACCATGGAAAAAAGGTACTAAACCACAGGTTAATCTCGCTTCAAAACCAATTTCTGCTCCATCCAGGCAACAAGTGCTTCTGATTAATAAAGATGATGCAAAAGAAACCACTTTTTATATCGGCGCACCGGGTATTGCCCGCAACAATCCTGATTATGTTTCAATAGATGTAGTCAACACTTTATTTGGTGGTCGCTTTACTTCTATGCTGAATGATGAACTACGGGTAAACACCGGATTGACTTATGGAGCCGGCAGCCAGTTCTCTGCATTGAAGAACGGCGGCACATTCGCCATATCAACCTTTACTGCTGGTAAAACTTCTGAACAAGCCATTGACAAAGCATTGGAAGTATTAAACAAGTTGCATTCAAACGGCATTGATGAAAAATCGTTGACTTCTGCCAAAAATTATGTGAAAGGACAATTTCCACCACGGTTTGAAACAGCAGGTCAATTGGCCGGATTGATGACACAGATGTTCTGGTATAATTTTGATGAATCATTCATCAACAACTTTGAAAAAAATGTTGATGGATTAACACTTGACAAAGCAAAAGCTATTATTGCCAAATATTTTCCAAAAGATAAATTGCAATTTATACTGGTAGGCAAATCAGCAGATATAAAAAAGATTGCAGAGAAATACGGGCCAGTAACAGAAGTTCAGATAAAAGAAGAAGTGAAAAAGGCATTTTAAGCAACCAAAGAACAGACAAAAGAAAAACCTCTCATTACTGAGAGGTTTTTCTTTACTTTCATGTACCAACAATTAAAGATATGAAAATTCAATTCTGGAGTATCGGTAAAAATAATGAGCCTTACATCAAGCCCGGTGTAGAAGAATTTACCAGCCGTATTTCCAAGTATTATAAAGTAGAATGGAATATTATTCCTGTTCCCAAAAATGCTGCTATGCTCAGCGAGTTGGATTTGAGAAAGAAAGAAGGGGAAACCATACTGGCATGGTTGAGTAAAGAGGATTACCTCATTGCGTTAGATGAAAAAGGAAAGCAAATGAGTTCAGAAGGGTTGGCGACTTTTATACAAGCAAGGGCTAATGAAAGTGCAAAGAATGTAGTATTTCTGATTGGCGGTGCTTACGGCATTAGTGATGCTGTTTTTAAGAGAGCTAATTTTAAATGGAGTTTATCAGAACTTGTTTTTCCCCACCAGTTAGTCAGGTTAATTTTAGCAGAACAGGTGTACAGGGCATGTACTATTCTAAAAAATGAAAAATACCATCACAAGTAAGTAACAGGTTACTATTACTAGCGGCTCTTGTCAATTTAATCGAACTCGCCTATATTTATTCAATGGAATTTTCAATCACCCTCATCATTGTTATCATTACCTGTATTGTTTCAATAGGTGGCTTTAATAGTCAAAAAACTATTGATGACCTTATCTTCTATCCGCCTTTAGTTCAAAGAGGACAGGTTTACCGATTTATCTCTCACGGTCTGATACATGCTGACCCGGCACACCTTATTTTCAATATGCTGGCTTTGTATTCCTTTGGAGAAAGCCTCGAGAAAATTTATGCCGTGCCTTTTATCTATGGCAGCAATGGCAAACTTATTTACCTGCTTTTATATTTTACAGCATTGATTATAGCATCGGTACCAGATTTTTTTAAACATAAGGACAATTCCTATTATCGTTCTTTAGGAGCTTCAGGGGCTGTCTCTGCCGTTATTTTTTCCGCCATTCTTTTCAATCCTAATTCAGGTATTGGCTTGATATTTTTACCCGGCTTGCATATTCCGGGATATATTTTTGCTATTATTTACCTGGTCATTTCAACAATACTGGCAAAAAAAGGAAGCGACAATATTGGGCATACTGCACATATTACCGGGGCGATTTATGGTTTAATCTTTACATTCATCACCACAAAACTGCTCACCAATTTTGACATACTGGATAATTTCTGGAGACAGGTAACAGGTCGTTAATTATTTTGCCAATGTAAATGAGAAAACAGTTTTTGTTTTGTCAGTTATTTTAAAACGTTCATCAATACGATAGCCTACTACGCAGATAATACGTTGGTCACTTTCAATTACCCACACATTTTCTTTATTTGAAAGGGAGAGTTTCTGATCAATCAAAAAACGGTTCAGCTTTTTCTTTTTCTTCATTCCCAAGGGATAGAAATAATCACCGGATTTCCATTTGCGCAGCAATAAGGGGAATTTAATGTCTTTTGCATCCAATGATACCGCTTCGTTTGAAGTTTGAGTCCTGAGTTTGCCGAAGGATAAGTTTGAGGTTGTTTCTATGCTCAGTTTTCCCAACGTAAAATTGATGCTTTTATCATGTTGTTCAATAATAATATTAGCAGATTCTTTAGCAGTAACCGGGCTGATGATAAACCAGTGGCGGTGTTTGATGATTCGATAATTATTGTCAGGCGATTGGATATATTTACCCGAATCACTTGCTGCCAGTTTAATCACTTCATCCACCTGCTTTTCATTAAATCCGTATTCAGAAATAAATTCATAAATTAATGCAGTAGTAGAATAACCCATCAATTGCTTCACAGGAATATAAATTTCATTTCCTTTATGCCTGCACAGTTTCTTCTTTAATTCATTCACAGAAAGCTGGTACAATTTTTCAATTGCTGCGAACCGTTTGATATTATCCTGCAAATTTTCTTTTACCTGTGGATATACTTTGCTGATGGCAGGAATAATCTCGTTGCGAAAAAAATTCCGGGTGTATTTAGATGATTGGTTGGAAGAATCTTCTACAAATTCAAGTTTATTTTCTTTAGCAAATTCAAGTAACTCCTCTTTAGGAAAATATAACAATGGCCTGCGGATATAATTTATGGATACCGGAATACCTGTCAATCCATGTAAACCAGTGCCCCGGAAGAAATTCATCAAAACTGTTTCATTGTTATCATCTGCATGATGAGCAGTTAAAAGGAAGTTTCGGGTTTCAGGTTTCGGGTTTTGGCTTATGACTAATTCCGCAAACCAATTATATCGTAATTCCCTTGCCGCTTCCTGAGTTGATAATTTATGCTCAGCAGCATATTTATCCGTATCAAACTGCTGAACCAATACTTCTGCTCCGTATTTCTTTCCTGATTCTTGTACAAATTGTTCATCCCGTTCACTCTCTTCTCCTCTTAACTTGAAATTGCAATGACCAATGATGAAATCATACCCGGCTTGTTTGCATAATTCGCATAGTACAACAGAATCCACACCGCCGCTTACAGCAATGAACAACTTATCTTTTGCTGAGAAAAGATTTTGCTGTTTTATGGTTTCAATAAATTTATTAAGTAATAACATTCTAAAAAGTTAGTTCCTCATAAGCCCCTCTCAGCTCCCCAAAAGCATGGTTATCTCCTGCTTTCTTTGCTTCTTCCATTCCCTTCTGATATATTTTGATGGCCTCGTCAGTTTTATCATTCCGCTCCAGCAATTTGGCAAGGTGGTAATAGCTGCCGATATATCCCGGCTCCCTGTTTAAGATTTCCTCAAATAAACTCCTTGCCTGTTCATCATTTCCCAGTTTAATATATTCCAATGCCAGGGCATGCTGCACAAAACTATCCTTTGGATTGGCCTGTAAAAACTCATTTAGTTTGGAAATCCTGTCCACGATAAAAAATTATTAATTATTAATTCTGAATTTTTAATTGTCTTCCTTATCTTTGTTTTAGTTGCATAAACAACCAATTTTGTCGTCCTGAACTTTTCAAAGGGTGACGCTGATAAAAAGAAACAATATGAAAATTTTAGTTTGTATCAGTAAAACGCCGGACACCACGGCAAAAATAGCCTTCACCGATAACAACACGAAATTCGATGTAAACGGTGTGCAGTGGATTATCAATCCTTACGATGAATGGTATGCTCTGGTTCGTGCCATCGAACTGAAAGAAGCCGATGCTTCTACTGCTATTCATTTAATAAACGTTGGTACCGTCGATGCCGAACCTATCATCCGAAAAGCATTGGCATTAGGTGGTGATGAAGCCATCCGTGTAAATGCAGACAGTCATGATAGTTTTTATATCGCTTCGCAAATTGCTGAAGTAGCGAAACAAGGTGGGTACGATTTAGTATTAACCGGAAAAGAAACCATTGATTATAACGGTTCATCCATCGGTGGTATGGTAGCAGAATTGCTGGACCAGCCTTATATTTCGTTGGCTACTAAATTTGTCCTCAAGGACTCCGTTGGAGAATTAGCCGGAACTACCGCCACCATCACCCGTGAAATAGAAGGCGGCGAAGAAGTAAACGAAGTAGCATTACCGGTAGTAGTAAGTGCACAAAAAGGAATGGCTGAAGCAAGGATTCCAAATATGAGAGGTATTATGGCAGCCAGAACAAAACCATTGAAAGTAGTAGAACCAATTGCTGTAGATGCACTCACAACTGTTGCAGGCTTTGGTTTACCACCAGCAAAATCTGGTGTAAAATTAGTAGCTGCTGATAATGTGGAAGAATTGGTAAGGCTTTTACATGAAGAAGCAAAAGCATTTTAATGCCCCTGTCCCCTAAAGGGGAACTTAGGTCAATTAGTTCTTATAAAAATGATTATTTATAAAAGCAGAAAGAAGATTTTGTTACCAGCATTTGTTTTTCATGGCATCTTAGTTGCGTCGCACTCTTCATCTTTCTGTTCTCTACTCAACAAATAAATTTTAAACAATGAGTGTTCTTATTTTCATTGATACCGCCGATGGCCATGTAAAAAAATCTTCTTTAGAAGCTCTTACATACGGAGCTAAAATAGCGGAGCAATTGGGCACCACTACCGAAGGTGTTGTTCTCGGCTCAGTAACAGATGACCTTTCTGCATTAGGTAAATACGGTGTAAAGAAAATTCACCAGGTGGCGGGTGATTCATTGAATCATCTCGATGCACAATTATTTACTAACGTAATTGCACAAGTAGCAACAGCAAATGCTGCCAAAGTCATTATTTTCTCCAACAACGTTGTAGGCAAATCAATTGCGCCACGCCTTTCCGTTCGTCTGAAAGCTGGATTGGTGTCTGGTGCTGTTGGCC
>JANMFO010000129.1:0-12085 GCA_031374245.1 Chitinophagaceae bacterium | reverse complement strand
GGTCGTGTCCACATTGGTGGAAGGCCATACTGCTTAATAATATTGGCTAGGTCAGTATCATTTTTAGCCAGCTTTCTGCAAATTCCTGCAAAACTGGTTTCATTAAAAACTAAGTATGATGATTCCATTAAAATTATTGTTTAACTTACGTATAGACCTTAAACACTTCTGCTATGAAAAAGTTGTTCCCTTTTCTTTTCATACTTCTGTCAACTACTGCTATTGCCCAAAATAAGGATTATCTGCTGAGTACGGATGGTATTGGCGCACTAAAGTTGGGAATGCCCTTAACAGAATTAGAAAAACTGCTGAAAACAAAAATTACGCTGAAAGTAATTAACATAGATTCTGTGCAGCTTACTGAAACAATCAAAGCAAAATACAAAGGCATTGATGTAGAAATTAACCTCTGGAAAAAACAGGATAATATTATTACTGTTGATGGCATAAAAACCAGCAGCCCATTATGTAAAACAAAGGCAGGGCTTGGTATTGGTTCCACCAAATTGCAAATCATTGCCTCCTACGACGGTTATCATATAGATGCAAAACCAGTTTTTGATTATGATAATGACAAACCGGTAAAAAGCAAAACCATGAGTACTATTACCGTTAAAGAAGATGAAGAAGGTTATGCTATTATATTTAACCTTGTGAACAATAAAGTCGTGTCTTTTGAAATACTTCCCATCTACGATGATGAAGAGTAAAAAACAATTTAAACCTCATGCAATGAAAAAAATATGTTTGCTCTTTTTTATTCTCGCAGCCACTTGTGCCGCTGCCCAAAATAAAGACTACATAATAAGTATGAATGGCCTCGGTTCATTAAAACTTGGAATGTCACAAGCCGAAGTAGAAAAATTACTGAATAAAAAAATACTGCTGATAAATTCCCTGGATACAATAAATCCTTTTTATGAAGACACAGCGAAGCTAACATATAAAAATATTGCTGTGCAGCTTGAATTTCAGCGCAATTATAATGTTCCTAATCAATTTTACATGCAGCTGATTGGCATCAGAAGCAGCAGCCCTTTATGTAAAACTGCAACAGGTATTGGTATCGGTACCGATAAATTAAAAATCATCGCCGAATATGATAAATACCATGTCAATATTCAGCCCGGCTTTTATAGCTATTATGAAACAGAAAAAGGCAGAGGGAAAAGTACATTAAGTATTCTGGATGATGCAGCAAGTACTATGGATGGCTCCAATGCTTACACTATGGTATTTTACCTGCTCAATAAAAAAGTCGTATCCTTTGAGCTAAAAGCGAAATTCAACGATTAAGAGTGAGGGCTACTTCGCTTTAAATTTTGCAATTGCAGCTCTTGTAAATTCACTCAATACCAATCGTCCGCTGATGGCGGCTCTTTCCAATAATAGTTTATCCCATTGTTCAGTTCCTTTCCAGAACATTTTTTTCATTTCCGCCATGGCGACCGGGCTGGAATGCATCAGCACATTAGCAAGACGGTGTATCGACTCATCCATGCCTGTAATTTCCGGGTAGACCTCTGCATACAATCCTTTTCTCCTGGCCCAATCAGCAGTGCGCCATAAGGTAGCATTAATAGCTAGTTGAGAAAAGGCAGACTTACCAATTTTTCTTTCTACCGCCGGACCCACAACAAAAGGACCGATACCTACAGCCAGTTCACTCAATTTTACTTCTGCAACTTCAGTTGCAATCGCATAATCAACTGCTGCTGCTAATCCCACTCCACCACCAACACATTTACCGTGTATACGGCCAATAATAAACTTAGGGCAAGTTCGCATGGCATTGATAACATTAGCAAAGCCACTGAAAAAGTGCAGCCCCTGCTCTTCGTTTTTTATAGCAGCCAATTCATCAAAAGAAGCACCGGCACAAAAGGCTTTTTCTCCAACCGAACGCAGGATAATCACTTTTGTATATTCATCATTCCCGGCACCATGAATAGCCTGCGCCATCTGTTCCAATAGTTGAGCCGGTAATGAGTTACTTTGCGGATGAAAGAATTCAATACTGGTAATTCCGTTATGTGTTTCCGTTTTTACGTATGGTTCCATATAATTATTAAAGTGTAAAGTTATAAAGAAGACGGGAAGACTGCATTTTTGAATATTTGCTACCAAAAATGACATAAGAATGAGATAGTTATTAAACTTTCTATGTTGGTTTTAAATTTCAGGTAAGTGTATTAAGTTTGGCAAATCAATTTTAAACCAAATCTTATGCGTACAATAATTTTATTTGCATCACTTGCTATTTTTTTAGCCTCTTGTACTACCGCAGAATTTATTCAATATACTCCCACACTGGCCAACAGTGGTATGCATACCGGTAAAGGTGAGTTTACCGGTAGGGCTATGTATAGTAGCGGAGGCAGTAGTGCCAACTCCTATTCAAATAACCAGGAACAAAATCCTTATGAACTAATAAATGGCATACAGGCGCAAGGCTCATATTCTGTTGCTAAAAATTTTGCCCTGCAAGGTTCTTTTATGAACTCGGCTGAAAAAGGGGGTTCTACCAAAGCAGGCAACCGCAATATTATTTATAATTACAACCGTACTATGGCAGAAGCCGGCCTTTCTTGGTTTACACCACTTGACAAAAGAGAGAGCTTATTTTTTGAAATAGCAGGCGGTGCCGGTTTTGGAAAATATAAAAGTACCGAAGTTGCATCTATCATTGCACCTGGTGGAAGATTTTATAATCATAATGTAACAGAGTTTTTTATTCAGCCTTCCTTATATAATACAAACGGAAATTTTAATGCTGCCACAGGTATAAAAATAGCAGGCATTAATTTCAATAATTTTTCGACCAACTATACTGGCACGGAAAGAGAAACAAGAAATATAACCACTGCCGGAAAACTAAACACCAGCACAATTGGTATTTTTAGCCGGATAGAAGTGTTTACTAACAAGTTGCCGTGGCTGGGATTTAGTTTGAACGGCATGTATGTATTTGAAACGGGTCAGCGATTTACTCAGAACTTTAACGACTTCAATGGTGGTATCGGTTTTTGCATACGGCCAGGAAGAAAGGCATTCAAAAAATAAACTACTCAATATTTTCATATCCTATTTCGCAATGATATAGAAATGGTACTTTCTTTACATCGGATGAATGGTGGATACATTCTTACAATAACGATTTCTATAGTGATATATATATTGGCTACATAATGGTATCGGTGGGGTATTTTTTGTATCGCCTGATTATATTGGCTACGGCAGCACCAAAAACCTACAAAATAACTATGGCAATTATCATAATATCGCTATTAATGTTATTGATGTTATACAGACAACTAAAAATAATTGCAGGATCACTAATCTTATTATAAAAATAAATTATTCCTGACTGTTTGGAGGGAAGATGATACGGTGGACATGGCTTTTTACATATGCTTCCGTCATCTTACAAATATTTTATTTAATGTACAAAACCTTAGAAAAAATATAATGATATATCTTTTATTCAAAAAAAGCAGAGCCGGGTTTAAATCCGGCCGCTATTAATTAGTATTTGATATATTATTCTGTTAAAGTAAAAGTGAGGATACCAACTGTAAATCATTTCATCAATTCGCAGTCGGTCATATAATAATCGTTTTTATCAATAAAAGCGGGGCCGTAAGTTCCCCCGCCATTATATTGCTGCCGCAAACCAAAACCCTGATAAAAGCATGTTTTTCCATTAGCATATTTAATAAAAATGGTGTGCCACTGGTTGCTATACCTGTATTTTGGAATTCCATAATCATTATTTACCACCGTCCATCCTCCGGCGGATGGTGAAGCATGAAATTTAACCGTAGTATGTGCATCCATTTTATTTGAAAAACTTTTTTCGTACATCGCTATCAATTGGGCCTGTGTAAAACCCATTACTAAAGGAGATGATTTTTCTGTCCATTGTTTTGGTAACGGCTTAAGTGCATACCTGACTGCGTCTTTCATATTATCACTGATGGCAGCGGCCTCTTTATTAATGGTAGACACATCTGCTGCTGAAAAATTATAGTCGAAATGAGCGCCGCATTGTTTGATATTATACCAATCTTCCTTGCCCCAATCGTCTTTTACACGGCTGAAAACCTGTACACCAATACGGTACTGCCCGTTAACCGGAAAGTATTGCTGCGACTGTATGCTAAAAAATGGGGAATAATAAAAGGACTCGTCATTAATTGAATGTGTGGTTATTTTTCCAGGTTCCGGTTTTATATCAAAATCTATAAACTTTCCTTTTGCCTCGTCCGCTTTTAAATATAGAAACCAGATATTGGTTTCAAACTCCTTAACTATATCTTCCTTATCGTTAAAAACGATAATTTTTACAATGAGTTTATCATCGCCATCCCCCAATTTAAAAGCATCTTTTATAGAGCCTGCGGTATTCTCCAGTCTTGCATAAATATAATTTCTACTAGAAAAGCTGTTATTCAATTTTTCACCAGTGGTAAATGGTTCTGAAGAGAAACTAATTCTAACATTACTATTATAAACTTTTGTATAGGGCACCAGTTCAGCATAGTCTTTTGCAAAATGAAAAGTTCCTTTTTCGTTTTTTTCCCGCATTATTTTCAAGGGGTCAAAAAGGCTACCAGAATTTTTAATTTGATTTATGTTTAACGTACCATCCCATCTCCCATTTAAAAAATACTCATATTCATTTCCGTTATTATTGGTTGACGTTTGTGTATTTGAAGATACCTGGTCTGGCTCTTCAATGATACCATTTGTAGCAGGCATCTTTTCTGCACTTTTATTTTTCGCTTTTTTTAGTAACCCGTTTAATTGAGCATTTACATTTGCTGTTACCAGCGATAGCGAAATAATAAAAGCCAGTTGTATTACTTTTTTCATTTTTTTCTTATTTGTTTATATTAAACTATTGCATTGCTAAAATATATCGGCCTCACTACCTGATACTGTTTTTTAATCTCTGCATTGTATAATCTATTTGGGCAAGACGATATAGTTAAATTATTGGGGAATCAATACTCCTAATAATCATTACATGAAACCCGATCTCATTTTACTTCATTGACTTTATTTTCCCTTCAATAGATTTTTGTATCAGCTCTTTACCACAGTCAGCCCCGAACTCCTTCATACCTGCTTCATCGGCATTTGCTTCGCTTAAAGATTTATACCGGGCTACTGCCTTATCTGCCATACAATCACATAACTGATCGATCATTTCGGGGGTAAAATTATCCATACCGGTTTCAGGTAATTGATCCATAAAAGCTTTTTTTGCAGTTGGCTTATCCCATTTTTGGGTTAGGCCTGTACAGCTAATAAATAAAATGGCAACTATTGGTAAGACTATTTTTCTCATGTTGCTTTTTTAGTTAATTAATAATTGTTGTAACAAATTTTTAAGTTCAATATTAATTGATGACGCAGCCTTAAGAATAAAATTTTCATTTCTATTTGCCCCTTCTATTTTCACAAATGCATTAGGTTTTATATTTTTTCCTGTCTGTGCGTTTTTACTGGCTTTTGCCTTTATAAACAAAAACACAATATTATTTTTATCAGACCCGGAAATTTCTCTTTTAACATATTTACCGCCATCGTATATGCCGGAAGAGCTTTCAGCTGGTTTTACCGGAGTATACTCTAACGTATCCCCTCTCAGAACATATTTATTCCGGGCTGCATCATAATAGGTATAAGTAGTGTCGGTTGTATTTTTTATATTTTGCATACTGCTGTAGTTATTTGCATTTACAGTAAAGCACACCAATAATGCAAATAGCATAGTTGAAAAAATATTTTTCATTACTTAATTCTTAATTTATTTTGCCGAATGCTTCAATCAGGGGGTTACTTCCTCTTGTTGTTTCGGTTATTTTAAACATATAATGACCATCCACTTTCTGAAAAGCCTTCGTTTCAATTTCTTCCGCCACATTATCGGCAGTTGCATTAGCGGGAAGTTGAATTGAAACACCATTAAGCAGTACTTTTCCATTATTTTTTAAAGTGCAGGTTCCTACTTCAGTTTCTATAACCAAAAAACCTCTTACCCTATTTGTACCCTTGGGAGTTGTAGCAGGCACTAAACCTATTTTTTCAAAAGAAACTTTAAAAGCGTTATTATGAGGGATAAAGGATACAATATTTTTTCCTTGATAATTTAAATTATATACTTTATCGCCATGTATATTATCTGTTTTCAAATAATCTCTAACATTGAAATCACTGATATTGGTCACTTCAAATATTTTTTGTGAGCTGCTTGTTACAGATAATCCATTACCCAGGCTAACTTCAAAAGCAATAGCAAACACCCCTTTAATGGGTGGTGCACCCCAGGGCCTGCCCTTAGCACCTTGACTAAACAAAGCGTCATCATCCATTTGATTGCGCCACCAAAATCTTTTTGATGCATCGCAAAATAAATTACAGGTATACGTTTTTTGATTATTTACGTTATCATTCCACCAAATTTGCTCCGATGGATGAATTTCAGGTTGATGGCAATGCCCTTCATCCCAAATCCATGGACCATAAACAGCAATTTGTTTTTCTGGCCGTTGGTTTACCAATGGCATAAATTTTTCTTCAGCATCATTGCCTAATTCTACTTCTGCTTCCACAGTTGTAAACCGGGTGGGACATCCATCTATGTATGTTGCCCATGGATGTTTAATACTGGCATTACTTGCAACTTCCTTTATCCATTGCTTATTACTCTTTTCAGGCTTATGCGCCTCATTAACCAAGTACATATATTTAGCATCTGGCTTTATATGTATATTAACATCATAATCTTTATACTCTTCATTTATCGCCTGCACCTCTGGTCGTTGTCTGCTATCAATCCTCCCTATTAATGTTCTTTTATAATATTTTAAATTCGTTGGTTGTGGAGAGGTTTGCTTTTGCGGATACCAAAAATTTAAATTGTTAGGTATATAAATTGCTTCTGCCGCTCTCTCAAACGCAGCTGACCCAATATCTTCATACCCCCTGTAATCGCTTCCGATTATTCCCAGTTGGTCGTTAACTGCTTTATCCCATAATTGCTGATCGGCAGGAAGTATATTGCCAAGTGATGTTAGTTTAAAAAGAAATTCAGTAGCATTTTCTTCAATAGCTATTAAAGTATTTTTATCTGTTCTATGATCACTCACATCACCTGTTGGTGGTTGGCTTATAACAGGTGCGGTTGGCCTTACAATTTTAGAAGGCTGCGGAGGCGATAGAACGGCAATACTATTATCAATAGTTCCGGTTGCTTTTGCTCTTTCCCAATGGCCCGGCATATAAGTTGCGGCGTTGAATCTTCCCCTTACCCACACATATCCTTGCCTGTTGGTATTACCTACGGTTATGTAAGATACTTTGTTTGCTAACCGGTATTTATTCAAATCCAAACAGTCTTCCATTAAATCAATCGACAATCCGTATCCGCCAGCTTCATCCGCATGTTCATAAAGTGTTACATAATACCCGGGCTGTACCCGTATAGAAACACATTTATCATTAAAATCGGTCAAAGAAATGTTGCTTCCATCTGCTATAGTTTTGGTAATACCACTAAACCCAGCTCCGGAATAAAGTGTAATTGGCAAAGGCGCTGTTCTGGCTGAAAGTACTTTTTGTGAAAAAATATAATTACAGTTAACGAAAAAAAATAAAGTGATTAAAACAGAAACTAAATATTTCATGTGTCCGGGTTTATCTTGTTAATATATACAATTTATTTCGTAGGCATTGTAAACTAATTTTAATCTGCGGTGTTGACTGGTAGTATAAAAGGCAGTTACTGTCATTATCTTACCGTTGCAATATTCCACAGACTGATATTGGTGTAACTTAGGGAAGTTAGAAAAATCAGGTATCCTCTTGGTTATTTATTTCAGTTTGTTTTTTACAGGCAAATTCTTCCAGCGTAATTTCAATTTCTGCAAAATCGCTAAACCAGTTATTGGGGTTTACCCGCTTAAAGAAACACTTTATTTCAACACCAATATTGGTAATCAGGTTTGTTTTACTCTTAGCAACAGCAGGCATTTTCTCTATTTTGATACCTTGCAGTACAATCATCTTTGTTTTCATAAAATAAAGTATAGAAGGTTTTTGCTATACAAATATTGGAAACTATGACACACTGCAGTATCACGTAAAGGGGTGATTTTTAGGAATTGCTAGGTGGTTTGGGTAAAAAACAGATACTTTACATTTTTAAGAAACAACCATCTGCATGAATTTTGTAAAGCATTTTTCCATTCTAAGTAGTATACTACTTCTGTTAGCCGTGGATATATTTTCTCAGTCACTACAAAATTTAGATTCACTTGAAAAGGTTTTAAAAAATGAGCAGACTGATATAGCAACATTAAATAAGTATTTTAAAATACTGGATTCATTAACTTCTGAAGATATTAGTGCAAAAGAAATATTGGCTAACTGGATTTTATCAAATTGTGAAAATAAAGAAAAGGAAGATATTAAAATACAGGCTACCCAATTATTAGCAAGGAATTTTTATGTGGCAGGAAATTATACAAAAGCAACTGAATTATTCAATGAGACACTTACAACAGGCGTTGAAAATGAATATCACGAAACAAAATGTAAAGCACTTCTTGGACTCGCTATGACCTTTTATCAAACCGAGCAATTTGGCAAACAAAAAGAATATATAAATAAAAGTTTAGCCCTGGCTGAAAAATTTAAATATAAACCGGGTATTGCAAATGCGAAACTATTTATTGCTTCAGACTTGGCTGAAAATGACCAGCAGGTTAATAAGGACACCTTCAATTTAGTATTTAAAATCATCAATGAATGTTTACAGCTTTGGAAAGATCAAAAGGACACAGCCATGCTAATTCATACATACACTGAATCAGGGCAACACTATGCTGATTACAAATATTTTGATTCTGCACTTAGTAACATCCTAAGGGCAGCGCCTTTGCTTATTGCTAATGACAAGAAATATATAGCCGATTATTATTATTTCATAACCGGAAAGATTTTTTTTCAAAAAGCTTTGGCTAACGGAAAAAATAAAACGGATTTAAATGAGGCGATTAAATTTTTCAATATTTGCATTCCAATAGCCCAAAAAAAGAACCAAAAGAAAACTGAAGCCTGGTGTTATGATTGGCTTTCCGCATCTTTCAAATTTTTGGGAAATTATGAACAAGCATATAAGTATTTAGAAAAACATTCCTACCTGTACGGATCATTAGTCTCTGAAAATAATTTTAAACAATTAGCCAGTATAGAACACAAATATGAAATATTAAAAAAAGAAAAAGAAATATTGAGCCTTAATTCCGTCAACAAACAAAAGGCCACTCTCAATAAAATACTTATTGGAGGCGCTGCAATTTTATTTATAATAAGTTTACTTGGGTACCGCAATTTTAAAAACAAACAAAAAGTTAATCGACAGCGACAGGAGCTACAACAACAAAAAATTACCGAATTAGAAAAAGATAAACAATTACTCGCCATAGATGCCATGCTTAAAGGCCAGGAAGACGAACGCAGCCGTATTGCCAAAGATTTGCATGATGGCCTCGGCGGTATGCTGAGCGGCACAAAATTATCCTTTATAAATATGAAAGAGAATTTAGTACTAACCCCCGAAAATGCAACCCTTTTCGATAAATCGTTAAGCATGTTGGATAACACCATCAATGACCTTCGAAAAGTTGCGCATAACCTGATGCCAGAAGCATTGGTAAAATATGGACTGAATGAAGCGGTGAGGGATTTTTGTGATTCCATTCAATCTTCTACAGGTATCACCATGGTATACCAACAATTTAGTGAAAACAGAAAGCTGACCAACACAGCAGAAGTATTTACTTACCGTATTATCCAAGAGTTGGTTAACAACGCTGTTAAACATGCGGCGGCAAATCAGATTCTGGTACAACTTACAATCAGTAATAATAAAATCGGGATTACTGTAGAAGATGATGGAAGGGGGTTTGACAAAGCCACCCCTTTTGATAAAAAAGGTGCTGGTCTGGATAATATCCAATACCGGGTACAGTATTTTAACGGCACTATTGATACCGTTACTTCACCTGGTAATGGAACATCAGTAAATATTGAATTAATGGCATAGTTATGATTAAAGTCTATATTGTAGATGATCATTCCGTAGTAATTGAAGGAATTTACTCCTTATTACAACATGAAAAAGAAATTGAAGTATCCGGCTATGCTTTAAATGGAAATAACTGTCTGCAATATTTTACAACTAATAAGGCCGATATAATTTTAATGGATATTAGCTTGCCGGATATAAATGGTGTGGATTTATGCAGAGTAATTAAAACAACCTATCCCGGTATTATGGTAGTAGCATTAAGTACTTTTAATCAGGGTACCTATATAAGAAAAATGATGGAAAATGGTGCCAGCGGTTATCTTTTAAAAAATTCCAACAGGCAGGAAATTATTGACGCCATAAAAACCGCTTATAGTGGCAAAACCTATTTAAGTTTCGATGCAGGCAAAGCACTAACAACTAATACGGACATACAAACTAATTTACCCCCTTTAACCAAAAGAGAAAAAGAAGTGTTGGCACATATTGCCGAAGGCCTAACGAATCTGGAAATTGCCGAAAAACTTTTTATTAGTGTAGATACGGTTGACAGCCACCGGAAAAATCTACATTCAAAATTAAATGTAAAAAATACAGCTATGTTAATACGGTTTGCAGTAGAAAATAAATTAGTGTAAATATTTGATTCTGTTTATACCCATAAAGATTTTATTGCACTTGTTGATGATTTTAGACAAGCCGCTATATAACTATTATAGGCTGACTTTATAAAGAAGAGAAGGTATTTAAATCAATCCCCGGACTCTGACCCTGGTATTGGTTATGAATTTTTATTTTTTGCCCCACCTTTATCACACCTTCGCCTTTGTGCAACAGGTTCATCCCGAATTTTACTTTACTGTCAACAGTTCTGTAAGAAGCTAATGTTTTTAATGGTTCTTTTCCAGCAACAGCTGTTTGCTGGTCAATGGTTGTTACTATGCACCTGCCGCAGGTTTTTACCCCATAAAAATCAATCGCATTAATAGTAATATGCTTCCAGCTGTCTTCTGCATGCGGTTCACCAGAAGTAAAAACAATATTTGGCCGAAAACGGTCTATTGGTAATGGTTTTTCTAGTTTACGATTCAGTTCATCCAACGATGATTGTCCAATAATAAGAAAAGGATATCCATCCGAAAAAGAAGTGACTTCATTATTTTTTGCATAATCAGTATCCACCATTCGTTTTGTGTCATCTTGCATATATACTAACTCACATTCTGTTTCAAGCATTTCACTAAACCAAGAATTAATGATAATATCATCATAACACCATGCCTCACACATATCTTTCCAAACCTTTACTTGCTTAATACTTGCGGGTGATAAAAGAAAAGGTATAGTAATATTCATTTCCGGATGCTGCTTATGGTAAACATATACTCCTTCTGTGGTAATAGCTGTTTGTAATAACGCCATAGCAGCAACCTGCCGTTGGGTCATAAACTTTGCATCTTTATCAACCAGCATCCATCGCCTGTCATGCTGAAATCCTGTTGCTGTCACCATCGCTTCGGTAACGCTGAATCCCCCAAGCGATTTTATCGGGTAAATGTATATGTCAGAAACAATAAACATTATTGATTCTTTTTAGCGACCATGGTAAGTATTGTTGCCACCCCTGTTACTTCATTCGTTTCATCAAAAAACTCTACCAGCCATTTTACTATTCCCTTATCAATATCATCACCCCGTTTAAAGTCTTCCGGTTTTTCAATCACTCTTTTATCGTTTGGCAATTTTTCTTTACAGGTAAAACGAATATATACTTCCGCTCCGGGGTAAACGGCCTTAGTAAAACGCAATTCGTCTATACCATAATTTAACAGCACTGGATTTTTTTCATAATTATCCACAAATAATCCTGCCGCAATACTCATAATAAAATAACCATGTGCCACCTGCTGCTCAAACATGGTACCCGTAAAATCAGTTGTCTTTATGTGGGCATAAAAATGGTCGCCGCTTAAATCAGCAAAC
>JANMFO010000116.1:0-4414 GCA_031374245.1 Chitinophagaceae bacterium | reverse complement strand
ATTTAGCAAAAAAAGCATTTGCTCCCGGAAAAATTCCTTTTCCGTTAGTACATATTGATACCGGGCATAATTTTCCTGAAGCATTAGAGTACCGTGACTGGCTGGCAAATGAAGTAGGTGCTATATTGATTGTAAGAAAAGTAGAAGACACTATTAAAGAAAAAAACCTGACAGAGCCGAAAGGAAAATTTCCAAGTCGCAACTGGTTACAGACATATACCTTACTTGATACCATCGAAGAATTCAAATTCGATGCCTGCATTGGTGGGGCAAGACGAGATGAAGAAAAAGCAAGAGCTAAGGAAAGAATTTTTTCTGTACGGGATGAGTTTGGACAATGGAACCCTAAACTGCAACGTCCTGAACTATGGAGCACCTTCAATGGTCGTATTCATAAAGGAGAAAATGTTCGCTGCTTCCCTATCAGTAACTGGACAGAATTAGACATCTGGAATTATATCCGCAAAGAAAATATTGGATTGCCCTCTATTTATTTTGCTCATGATAGAGAAGTGATAGAACATGAGGGTCAGTTAGTAGCCATGAGTGAATATGTGCAGCCATCAGCAGAAGATAAGATTGTAATAAAACGAGTTCGTTACAGAACTGTTGGCGATATGACTTGTACCGCTGCTGTAGAATCAACTGCTTCCAATCTTGATGAAGTGATTAATGAAATAATTGCCACTAAAATAAGTGAAAGGGGTGAAACAAGAATTGATGATAAGGTGACTGAAGCTGCAATGGAAGACCGGAAGAAAAACGGATATTTTTAGTCAGCAGGGAAGTCGGCAAGACGGTAAGTCCGAAAGATGAAGATTGAAAAGTGGAAAGACTTTTCGATATTCAGACAGCCCCAGCGGGGCTGAATGTTGGTAGCCCCGGGTGCAACCCGGGGAATAGATGACGGAGAATGTATTCCGAACCCCGTAGGGGTTCAACAAAAAAGATGAATAGAATTACCGGACGATGAAGAGTGCGACGCAAGGGACGATGACCGGAGTTACTATCGCTGGCAACAAAAAATAAATAAGTACAAATAAAAATACTCTTGATGGATTTACTACGATTTATAACAGCAGGAAGTGTAGATGATGGAAAAAGCACATTGATTGGCCGTTTACTGTACGACAGTAAAAATATTTTAATTGACCAGTTAGAAGCATTGGAAAAATCTACCAAGAACCGTACGGATGGTTCTGTCGATTTAGCATTGCTGACGGATGGCTTGCGGGCAGAAAGAGAGCAAGGCATTACGATTGATGTGGCGTATCGTTATTTCACCACACCGAAAAGAAAATTCATTATCGCTGATGCACCGGGCCATGTGCAATACACAAGGAACATGATTACCGGCGCATCCAATGCAAGTCTGATAATAATATTGGTGGATGCAAGGCAGGGTGTGGTAGAACAAACCCGCCGTCACTCTATCATTGCATCGTTGCTGAAGATTCCACACATTGTGGTAGCGATTAATAAAATGGATTTGGTAGAATATTCGCAAGATGTGTACAATAATATCGTAATTGATTTTGCTGAAGTGGCAAAACAATTAGAATTGAAAGATGTGACGTATATCCCAATGAGTGCATTGAACGGTGATAACATCGTTGATAAATCAGAAAAGATTGATTGGTACGATGGAAAACCGTTACTGGAATTTTTAGAGGACGTAAAATTGGACAATGATATTAATTATACGGATGCCCGTTTCCAGGTGCAGTATGTAATTCGTCCGCAAACAGAAGAATTACATGATTACCGTGGCTATGCAGGAAAGATTAGCAGTGGTGTTTATAAAAAGGGAGATAAGGTAAAAGTATTGCCTGCCGGGCATGAAACGACTATTGCTAAACTGGAAGTTGGTGGTGTAGAAGTAGAAGAAGCATTTGCGCCACAACCGGTAGTGGTACAATTGAGTGAAGACATTGATATCAGCCGTGGAGATACGATTGCAAAAATTGATAACCTTCCCGAAGTTGGAAATGAATTAAATGTATTGCTTTGCTGGCTGGATGATAAACCACTGCAGCCGGGTAATAAATATTATTTGCAGCATAATAGCAGGCTGGTAAGGTCAGTAGTCCGATCCGTAGAATATAAATTAGAGGTAAATACCCTGCAACAACAACCCGTAGAAGGTGGAGTGAAATTGAATGAAGTAGTGAAAGCAGTTATCAAAACAGCTTCACCACTGGTGTATGATTCGTATGAGAAATTAAATATAAATGGCAGCGCCATATTAATAGATGAAACGAGCAACAGCACGGTAGCTGCTGTATTGTTTCAATAAGTAAAAACGTAAAGGATACTATGGAAACGACTAAAGGCAAAGTGATTTTGGCAGGAGCAGGTCCGGGTGATGCAGAACTTATTACGGTGAAATTGCAACGCCGGTTGGGCAAAGCTGATGTGATTATTACTGACAGGCTGGTAAACCCTGATATTATTTCCTTGCATGGAAAAAACGGTTCGGAAATTATTTTAGCCGGTAAGCAAGGTTATAATGATGCGTCAGTTTCGCAGATAGAAATCAACCAATTGATTGTTCAACATGCTTCGGAAGGGAAAATAGTGTTGCGGTTGAAAGGTGGCGATGTGGCATTCTTTAGTAATGTGCTGGATGAATTGCAAACTGTGGTAGAAGCTGGAATTGAATTTGAAATTATTCCCGGGATAACAGCTGCTGCTGGTGCTTCGGCTTATGCTGGCATTCCGCTGACCGCAAGAGAGTATTCACAAGGGGTGCAGTTGCTCACTTTTAATCCCAACAGCTATTACAGTTCAGAAAAATGGAAAAGCCTTGCACACACTACTGATACATTGGTGTTTTACATGGCCGCTAAAAATATTACAGACCTTGCTGAATTGTTATTGCGTTATACCCGTAAAGCACAAACTCCGTTGGCAGTGATAGAACAGGCAACTACAGTTCATCAACAAGTGCATATAACAACGTTGCAAAACTGTGCTGCTGATTTTGCTGGTAAGCAATTCAGTTCTCCCTCATTGGTGATTGTTGGTGATGTAGTGAACCTGCACAATCAGTTTAACTGGTTTAATAATAACCAGGCAGCCGGAAGTATTTTCAATGAATTAGCTTTAAAATAGGGATATGCTGGCAGAAGAAAGACTGAAGCAATTACAGGAACTAATCAATACTTCCACGAAGGATGAATTGATTTGGATAAATGGCTACCTGTCTGGGTTGGTGAAAGATGGTTATGCAAATGGCAACGGTCATGCTGTTGCTTCAACAAATGGAAATGGTCATGCTGTAACAACTGCAGTTAAAAAAATAACGCTGGCATTTGGTACTGAAACCGGTAATGCAAAGAAATTAGCTACACATCTGGCTGCGGTTGCCAAGAAGAAAGGTGTGAATGCAAAACTGACAGACTTAAGCCAGTACCGTGTTGCGGATTTAGGAAAGGAAGATTACTTCTTTGTTGTTATCAGTACGCAAGGTGAAGGTGAGCCACCGATACCGGCAAAAAAATTCTATGATTATATTCATGAAAATGAATTGGTACTTGCTAATATAAAATACAGTGTGCTGGCATTGGGTGATACATCGTATCCTATGTTTTGCAAAACCGGTGAAGATGTTGATGCCCGGTTTGAAAAATTTGGTGCAAAAAGAGTAATCGCTTTACAGAAATGCGATGTGGACTATGAAGAAGATGCATTGGCATGGTTTGAAAAAATAGTAGCTTCAGTAACGGCAGATGCCAAACCTGTAGCGGTAGCTCCACCAGTAATTGCACATAGCGTTTCAAAAAAAGCAACTGCAAAAAAACATTACAACGGAACGATACTCACCAATATTGATTTAAACGACAAAGGATCGAACAAACAAACCTATCATATAGAAATAGCAGCAGACGAAGTAATTGAATATGAACCGGGTGATGCGATTGGTATTTTCCCCAAGAACCGGTTCGATGTGGTTGAGAAAATTATTTCACTAACCGGTATTGATGCGAATACAGAAATCACAACTAATAAAATAACGGCATCGGTAAGAAAATTATTGACGGAGAATTTGAACATCTGTTACCTGCTTACTTCTGCAGTAAAAAAATATGCTGCTATCATTCAACAGGAAATTCCTGATACAAGAATGGATTTGGCTGATTTATTGAGAATCTATCCTGTTAAGAATCTAGAACAATTTATTGAAGTCATAAAAATATTATCACCGATTGCACCACGGCTTTATTCAATTGCATCAGCACCGGCTGTGCAGGAGAATGAAGTACATATTATCGTTGCAAGAAACCGTTTTCTGGCACAGGATGAACAAAAGTTTGGATTGTGCAGCGATTTCCTGGGTGATCAGCCAAATGGTACACCAATTTCTTTTTATGTTCATAAGAATAGAGCCTTCCGTTTACCGGCACCAGAAAAG
>JANMFO010000325.1:0-8303 GCA_031374245.1 Chitinophagaceae bacterium | reverse complement strand
TGCCTGAGTAATCTTTAACTGGTTGTAGATATAATAAGGTATCCGGGGATCAGTAATGCCGCTGAATACAGGGTTATACCCTTTCATTATCTCATATAACCAGGGACTAACATGTTCGGTACGTTGCGTAGCAGAGTAATCTGCAAAACCTGGATTCCTATCCGTAAGTAATGCCGTACCAAAAGGAATAACAAAACTTTCATTGGCTGCATTAATCAGATTTGCAGGGTTTGATAACAATGCTGTAACCTGTGGTGTTACATTTTGAATTTTTCTAAGCTGCGTGTATAGCTTAAGTTTTAAAGTATTCGCTGCTTTTATCCACCTTCCCGTATTTCCCCCATATATTACATCATCGGCTCCGGGTTTGCTTGGGTTTAAAGCAGGATTATTAATATCTGCAATACCAGCGTCAATCTGTGCAATCAATTGAGGATAGATTGCTGCATCATCATCAAATTTTGGCTGCTTGACTCCATCTTTAAACTTATTAAACTCTGAAAAAGGGACATCTCCCCATACATCCACCATTTGGCTGAAAGCATAAGCTCTTAGTATTTTAGCAATGCCTGCATATGCAAACCGTCTTTCCGCAGTTGCCTGATTAATTATTACATCCAGATCTGTAATTGTATAGTGAAGACCAGACCATGAGCCAGTAATAATCCCATCATTCCCTTTCATGTCATATTGATCGGGTTCTTCTCTTGTACTATGCTGGTGCATGTATACTGAAAGACCGTCAGAAAGCCCCCCATTAAAACCCAGATTTGTTCCCAACCCCAGCTCTGCAGCAACAAGTAAAGTAGATACAGAGAGTTTAGTAGGATCATTCAGGTTCTGGTTTACATCAAGGTATTTCTTACAACTAGTTACCGAAAGTAACAGGCCGGTTGTAAGGATGTAAAGAATTTTTCTATTTCGTATCATGATGTAGATAATTAGTGGTTAATTAAAATGTTACATTAAGATTAAAGCCAAGTCTTTTTGTGGTAGGCGCTGCATCCAATTCTATACCCTGGATAGGAGAAGAGCCATAGGCACCAACTTCAGGATCAAAATTGATATGCTTGGGGGTATTAGGTGACAGGTACCAGAGATTACGTCCGCTTAAAGTGAATGTTACGGCAGACAGTTTTAACTTGTTTACAATCCGTGATGGAAGACTATAGCCTAACGTTAATTCCCTGAGGCGATACACCGTTCCATCAAAAACATTAAACTCATCAGCAGAATTTATTCCGAAACTACTACCAAAATATAAATCATTAGTACTGATTCTTGTTTGGTTTTGCACTGTTTTACCGCCGGATAATATAGGCAGGTGTGTATTAGGATCGCCATACACACCTGGAATAGCCCAAAGAGTTTCCCTGTCCTCTGTATCTTTTGTTACCCCACGGCCCAATAAACTATAAATACCGTTAGAAAAGAATTGTCCACCCTTAGTCATATCAAATACAAGAGATACTGAAACACCTTTATAGCTTAAGCTATTGGTAATACCTAATTTATACTCAGGATTAGGATCACCAATATCATCTTGTTCAAGTGCCTCTATAATCCAACCAGTAGTTGGGTCAATTAATAACTGACCATCAGGTGCTCTGTCTGCTACTTGTCCTCTCAGGTAACCAAATGGTTTTCCTGGTTCCAGCCAGGTAGAAACCCCACCAGTAAAACCGCCACCTAGTGCAGTTCTTTCCAGGCCGTCTACCAATTTTTCTACAATATTTTTATTTTTAGTGAAAGCACCTCTTACTTCCCAGGCAAAGTTTTTGGTAACAACTGGTCGAACTGTTAGTCCAATTTCAACACCTTTGTTGCTAATTTCACCAATGTTTGTATTAAATGCCTGGTATCCTGTGGAAGAAGGGACACCTACCTGGTAAATAAGATCGGTTGTAATTTTTCTATAATAAGTAAAGTCGAGGTTTATTCTGCGTTTGAATAATGAGAGGTCTAAGCCTGTTTCAAGTTCTTTGGTGAACTCGGGTGTCAGATCCGGATCAACGGTAACACCAGTACCCGCTAATTGGCTAAGTGACCCATAGGGCAATCCTAAGAAATTAACATTGCTTAATGTAAATACATCCTCACCGGCATTGGGTGGAGCATCGTTACCAACCTTTGCCCAACCTATCCTGATTTTTCCATAATCAAGCCAGTTTGATTTTAACTTAAAAGCATCTGTCCAAACTAACGAGCCGGACACCCCAGGATAAAAATAGCTGGCATTTCTAAAAGGTAATGTTGAAGTATGGTCATTACGGCCTGAAACATTGATAAAAGCAAAATTTTTATACCCTAATGTGGCATCGCCAAAAAAACCAACAATCCTTCTTTTGCTTCTGGTATCTGCTAAAAAAGATTTTTCAACAGTGTTGGAAAGATTGAAAATGCCAGGTACAATTAAATCTGTACCCCTGTCAGCTTGTCTTTTAGTAGTTCGCTGGTTAAAATCATTACCCACTTTAAAATCAAGGCTGAAATCTTTCCCGATTTTTGGATTAAAAATAATTACAACAGTGGATTGAAGTTCTGAATTCTTAAAATTGTCTGTTACAATTCGTCCAAGCCCTGAAGCCGCACGGGAAAATTCATCGGTTATTTCAACACGGTTTACATTGGCAGTATTTATCCCAATGTTATAGTTAATATTGATCCATTTATTTACGTTATAGCCTACCCGTAAACCTCCAACTGTTCTTTCTTCATTAGTAGTTACAACATTGTGATAGGCTGCCCAATGCGGGTTATCGTAGTTACCTGCAATATAAGCTAATGGTGCCCCTGATAAATCCTGTGAAGGCATGCCATAAATATCCCAGTTCCTCGCCATAAACAACGTTCTGGCAAACTGTGATGCAGAACCAGGCGTTTGGTTATTTCCAAAGAACCCCCCTTTTTGTTTTGACTTGGCAAAACTGATATTTCCACCAATGGTAAGGCCCTTGTACTTTGTTTGGCCACCTACGCTAAGATTATTTCTTAGATAGCTTGAATTTTCTACATAGCCTAAATGATTAACATTGGAAGCAGTCAATCCTATTGTTGTTTTATCATCGCCCCCATTTACACCAATTGAGTTTTCATAAAGAATTCCTGTTTGAAATGCGTCTTTTACATTGTTAGGAACTGCTTTATAAGCCGCATTACCATTAGCATCAAAAAGTTCGGGATATGCTGTAAGGTAAGTACCCCAGGCTGCAATAGAATCAATTCCAGAGCTACTTTTGCGGAGTATATCTCCATTGGCAGTATACACATTTCCAAGACCAAATCTTGCACCCCATGATCCATTGGAACCCGTACGTGGATCAAAATTAGCACCAGAACCGTAAGTGTTCTGATACTCTGGTAAGTTTGAAATTCTTTCTGCAGATATACCACTTTTGAAAGTTACATTAAGCGGTTTAACACCTTTTTTGCCGCTGCCTGATTTAGTAGTAATAACTACAACACCTCTGGATGCCCTTGATCCATATAAAGACGCCGCAGCCGCACCTTTCAAAATATTAAAACTCTCGATATCGTTTGGGTCAAGATTAGCAAGTCCACTTCCATATGCAGTACCGCCACTTGTTTGGCTGGTAGTTGTTAGTTGGTCATTACTATAAGGAACACCGTCTACTACAATAAGTGGTTGTGTTTCTAAACCAAAAGAGGAATTGCCTCTTATTTGTATCCTGGTGGCAGCACCGGGTGTTCCCTGCGATGATCGTATATCAACTCCCGGAACCTTTCCTTGTAAACCCTTTAATAAATCAGGTTCTGATTTTTGCAGTACTGAATTAGGGTCAACTTTTGATACTGCATAACCCAATGCTTTTTCCGTACGCCTGATACCCAATGCCGTTACCACTACTTCTGTACCTGTAACAACAATTCTTTTTACCATTATTGAAATGGTGTTGCCATCTCCAATAGTCACTTCGGCAGCTTCAAAGCCGGCTCCTGAAATAACAATTACGTCCCCCCTCTTTGCCTGGATACGAAATTGACCATTTATATCAGCAGCTATACCAGCACTTGTTCCTTTTAATCTGACAGATGCCCCCGGCACTATAGCACCTGTTTCATCAGTTACAGTACCGGTAATGGTCCGGTTTTGCCCAAATGCTAATGCCGTAAACAACATTAACATTATAAACAGTGATGTAATTTTTCTCATACAACAATTTTATAGTTTAAGAAAGAGTTAAAAACACATGACCACAATCTGCTCATCAATGCTCCGGGGAAGTGTGTATATAATCATTAAGCAGAAAAATAAATACCTGAAAGAATAAAAATTATGTTCTAATAATTTAGTGCCTCTCAAAAAAAAGAGCAGGTAGTAGAGAACCACCTGCGTTGTGTAATTAACGTTACACATGAGAAAACTTATTACGAATTGTCCGATTATCAATAATACAGTATGAAATAAGTTAAATATTTAATGATGTTGTTCATCTTGTGCCATCTAAAAACATGAAGCCGAAATAAACTATTATAAAGCAGATAAGTGAGATATAAGATTTTAAGAACCATATTCATTTAGTAAGAAACACCAATACGAAAAAAAAGCCTTTAAAAGAATCCATTCGCATTACTAACATTTGTTCTTCTTAAAGAAGTAAACGAACATCACTAATCAGAATATATTAAAACGAAAACTGAGTTACTCAAAACGAAAATTTCTGTTTTAAATTCTTCAACTCTTTTTTTCACCAAGCTGGCTATTGATTGTGTTTTTTAGTTACAATAACTAAAAAACAATTCAGCTCATGTTTATTACAGGAACAATTTTGAAGTTCTATAAGATAAATATGTTTCATATTATCCGAATATTGCATTTTTATTACGTTCAACATCAACCTGATACCGTTTATCATTAAGTAGGCAAATGCAATACTAAACAAGCAGCATTAAAACGTTTCTATATCTCTGTATAAAGAGTAGAGTATTAACATAGAAATACTTTAAATCAAAAAAGAACAAACGATTTATATGTATTTAGCCATGAACGAGAACCTGCCTGACCAACATGCAACCAAAAGCACTACCTATTTCAGGAATGAATGGGTGTTTCGCCTATTAGCAACTCCCTTTTTTGCCATACTAGTCCCCATTATTACACCCCTGGTTTACCCGCAAAGTGATACAGCTATCAACTTAGTAATTAACTACGCCTACTTTACCATGTTAGTTCATCTTCTATGGGTTGGTAACCGGTGGATTGTTTTTAATCTGCGAAAGAGCAATTACTGGATCAGGAGGCCTGTAGTAAAATCAGTTTCCATAGTATCCATTCATTTAGTTTTTTCTTTCATACTGGCTTTCCTGCTTCATTATATATGGAATAGTCTTGTTGCTGCCATTCCGGTTCCACTAAATAATCTGTTGCTGGCATCATTTATTGCAGCAATTTTATCGATAATGATAGCCACACTGTATGAAATAGTATTATTGACCAGAGAGAGAAGAATTGATTTACTAAAATCAGAAAGACTGAATCACGAAAAAATTCATGCAGAACTTGATACGCTTAAAAGTCAGATTGATCCCCATTTTATATTTAATTCGTTAAATACATTATCAGAACTAATAAGCGACAACAAGGATAAAGCCTTATTATTTAATGAAAACCTGGCCAAAGTTTACAGGTACATATTGTCAAATCGTGCCAACGATCTTGTTACTGTAAAAGAAGAAGTAGACTTTATTAAAAGCTATGTTTTTCTGCTGAAAATAAGATTTGAAGATTCTCTTAACATAAGTGTAAAAATTGAAAGTCCCGGCTTGAACGGCTATTTCGTTCCCACAATAGCAATACAGACTGGCATTGAAAACGCCATAAAACATAATCAATTTTCCAATTCATATCCTTTATCAATATCTATTGAGTTAACCAGCGATTACGCCATAATTACAAATAATAAAAGCACTAAAAAATACGAAGCACTGTCTTCAGGAACAGGCTTACTTAATCTTGACAACAGGTATAAACTTATTTTAAATAAATCAATTCATATTGACGAAACACCCGTTTTTTTCACACTTTATTTACCCATTACAAAAAGATAGTTTATGATTAAAGCAATAATCATTGAAGATGAAAAGCCCGCTGCTGCCAATTTGATTAAAAAAATTTATCAGGCAGATGAGGATATTCACATTGAGGCTACCTTGTCAACTATTGAAGAAAGTGTTAAGTGGCTTTCAACCCATTCCCTACCAGAACTTATTTTCCTGGATATTCATCTGTCCGATGGGCTATCATTTAATATATTCAAAGAGATTAGAATTACTGCACCTGTAATATTTACTACTACTTATGATAAATACCTGCTTGAAGCTTTTGATCTTAATAGTATTGACTATTTATTGAAACCCATTGAAACCCAAAAATTATGTGAAGCATTGGAGAAGTTCAGAAATACAAAAAATTATTACTCAGAGAGTTTATACAATCTTATTCAAAAGACACCCTATAAAGATAAACAGGCTAAATGCAGGCTCATTGCAAGAAAAGGCACTGAGCATATTCCGTTGAAACTTGAAGATATCGTTTTGTTTTATACAGAAAACCGGCTAACATTTTTAATAGATAAGAATGGGAAAAAATATATTGTAGATGATATACTTTCAGATTTGGAACAGGAACTTGACAAATCAAAATTTTACAGGGCCAACCGGCAGTACATTATTAATATTGACTTTATCAGGGGCTATAAAACTATTGAAAAAGTAAAAATTGCTGTAGATATGGAGTTAGAAGCAGCTAAAATCCCGATACATATCAGCCAGGATAGCGCCGCTGGTTTCAGAGAATGGATATCAAAAGTTTAATTTATGTCTCGCAAAAAAATTGATTTTTAAAGGGGAATTGATCAATAAATAGCTAAAGAGCAAGTAATTTATCATACCCATCTCATGCCATCGGATAAAAAAAGTCACCCGCCGATTTATCCGACGGGTGACTTTAAAGTTTTGCGGAGAGGGTGGGATTCGAACCCACGGTACAGTGTAACCCGTACGACGATTTAGCAAACCGTTCCTTTCGGCCACTCAGGCACCTCTCCGGCATTATTCTGAATATGCTACCCTTATTCAGGGGGAGGCAAAAATAAAGATTAATTGCTTTCCCACAACACAGTTTCCTGATTTTATATCAATAAAAAACCCCGGATAAACCGGGGAATATTTTCCAATATCTTATTTACGTCTTATAATTATTTTACATAGCAGCTAATTGTACTTTTTGCTGCAACTCCAGTACATTTTCCCTGAATACACCATCTGTATCCATCAAATCTTTTACCGTTTGGCAAGAGTGGATTACAGTGGTATGATCCCTGCCCCCAAAATGTTCACCTATTGTTTTCAATGAATTTTTGGTGAAAGCTTTAGCTAAAAACATAGTAATCTGCCGGGCCTGCACGATTTCTCTTTTGCGGGTCTTCTGTAGTAATTTATCGTAGGCCACATCAAAATATTCGCAAACCATTTTCTGAATGGTTTCGATGGTAATTTCTTTGCTTGATGATTTTACAAAATTTCGTAACACTTTCTTGGCTAAGTCTAGGTCTATTTCCCTTCTGTTTAGCGAAGATTGTGCCAACAGTGATATTAATGCGCCTTCCAGCTCCCTTACGTTATTACTGATATTATAAGCAATGTACTTCACCACTTCTTTCGGCATTTCCAGCCCATCATTCTTCATCTTTTTTTCCAGTATTTCAATACGGGTATCATATTCAGGCACCTGTAAATCGGCACTTAAGCCCCAGCGGAAACGGCTTAATAAACGTTCCTGCACACCTTCCAGGTCTTTTGGTGATTTATCAGAGGTAAGTATAAGCTGCTTATGCGATTGATGCAAATGGTTAAATATCGCAAAGAAGGCATCTTGTGATTTTTCTGCTTTTGCAAAAAACTGTACGTCATCTATAATCAAAACATCTATCAACTGGTAAAAATGGATAAAGTCGTTTATCGCATTATTACGGCTATGGTCCATAAACTGGTTAATAAACTTCTCAGAACTTACATACAACACCACTTTATTAGGATGAAGCCTTTTTACTTCATTACCGATGGCCTGCGCCAAGTGAGTTTTACCCAATCCAACACCACCATAAATAACCAAAGGGTTAAAAGAGTTCGTTCCGGGCTTTTCTGCCACTGTTTTACCAGCACGGCGGGCTACCCTGTTACAATCACCTTCTATAAAACTGTCAAATGTGTATGCATGATTCAATTGGGGATCAATCTGCATCTTTTTAAGTCCGGGAATAACAAAAGGATTTTTAACCGGG
>JANMFO010000096.1:0-13854 GCA_031374245.1 Chitinophagaceae bacterium | reverse complement strand
GTTACAAAAAAATTTAAACAGTTTGGTCCTACCAGCTGGGCAATTGATAACAGAACGGCAATATATATTATTGCCATCCTTATCACGGTGTATGGGTTGATAAAATTCAACAGTATGCCGAAGGAACAGTTTCCGGATATTGTGGTGCCGACTATTTCGGTGGCTACGGTATACGTTGGTAACTCACCCAAGGATATTGAAAACCTGGTAACGAGGCCAATTGAAAAACAACTGAAAGGTATCAGTGGCGCCAAGGTGAACAAAATCAACAGTACATCGCAGGCTGATTATAGTTTGATAGTTGTGGAGTTTGATACAGATGTAAAAACAGATATTGCCAAGCAAAAAGTAAAAGATGCGATTGATAAAGCCCGGACAGAACTTCCAACTGATTTAACGCAGGAGCCGGATGTACAGGAATTTGCTTTTAGTGAAATGCCGATTATGTTTGTCAACATCAGCGGTGATTATGATGGGATGAAGCTGAAAGTGTATGCCGATAAAATGCAGGACAAATTTGAAGAACTGGGTGAGGTAACAAGGGCAGAAATTGTGGGTGCGCCGGAAAGAGAAATACAGGTGAATGTGGACCCCTATAAAATGAACACCGCAAGGGTGAGTTTTATGGATATTGAAAATGCCATCAGCCGGGAGAATAACGACATTACCGGTGGATTGATAGAAGTGGGAAATATGAACCGTACACTGCGGGTAAAAGGCCAGTTTGCCAGTGTGGTAGATATGCAAAAAATTGTGGTGCGAAGCAGTGCACAAGGTGCTGCGGTGTACCTGAGGGATATTGCAGAGATAAAAGATACCATTAAAGATAAAGAGAGCTATGCCCGGTTAGATGGTAAGAATGTAGTAACACTTAACATTGTAAAAAGGGCCGGCGAAAACCTGATTGATTGTGCAGATAAAGTAAAAGCGGTAGTAGCAGAGATGCAAAAGACAGAAGAGCTGCCTAAAGATTTACGGGTAGAGTTTACGGGTGATCAAAGTAAACAAACGAAAACTTCTTTCAATGAACTGATTAATACCATCATCATTGGTTTTATACTTGTATTAATTATCCTGATGTTTTTTATGGGTGTAACGAACGCCTTCTTTGTGGCATTGAGTGTGCCGCTTAGTGTGTTCGTAGCATTTTTATTTTTACCTATAGCAGATGGTATTATTGGCAGCAGCGTTACATTGAATTTTATTGTACTGTTCGCATTGCTCTTTGGGTTAGGAATTATTGTAGATGATGCTATTGTGGTTATTGAAAATACCCATCGAATATATAATAATGGCAAAGTGCCGATAGTCCGGAGTGCAAAAGAAGCGGCGGGAGAAGTATTCATTCCGGTATTGGCGGGTACTGCTACTACACTGGCACCATTCTTTCCGTTACTATTCTGGAAAGGATTGATTGGTAAGTTTATGATTTACCTGCCCACGATGCTTATCCTTACCCTGGCAGCATCATTGATTGTGGCATTTATCTTCAACCCGGTGTTTGCAGTAAGCTTTATGAAACCGGAAGGAAAAGAATTTGAAAAACCAAAGAAAGCTATTTTCAAAAATAAATGGTTTATTGTTTTTGTCATAGCTGGCGTTTTGTTGCACCTGCCTGGCATGCATGGATTGGCTAACTTTTTATTGCTGATGGCAATATTGATGGTGCTCAATGCTTATGTGCTGAATGATTGGATTCATGCTTTCCAGAAAAAAGTTTTGCCAAAGCTGATGAACCGCTATGAAAAATTATTAAAATGGATATTGGTAGGTAAGCGGCCTGTTTGGACATTTGTTTCTTTATTCGGTTTGTTTGCTTTTTCAGTTGCTATATTAATGGCAAGTATTAGTACAGGCAGAACAAAATCAACTTTCTTCCCAAGTGGAGATCCCAATTTTGTATATGTATATTTAAAATTACCGGTTGGTACGGATGCAGAATATACGGATAGCATTATACATATACTTGAGCATAGGGTAGAAAAGGTGTTAGAGAAAGAAAAGCCCGGAGTCCCCGGCAGTATTGTAGAAAGCATCATTACTAACGTTGCCGTTAGTGCCAACAATCCGAGGGATAATAACAGGAGTGTGCAATCGAACCTTGGCCGTATACAGGTTTCATTTGTTGAGTTTGAAAAAAGAAATGGTAAACGAACCATGCCATATAAAGATCAAATACGGGAAGCAGTACAGGGGATACCCGGAGCTAATGTAGAAGTGGCACAGGAAGATGGTGGTCCACCCACTGATCCGCCCGTTAATATAGAAGTGGTTGGCGATAATTTTGAAAACATTTCAGCAGTTGCTACACAATTATATAACTACTTGGATACAAATCGTATTGAAGGTATTGAAAACCTGCAGGCAGATGTGGATTTGAGTAACCCTGAAATCACGGTGAATGTAGACAGGGAGAAAGCCATGTTTGAAGGCATAAGCACCGGGCAGGTAGGGATGGAATTGCGTACCGCCATTTTTGGAAAAGAAGTAAGTAAAATAAAAGATGGCGAAGATGAATATAAAATTCAGTTACGCTATACTGATCTGATGCGCAATAATATTTCTGACCTGATGAATATGCGTATCACTTTTATGGATATGAATACCATGCAGGTAAAATCTATTCCCCTCAGCTCAGTGGCAAGTATAGATTACACCAATACAACCGGAGGTGTGAAAAGGAAAAATGTGAAACGTACGATACAGTTGCAGAGTAATGTGTTTGATCCTACTATGGTAGGACCAATTAATGCGGCGTTGCAAATAAAAATTGATGATTTTAAAGGGAAGGCGAAAATACCACCAGATGTTACTATAAAATTGAGCGGACAAAGCGAACAGGAAAAAGAAACACAGACATTTTTGGGTACAGCCTTTATGATTGCAATCGGTCTTATCTTTTTAATCCTGGTATTACAGTTCAATTCAATGAGTAAACCGTTTATTGTAATTACTGAGATTTTCTTCTCGGTCATAGGTGTGCTGATGGGTTATGCTCTTACGGGAATGACGATTGCTACTATTATGCTGCTGGTAGGTATTGTAGGGCTGGCTGGTATTGTAATTAAAAATGGTATCCTGATTATTGAGTTTACCGATGAGCTTCGGGGAAGAGGTATGCGAACAAGAGAAGCGGCTATTGCTGCTGGTAAAATCAGGATTATACCGGTTTTATTAACTGCGGTAGCAACAATACTGGGCTTGTTACCATTGGCCGTTGGTTTTAATATTGATTTTGTTGGGCTGTTCCAGCACCTTCGTCCGAATGTTTTCTTTGGTGGTGATAGTGTGGTATTCTGGGGGCCGTTGAGCTGGACAATCATCTTTGGTCTTATTTTCTCTTTCTTCCTTACGCTGGTGATGGTGCCGAGTATGTACCTGATGGCAGAACGGTTGAAGCGGCCTATGGGAAAATTTTATGGAACTAAATTCATTGCCATATTAGGTTTTACAGGCCCGTTCTTTTTCATCTTTGTGGGTATCATGTTTTTAGTAAGAAGGATACAGGGTAAAAAAGTCTGGTTAGGTGCGCCACTACGTAAGCAGCAAAAAACAGTTTAAGAATGTCTTCCTATGGCAACCATGTTTCTATAAAGTTGCCTGCCGGTTAGGGCAGGTTGGTTTTGGTTAAATAATAAGCGGCCCTCTTTTGCGGGTCGCTTTTTTATTCTCTTCTTTGCTAATAATATTACAATTCTCTCACCCAAATATTCCTGAAACTGATTGGCTCACTGGGGTCGCCATGGTCTTGTAGTTTAATAGCAGCAGCACCATGTTTTTTATAGGATGGAGCGCCTCTGTACACTGTTATTCCTTTTACTTCCGCATTATTTTGTAATAGCACACCATTATGTATAGCCGTTACCCGGGCAGAAGTTTTTACAGTACCATCTTCATTAAAGCGGGGTGCAGTCCATACGATATCATAGGTCTGCCACTCACCCGGTTTTTTACAGGCATTGGCTAATGGAATATGTTGCTTATAAATACTTCCTGTTTGCCCATTAACATAAGTGGTATTATTATAGCAATCTAACACCTGTATTTCATATCCTTCATCGCCGGGACCGGTGCTGGCAAGAAATACACCACTGTTGCCACGGGACTGGCCGCTGCCGGTAATATTTTTTGGTATGCGCCATTCAATATGCAATTGATAATCTGTAAATAGCTCTTTGGTTTGTATGTTGCCGGTACCTTTTTTTACCGTGAAGGCACCTTTAGTTACTGTCCATCCGGCAGCTGCATTTGTATCTTTAGTTGATTTCCATGCATCCAGATTTTTACCATTAAACAAAATGATAGCATCGGATGGAGCATCATTATTGGTAGTACCGGGAGTTACAATTTTTGGAACAGGGGTATACACTTCTGTAAGTTTTGGGTCTATTTCCTGTGCCATTGCAGCGGATGATGTAATACATAGAAGAAGGGCAACAATTATTTTATTATTCATAAAGGCAAGTTTTATGTAAAGTAAAGAATTTTATTCAGTCAGCTATTTCAGTAAACATTTACGGGTATAAAAAAACCACCCTGTTATTAACAAGGTGGTTTTTTTTAACTTTTAGTATTATCAAAACGCTTTCTTCTCTACTTTCTTTCCGTCTGCATCCAGTTCTATTATTTCATAACCAAGTTTTTTCACACCTTCCAGTATTTTAGCTTTATCACCTACTAATAGGATATTCATCTTTTCAGGATTCAGCATTTTCTTGGCCACAGCATCTACTTCTGCTTTAGTCAGCTTGGCCAGTATTTTATTTTGCTGGTCTACATAGTTGGCCGGTAAATTATAACTAAGAATACGGCCGATAAAGCCAGCTTTTTGTAAACCTGTTTCATACAACAACGCATCTCTCTGGCCTAATGAATTTTTCATAAACCTCAATTCCGCTTCAGTAACACCATTCTCCCGGTAGTTTTTCAATTCTTTCATTACTTCTACCAATGCACTGTCAGTAGCATCGGCACGGATACCGGAACTGAATTCAAAATCACCAGTGTATTCATCAGCAGTAAACGAACTGCGGGCACCATAGGTCCAGCCTTTATCTTCACGCAAATTAAGATTTAAGCGGCTGTTGAAATCACCACCCAATCCGTAGTTCATCAATCTTGATTTGTAGTAATCACCAGTAGCATCATATTTTACACCGGTAGCATAACCTACACGAAACTGTGATTGTGCTGCTTTGGGAATATCTACCATGTACACTTTTGTTTTATCAACAACAGATGCAGTGGCGTTTACTTTTGGCAAATCAATTTTCTTATTGGGTAATTTATTCAGAAAGGCCAGCTTGGGCAACACTTCTTCCTGCTTTACATCACCCACTACTACTACTTTTACACCTTTTGATGTCATGTAATTATTATAGTAATTTTCAATGTCTGTGAGCTTCATATTCTTAATAGTATACTCAGTTCCTGCCTCACTCATACTAAGGATACTGTTAGGGCCATAGTTAACTTTCGCAAAAACAGCATCAGCAACAGATGCAGGGTCAGCTTTGGCTTGTTTGAAATTTTCCAGGTTTTGTTTTTGTATCCGGGTGAAAGCAGATTCTGTGAACTTAGGATTAAACATTCTTTCCTGAACCAGTTCCAGTGTTTTGTTCAGGTTCTTTTTCAATGTCTGAATATTGAACGTAATACCATCAAAGTTGCTGCCGATGGATACATTACTACCCAGTTTCTGTAATGCTACTGCCATTTGTTCTGCAGTATAATTTTTAGTGTCCTCATTCATCAGGTCGGCGAACATATCAGCCAAACCAATCTTCGCCGTATCATTTGCCTGTAACAAATGACCACCGGGAATTGTAATCGTTACTGTTACCGTTGGTATTTCGGTTGTTTCTGTTCCAATCATCCGCACACCATTCGGCATATCTTTTCTCCAGAACTTTGGCACTTTCACAATTGGGTTAGCACCATTACCAGGAATTTTACTGCGATCAAAATTGTCTTTTGCTTTGCTGTACTTTAAACCGGCATATCCATAGTCGGGAGCATTATAAACAGACGAATCAATTTTGTAATTATCTGCTTTAGCAATTAATTTTTCCTGGCCTTTTGGCAATACACTCAGGAATACGGCATGGTTACCCCTTATGTATTCATTGTACACTCTCATTACATCCTCTTTGGTAACAGACTGATACATTTTTATCAGGTCAGCAATCTTATTGGGATTTCCGGAAAATGTCTGGAAGGCTGCTAATTGTGAAACTTTACCTGACACACTTTGCAGTCCATTGATTTGTTGTGCCTCAATACCACCTTTGAATTTTGCAATATCATCATCTGTAACACCCCTGGCTTCAAATGAATCCAGTGCATTTCTGAAAAGTGAATCTACTACCGCCAATGATTTTCCGGGAGAAGGGATTATCTGAAAACCCATTTCACCAGCCAGTTCTGATAACTGGCTAAATGTATTTGCCTGTAATGCCAATTGTTTTTTTACTAATTGCTGATACATTACAGAGTTTTTTCCTTGTCCCAGTACTTGTGCCAGACAAGCTAACGCACCCATGTCTTTATGATAATTTGGAACAGTAGGAAATCCCACTAATAACAGGGGCAGTTTTGCATAGTTATCAGTATACGAAACGTAGCGGTCGGCTGTTAACACAGCAGGTGGAACCACCACTGGGTTTACTTCCGGGCCACGGGGAATAACACCAAAATATTTCTCCACCAGCTTTACTACATCAGCCGTTTTTACATCTCCACCTATTGTTACTGTGGAATTGTTAGGCCCATACCATCTTAAAAAGAAATTCTTCAAATCATTTACATCTCCCCGGTTCAGATCCTCTACATAGCCAATAGTCAGCCATGAATAAGGATGGCCATAAGGATACAAATTTCTTGAAGCGACCTCGTTGGCAAGACCATAAGGACGGTTATCATAGTTCTGTCCTCTTTCATTCTTTACGGTAGAACGCTGTATTTCAAATTTCTTTTGTGTTACTGCGTCTAATAAATAACCCATGCGGTCTGCTTCCAGCCACAGCATTTTTTCTAATTGATTGCTGGGAACTGTTTCATAATAATTGGTACGGTCACGGTTGGTGCTGCCATTAAGGGTACCACCAGCATCTGATACAATTTTAAAATGCTGCTCGTCGGCTACGTTATCACTTCCCTGGAACATCATGTGTTCAAAGAAGTGGGCAAAGCCGGATTTACCGATTTCTTCCCGTGCAGAACCCACATGGTAGGTAACATCCACATGCACCACCGGGTCACTGTGGTCTTCATGCACTACCAATGT
This sequence comes from Chitinophagaceae bacterium, assembly GCA_031374245.1. Lineage (GTDB taxonomy): Bacteria > Bacteroidota > Bacteroidia > Chitinophagales > Chitinophagaceae > JJ008. The sequence continues at coordinate 6,569 of JANMFO010000096.1, read as the reverse complement.
TAGTCCGTTGGGCAACACATATTTTTCATACGGGATAACGATTTCGTTACCCAGCTTGGTAATTTTTTCTACCAGCTTAGCTTGTCCGTTTGCAATAGCTGCAAGGAATAAGGCAGGAGCTGCGATTAATAAAAAGCGTTTTTTCATGTGTTTATTGTTGTTTTAGAAATTTGTCACATGGAATTCGCCAAGAGTATTCATTCCAGTTCTGTTGACTCTTCTAATGGCTCATTTCATGATTTGATTGTTTTAAGAAGGACAACAAAGTAAGTCAATTCAGGCTTTCCACCATTGCCATTTATCATTTTTGACAGGAAGAATGCAGGAACACGGATGACAAGGATTAGACGGATTTACAGGATATTGTTATTTGTGTAAGGCGTTTAATGAATAAAATAACCTGTGTGTAAATGGATGAACACAGATAATCCTGCTTCGCAGGGTACAGGATGTCCGAAATAATCCAAATTTCTCTGCGAAGCAGAAAAAAATCCGTGTTCATCCGTCCAACCCGTGGCATCCGTGCGCCAAAAAATCAGTTACAAAAATGTGTCCACACGATAGTCCACGGGGACAAAAAATCCGTTTTTATCTATTCAATCTGTGTCATCCGTGTTCCTACCTTTGGTGAAAACTATTAAACTATGAGCACTCCTCCCCGCAACAACCATGAGATTGACTACAAAGTATATGGTGAAGAATTACAATTTGTAGAAATAGAACTGGATCCCACCGAAACGGCTATCGCTGAAAGCGGTGCTATGATGATGATGGACGACGGCATACAAATGGAAACCATTTTTGGTGATGGCTCTGCACAACAGCCTACCGGGTTTTTGGGTAAACTGATGAGTGCCGGTAAAAGGGTATTGACCGGTGAAAGTTTATTTATGACTGCTTTTACCAATACCGGGCAGGGAAAGAAAAAAGTAAGTTTTGCTGCTCCTTATACCGGTAAAATTATCCCGATGGATTTACAGGAACTGGGTGGTACCATCATTGCACAAAAAGATGCATTTCTGTGTGCGGCGAAAGGCGTAAGTGTGGGCATCCATTTTCAACGCAAGCTGGGTGTGGGCATTTTTGGTGGCGAAGGATTTATTATGCAAAAGCTGGAAGGTGATGGATTTGCTTTTTTACATGCCGGTGGTTATATCGTAGAAAGAGAATTGAAAGCAGGAGAAATATTAAAAATTGATACTGGTTGTGTGGTGGCTTATACACCTGCTACCCAATTTGATATTGAGTTTGTAAAAGGTATTAAGAACTTTATGTTTGGTGGCGAAGGTTTGTTCTTTGCTAAAATGCAGGGCCCCGGAAAAGTATGGATACAATCTTTACCTATCAGCCGCCTGGCCGGACGAATAGTAGCGTATGGAACATACAAACGTAAAGAAGAAGGCAGTGTGCTGGGTGGATTGGGAAATTTGTTTGATGGAAGAGAGTAGATAAAAAGGGTTGCCAACTTTTAAAAGCTGGTAATCTTCAACCATCAACCCAAAGTAAAGGGAGATGTAAGTTCCGTTACTTATATATTATGTTATTAGATAATAAAAAAGCCGCCATTTGTGGCGGCTTTTTTATTATTATATTTCTCATTAATTTCTACCTCTTTTTTTACCTTTATTATTGCCATTATGATTACCATTGTCGTGACCGTTTCTTTTATATTTTTCCTCATGGCTGTTTCTAATTATAACCTGGCTTCGGTTCCCTCTATACCTTGAGTATTGTTCTCTATGTGTTTGGTAATGACGGTATGCCCTTGGTTCATTTACTACCACTTTATACCCGGTATAAAGGTCATAGTTTCTGTATCTGGGAGGCAGGTTATAAGAGAATAACCAGTTACCACCGGACAAATAGATGAACTTACGAGTGGGAACATAATAATAGGTTTGAATGTCAGGCATATAATAATAATCAGCACGGTCATATCCAACAGGCCCCCAATCTGGCTGAGAATCAATATTGATATTTACATTAAGGCGAACCTGTGCTGATGTATTGTTAAAAACAGCAGCAGAGAAAAGAATAGCTGCGCAAAGAATAATCTTCTTCATACAATTTTATTTTTTGTTATATTCTTTAACAGCCGAATACCGTGCCATAGCACGGAAACAGTTTGGTAGTCAGCGTTCGTAATTGATTGTCAGAAGGTAAGACGATGAGGTGAAAAATTGCTTCTTTTGACAACGGGGATATTATTGCTCTATTTCGGCAACGGGAAAACATCTCGTTTCTTTTGTCTGTTTCGCCGTTGCAGGACTTTTCAAAAAGTTTAACGGCTTTTGTTGTTTGATGCTTTTTCATAATACCATCAACGACGGGGATCAGGCATTTCAATACACTTATAGTTTTATTACAACAGGCTTAAATTTTTCGATATCCTTACTGGCTTCGCATAAAGAGTAAATAAAATCAACTGGTACAGGCTGGGGGACTTCCTAATTGTTTATTCCTTCATTACAGGCAACTCAATATAAGTTGCATATTTTGGGTTACAATAAATCGTTTGTGTCGCTTTGATAAAATCACTTTCTTTTGCTTCAAAAATATTCGGAACATACTTTTGCGGGTTACGGTCAATAATAGGAAACCATGTGCTTTGTACCTGTATCATCAGACGGTGACCTTTTAAAAAAGTATGGTTAATATCATGCAGGTCAATTATAAATTCTTCCGGCTTGCCGGGTACAAGCGGAGAAGGGTTACTAAAACTTTTTCGAAAACGTCCTCTCATTACTTCCATAGCAACGGGTAATTGAAAACCGCTCATCTTATAACTGGCCGTGTCAATATCAGGATAAACATCAATTAGTTTTACAACAAAGTCTGCGTCCGTACCTGTGGTAGATGCAAAAAGATGTGCTGTAACCTTACCGGTAACTGTGAGGTCCTGTGCAAGGCTGTCCATTGTAAAACTTATAACATCCGGCCTCGTAGTTACAAAGCGTTGGTCTTCCACATGCCAGGTGTACCAGCGGCTGCCATCTCCATACGTAGCTTCAATTGGCAACGAACGATAAGGTACCGGTGTTGCAGGATCACTTACATAACTTACAGCACCTTTGTCATTAACAGGTTTTGTAAAACCAGCAGTGCGGTCCGGCATTGCATAGAATTTCTTCAAGTCTGCATTTTTGGGTGGCCATGATTCGTAGTTTTTCCATGTATTGCTGCCTGTTTGAAAACAAGTTGCTTCAGCCAGCTTGCCATTACCAATTCCTTTAAGCCAATAATCAAACCATTGTTTCTCGAGAGTTTGAAACCATTCTGCCGTATTACTTGCGAAGCTTATTTGCCCGAGGCTGTCTGCCTTACGATCTTCCCACCCACCGTGGTTCCATGGCCCGAGAACAATAAAATTGCGGTTAAAACTATCTTTCTTTTCAAGATGCTGGTACATAATCTGTGGGCCATTCAGATCCTCCTGATCAAAGTAACCTCCAACATGCATAATTGGTATTTGGGGAGTATGTATATACGTAAGCGTAGATTGCTTTTTCCAAAAATCATCATAATTGGGATGTTTTGTAAAATCGTTCCATGAAGGAAGACGGCCTTTGTAATATTTTTCGTTTACATTTTTCAACGGGCCTAATTGTAAATACCAATTGTATAAATCATATTGCGGAAAAGGAAAAAGGCTATTGGTTAATTTATCGTTTTCAACCAGGTAGCTATATTCAAAACCATAGCTTAAACGGAAAGCACCGTTATGATGAAAATCATCTCCCAAAAACATATCGGCAGGTGAAGCCTGTGGCGAACTTGCTTTTAACGCAGGGTGTGGATCAACAGCGGCATCTAATGCAAGATAACCGGGATAGGAAACGCCATTGATTCCGGCTTTGCCATTATTGTTTTTGATATTTTTAACGAGCCAGTCAATTGCATCGTAAGCATCAGTACTTTCATCCGTTTTGTTCTTATCTATTAAGTGATAAAGCGGACGGTTCATTTCGAAAGTACCTTCACTTTTAAATTTTCCCCGCATATCCTGGAATACAAAAATATATCCCTCTTTAGCCATAGCTTTTAATGAGCCCATTTTCCGTAACGGCAGTGTTGAATCTTCGGGCAGGGGAACATCAGCGCCATATGGTGTTCGTTGTATTAGGAAAGGGCTGGGGCTTATCTCCTGTGTTGGTGCAAGTACCACTGTAAAAAGTTTTGTACCATCTCTCATCGGTATCATGTAGCTCTTCTTCGTATAAGAAGAAATGGTATCAGTTTGGGCATTGGCGCCGCTGAAAACGGAGATGATCAGCAGGATAAAAAGAATGCTTTTTTTCATTATAAAATATTGCTGGTAAAAATTAACTGTTGAATAACCTGTTATTTACTTTTAAAGGTATAAAACTGTCTGGACCTGGCCCCAACGTTGGAGTTTGCTGCTGTGCTGTATTTAATAAAATTAAGCATTTAAATGCACCTATAATTTTATTACAACCGGCTTAAAATTTTCTATCTCCTTACTGGCCTCGCATAAAGAGTAAATAAAATCAGCGGGTACGGGCTGGCGGATTTCTTTATTGTTTTGCATATATACTATTACAAATTTTCTTTGCTGGTAGATATAATTGGTATAAACAGTTTCACTTTTTCCAATAAGCGTACAGGTGTTTTCTGCCTGGTTGATGGTTACCATCTTATTGGCATTGGCAAAAACGCCTTCCTTTGCTAAACGGGTTTTTAATTTTTTGCTGTAGCTATTCGTTTTAAATACGGTATCAATTTTATTGATAAAGGCATTGCTGTTTAATAATTGCTTTTTAACAATGCCGGGGAAGGATGTGCAGGAGTCTGCCATTATATTATCCACTTCCAGTAAATAAAAAATGGATTCATTATTGGTAACCATATTCCCTTTGTCATCAATTACTTTAATAGCAACCAGGTGGGTGCCGTCAAAAGGGCAATGCTGCGCAATTATGCTTTTGCCGGTAAGTAAAATAAATGCCAGAATGATTACTTTCATATTGTTAGTTAGTATTAAAAATACTAAAACTAAGACAAGAGTTTCCTAAACTTTATGTTTCTGGTGTTTTGCCAGCACACTACTGGCTTTCTCAACACACAACGGCGTGATGTTTTTCAGAACACCAACAATGCCGTAAACAGATTGAATTGTTTAAAACATCTTCGGAATCAAATACATTTTCTTCTATTAATGCTACTTCTATCAAAGCTTAAAAAAAAATTCAATTCCAGCCTGTATTGGGGGTTAATAAAATAATAAAAGTGTCATCGTTGCCAGTCTTTCAAATTTTGAAGGGCCTTTGTTTTGTGATGCTTTTTCAGAACACCGGCAACCGTGGAATTTGTCTGATGAAAGAGAATAGTTTGTACTATCGGTTTCCGGGTGGCTTAAAAACATTTTCATGCCTTAGTTGTCCGTCTTTTTTTGGCTAGTGCCGGTAAGATATTCCATCCTTCAAATATTCTCTCACCGCTTCTTTTTTGATATCCATTTTGGTTGATTTACTGTCAACCTATTTCAGGACGAGACAGATTTGTTCATGGTTACAATTGTAGTTAGCAATATAAAAAAATGTCAGGTGATATGCTAACCTTGCCGGGCTTTTACTCTGGTAAAAAACAGCTCTTTTTAACCATAACTTGTTTAAATTCGCAAAATCAAAATTTCAATATGGAACGTAAGCAGGAGGTTTTACAGGACGTAGTCATCAAGTTTGCAGGAGATAGTGGAGATGGTATGCAATTGACGGGTAGCCAGTTCACTAACAATACAGCTTTATTAGGAATTGATTTGGCCACTTTCCCGGATTTTCCGGCCGAAATCCGTGCCCCGATAGGTACCCTGCCCGGTGTGAGTGGTTACCAGTTGCGGTTTTCAAGCGACAGAGTGTTTACACCCGGCGATGCCTGTGATGTGCTGGTGGCCATGAATGCAGCCGCGCTAAAAGTAAACCTCACGGCTATAAAAAAGGGCGGAAAAATTATTGTCAATACTGATGGATTTGATTCCCGAAACCTTCGGTTGGCTAATTATCCGGAAGGTGAAAATCCGTTGGAGAATGACAGCCTGGCCAATTATGAAGTGATAAAGATGGATGTGACCAAGATGACGAGAGAGGCGCTGAAGAACATTACCATGGGGATGAAGGAAAAAGACCGGGCCAAAAATATGTTTGTGCTTGGGTTTTTATACTGGATGTATGGCCGTGAGATGGCCAATACTGCGGACTTTCTAAAAGATAAATTTGGAAAAAAACCAGAAATATTTGAAAGTAACCTGAAAGCCATGCAGGCGGGTTATAATTATGGTGATACTACTGAAACATTTACCACTACTTATAAAGTTGAAAAAGCAAAGATGGATCCGGGCAGTTATCGTTCCATCATGGGTAACCAGGCCATTACTTATGGTTTGATTGCTGCTTCGCAAAAAAGTGGATTACCGATTTTCTTAGGTTCATACCCTATTACTCCGGCTTCCGATATTTTACATGATTTAGCGAAGTATAAAATTATTAAATAGTGGAAACCACTGATTCAGGCATGCATCTTTTGAAAACCAGGATACTGGAATTAGAACAGGT
>JANMFO010000089.1:0-6390 GCA_031374245.1 Chitinophagaceae bacterium | reverse complement strand
TGACTCGTCCTGAAAAAAGTTGACACTTGTGGTTAATAATCCTGCTATTGGTTTACAAATGTAGTAATCCTGTGCAGGGTTTACAAAGTGTGTGGCGAAAAATAGTTTCGTAGCCCTTCACAGCTAAAGAAACTATTTTTTGTGCGGTGGCTGATCAGGGTTCATTCATAGCTTGCTGTTTTAGTTTTTTGGTTTTATAATAGTTCTTCCACTTCTTTATTTGCGGTCCTGTTTGCGTATGTACTTTGTCGGGTATCTGCCAGTTAATACTGCTGTGTACTCTTTTGTAATTATAAACGGTAATGCAACGGGCTATGTGTTGCATAGCCGCTTTAAGGTCAGGATAACTATCACTGATTAATTCTGATTTTAATATTCCATTCACTCTTTCGGCCATTGCGTTTTCATATGGGTCGCCGTTTTGTGTCATGCTGATGCGGGCATGATGCTGTTTAAGTAATGCGACGTAATCATTACTGCAATATTGCAATCCCCTGTCGGAGTGATGTATGACGATGGCATCTGCTGGCTTTTGGTCGATTGCTTTTTGCAATGCAACGATAGCACTGCTTACCCGCATGTCATCACTAACATGGAAGCCGACAATCTTCCGGCTGTAGGCATCGGTGATTAAATACAGGTAAGCAAACCGCTGGTTCATGGGTATGTAAGTAATATCAGCCACCCAGAGTTCATGCGCATGCAACGGCGTAAAATGCGCTACCAGATTGGGATAGCGGTAAAAGAAGTGTTTGGAATTGGTGGTATGTGTACTCCTTTTTCGTTTCCGTATCAGTAGTTTATTTTTAGACAACAAGTGGAAGAAGGCATCTCTGCCAATTTGAATATCCTGTTTTTTAAAAAAAAGCTGAAGCATTATCAAAAGTTTTCTGGTACCGCATCGTGGTTGTTCTTTACGGATATCAACCACCTGTTGCAGTATCAACCCATCTCTTGATTGCTCAATAAGTTGTAATCGTTGTTGTTTATAAAAAGCCTGTCTTGAATACCCAAACAATCCGCAGAGCGACTGCAGACTATAGTACTGGTTGTTTTGTTTCATTTGTTGGACTGTTGGGTGCCAGGCTTTTTTCTGATAGGAATGTTCAGCTCCTTCTCTGCAATGTTTATCATCGTATCCAATGCATCAGCTCTCATTTTTTCCCAGGCCAGTTGCTTTTCGAGCAATGCAATTTTTTGTTCGGCATCAGAAATGGCAACTTGTTTTTGTTTTGATTTTTTGCCTTGTTTCATTTGTTGAAGGTCGTAAGAATTTTGTCGTTTGCTGCGGGGTAAATCATGAATACCCTGGTGAACGAGTACCCAGGTGTTGATAGTAGAACGGCTAACGCCGTACTTGCTGGCAAGCTGCCGGTAGGTAAATCCTTGTGTCAGGTATTCCAGAACGGCTTGTTTTTTAATGTCCATAAGTTTACTTTTTTGTGTAAACCTATTTCAGGACGAGACAATAAAATGACCATTGCTCCAATGTCCAGCCAGCCTTGCAGCAAACCCAATGTTGGCTGTTCGTTGTTCTTCTCTTCATTTCATTTGTCTTTCCAATTCCACCATTTTAATTTTTCATTGTTTTGTTTGTTTTTTGGTGTCTCTGCAAAATAGACAGCACACCTAAATGCATAGAGTAAGCATCTGTCTTGGACGCAACCTACTAAATGATTAGAATTGTCGTAAAGCACTTCAGGGTCTTTACCTTTCAAGTCGTCAATATGTTTTATACCAATATTGTATAAGTCAGATGCAATGGATTTACCAATACCGGGAATTATTGTCAATTCTTTTATGGTTTGCACCGATGTCATTACGGTTTCAAATTTTCAACTACAATTGTTTTTGCTATAAGGTCGTGCAGTCCTTGTTTCTTTTCAGTAAAAAATATCATAATGTACCCAATTAGTAATTGTGCAGATAGTAATTTACTAAAAAGTCTTAAAGTCGCTCTTTTAAAATTTATTCTATTACCATTCAAATCTGTAACCTTAATATTTAATACTCTCTTTCCTATTGTGCCTTGCCAGTTTGAAATTTCAAAGAGAACATAATAGAAGTAAACTATTATGAATTTTGTCACAAAATAAAGTGCTACTATTTGCCAAATATTGTCCATCGCCCATTCGTCAATTTTAATAGTATATCCATAAGAAAATGAAAATATAGGTGTAACCTGTAGTTTAAATACTTTACTTACTACATTTTCTGCCACAATAATAATAGGAACTAAAACAATCAAGTCTATTATTGCCGCTAACAGTCTTTTAAAAGGCTTTGAAATAGTGTTATTGCTCAATGTTATTTTTCAACTTTTAAAAATGAACGTAATGTCTGTTTACAATGACAGCCAACGGCCACAGCTTTGCGTTCGGCAGGGCATTTGGAAAACGTCCAGCCTGGAACTGAAGCCGATTAAAGTTACTGAAGTTGAAAATATATTCAGTTGCTCATCTGTGTTCGGTCAGCCGGATGTGCAGCTGATAGTAGCACTGACGATGAGGATTTATTTGTCGCCCCCTGCTGACGCAAAACTGAATGTTATGCACAGGCTTTCTTTATCTTTTCGTCAATTTTCATTTTCATTGACTCCGTCGCCCCAATTTTAATCATTTCACAGTCGGTCACATAGTCATTGAAATTAACAAAGCTTATGTTCTTTATTTTATTTTTTTTAAAAGTGTCAACAACTTTTTTTGTTACGTATATAAAAGCAGAAGATTTACCATCGCTATCGGGTCGCTCCATAAAAATGTCTGAGCCGTCCCAACTTTCAGGGACAAAGCTGAGTCCTTTAAAATGGGGAAACTGTCCACCCGGAAATTGTTTGAATATTATATCAGTTTGTAAGTAGTCAATTGAATCAGATCGCCCGGTTACAGTCAAAGCAAAGTATTTGCCAATAGTATGGCTGCCCATCTTTGTCAGCACATTTGCTGGAATAGTTGACCAGCCTGTAGTTTTATTTTGTTGGAGTATGTCAACTAAGGTTTGACTAATGCAAAATGGTTCTGTCACACTATTCCAAAATAAAATACCCGGTTCGTTTGAGCCTTCCATGTGTTTTATGTCAAGGTGGCTTACTATATACTCGTTTCTTAATAGGTCTCCAAATATTTCAAATTCATTGACGATATCCCCCCTGTAATTTTTTGTTGAGACGGGGTCTTCAACAACATAAAAATTTGAGAAAAAGTTAGAGTGTGTCATTCTTTAAGCTTGTGCATAACTTGTGTATTAGCGAATATACGAAGCCATTACTCTTTGTGCAGCAAAAAATTGTTGGTCTGGTTTTCAGTTTGTTAGATGTGTTTATGCAAGATTTTAACCTGTCAACAGGAGTTTCGCAAATACACCCAACAATTTGGTTATGAGGTCTCAAATTTTATTGTTTAAAATGCAAAAAGGCACCATTCCTGATGCCTTTTCTGTACAGCAGTTTGGGTGCGACTAAATTTTAAATCCTACTGTTAATACGGCATTGCCGGCAGTTGATTTTATATTAGCTGCGGCAAAGGGAGAATTTTGTAAGCGATAAGCATAGTGTACATCTTTACCCATGGTATGCACATATGTAAGATCAATAAACATTCCTTTATTGCGATAGCCCAATCCACCACTCAGCAAAAAGCGGCTTCCTTTTGCACCATTCAGATCTTTGTACGGATTGCCGTAATAAGCAGCACCAAGCCTTGCCATAATGGTGGTAAACTTTAACTCACCACCCACTTTAAAATTCAATGCACTTTTATACGTGTTGTCAATGGCTTTGTTTAATGATTTCAGGTAATCCCTTGCTTTCTGGCTGTCATCACTTTCCGGATCGGTAGTGTAGGAAGAAGCCTTATAATTTACGTATTCAATATCAGCGGTTAAAAATCCTTTTTGCTTTCTTACATCTTCAATTTCACGAAGTACATACGATCCGCTGACCATGATGCGGTACGGCGTAGTCATCCAATAGCTGAACTGTGCATCCTGCCCATCGGTAAATTCGCCAGACTTTTGTATAAGTGAACCCTGGAATAATTCTGTATTGGTAGTAACAGATGCATTGTATTTGTCGGTAAGCCGGTAAAAAGTGGGAGTGTGTATAGCTAAGCCAAGCCGCACATATTCTACCGGTTTATAAATAAGTCCCATCTTCACGTTCAGACCTGTTCCTTCCGTTGTCAGGTTTTCTGTAATGGAGCCAAAATCAAATTTATTAGTATTACTAGCAGAAGGATCTGCTTCAGTAAAAGTGGATTCTTTTTTGTAGTTCAAAAAAGGGACACCTAATGTAAAACCCCAGTAGAGTTTGTCTTTTTTATTGCCGGCAAATGCAAGGGCCAGTTCTGTAATGCCACCTTTATTAATAACTTCCTGTTGTTGTAACAAACCGCCGGTTGACAGTAGCGGAGTAGCCAGCGACTTAAATGTTTTATTACCTGCATTCCATCCGTTGGCAGTATCTATCCAGAACGTATTAATAGCAAGGCTGCTTCCAAACGGATAGTTACTGGCGGCCGCATCAGTGGTTATGTTATCATTCTTTAATTCCTCCAGGAATTTTTGAGAATAAGAACTTTGTGTATTCAACCCGCGGTATAAAACATTACTGCTGAAATTGGCAGTTCTGTTAATCGCAATTGCAAAAGCACCGCTTCCTGATCTTCCTTTTCTGTCAACATCAGATCCGCTTCCCAATACCACACCGCTTGTTCCAAATGAAAAAGTATTCTTTTTATCTTTTTCTGTTCGGTTATAATAAGTGGATTTGTTATTTAAAAAATTATAGCCGGGGGTTAATACAAAATCACCGGTTTTATAAAATCCCAAACCGGCAGGGTTTACATACACTGCCGAAAGATCACCACCCAGTGAAGCCATGGCACCGCCAACAGCCTGCTGCCGTGCTGTGCCGCCTGATGTGTACCAGGAATAACGTAACGCATCTGCAGGTTCTTGTGCAAATAGGAAACTGGATGACACAAGAAGGGTGAGTACGAAAAATATTTTTTTCATATAGTGATGAAGTTAAAAGTCAAAAATGTATATCAGCAAAATTCTGATTTAAAATCTTCTTACCGGTGCACTGCTGGGAGAAGAACTGGAACTGCTGCTGGATGAACTGCTACTTGATGTATTAGACTTACCTGAATTGTTTGAGGAACCGGAGTTATTATTATTGTTACTGCCACCGTTGAAAACATCCCTCAATATATTTCCGGAATTACTGTTATTGTTCCGGTTGCTGTTTCTTGGTGCAGTGTACGTATTGTTGTAGCTGTTATTATTGTTCGATCCAGTAGATTTAAATATGTTTTTATTATTACCGGAGGTAGTAGTAACGTTATATGCATTCAGGTTAAATGTTCTTGGCCTGCTGTATGCAACAGTATTTTTATAGGAAGTAATCACATTGCCATAACAATATGGGTTATGATAATAATTCCATGAAACGTAAGGGTTGTAATAGTTGTTATAGCTGTAATAATTATACCCTGATCCATATCTTTCATAACTGTACCAGTCATTCAAATCATTCCAGCGGTAGCGGCTGTTTACTTTCATGCGCAGGTAGCGATCATCATAGTATTCATCGCTGCGATAGCGGCGGTCATCCTGCTTTTCAGTACGTACATACTCATCCTGCGGACGGGCTGGAGAAAAATATACATCATCAGGAGTTTGACCGGTTTTATAAGCGGTAGTGCAGCTGCTGAGAGCGGCTACTGAAAGTGCCAGAAGTAAAATTTTTGAGTTCATGGCAAAAGGTTTAGTCGGGTTAAAAATGAAGTTACTACTTTTGTGCGACTTTAAACGGCACACAATCGTTTGCGTTTCTGCAATAAAGGTTCAACTATTATTTTAAATTATTGTGGGGCAAGGTGTTAATTTAAAACAAAAAAATGAGCAAAGAGATTACATCAAGGGCAACGGATTATTCGCAGTGGTATAATGACTTAGTATTAAAGGGGGATTTGGCTGATTATTCAGCTGTAAAAGGCTGTATGGTAATCAAACCGTATGGGTTTGCCCTATGGGAAAATATGCGGGATGCATTGGACAAAATGTTTAAGGATACCGGGCATGTAAATGCTTATTTCCCTTTATTCATTCCTAAAAGTTTTTTAAGCAAAGAAGCGGCACATGTGGAAGGCTTTGCTAAAGAATGTGCCGTGGTTACGCATTACCGCTTAAAAAATGATCCGAATGGCGGCGGAGTAATTGTTGACCCTGATGCTAAATTAGAAGAGGAGTTGATTATCCGCCCTACCAGCGAAACGATTATCTGGAATACGTACCGGGGATGGATACAATCCTACCGGGATCTGCCTTTACTTATAAATCAATGGGCAAATGTCGTTCGATGGGAAATGAGGACACGCTTGTTTCTGC
>JANMFO010000080.1:0-4477 GCA_031374245.1 Chitinophagaceae bacterium | reverse complement strand
AATTTGAAAATAATAAAATTGTAAGGGAGTTCGGCTATTATAACCGCTCACAGATAGATGCCGTTATTAAAGAAGGGCAGGCAGCTGCAGCAGCACCGGCAAAATAATTACCGGTTTTAATTATTTTAAAAACAGACCCTTGAAAAAGGGTTTGTTTTTTTATGTCTTGTTGACATTAAATTTTCCTTTTAAGTTTAACTATAAGTCTGCCGCATCCTGAATGAAATGCAGTTTGAGTTTGGCGTGGTTACACAATCACTAAAGGTGGAGGAGTTGGAGGAAGAATAATTATCTGAATTGGTGTTTCTCATAAATGCAAACCATCAATCCGGTAACGCTTTCACCATAATATTTTTAAAAAAAACTTTACTATTGGGATCATGCCCTTGTAAGGCAAACGTGCCACTGCGGATTACACGGCCTTCATTCCCGGCTTCCCGTTGCACATTTTCAGGTTCTGTATAATCCACTACTATTTTATCATTCAGTTTCACAATTACTCTTTTGCCTTTCACTTTAATGTATTCAGTAAACCATTCATTGTCTTTAACAAAAACATCCTTTACATCCTGTATACCATAGAGACTGCCTGTTCTCCGCCAGTCGCTTTGTGAATTATTTACCTGCACTTCATAACCCTTTTTTGGCCAACTGCTTTCCTGGTAAATAGTGTGAAAATAAATACCTGAGTTGGAGCCGGGTGTTGTCATTACATCCGCTTTGAATTCAAAATTTTTAAAATTGTGTTGTTGCACATCACCCGCATAAAACAAATGGGCCACATTACCATGCGCCACTATCGATCCGTTTTCTATGGTAAATGTGCCTGCATTGTTGCCCACTTGCCAGTTGTCAAGGCTCTTTCCATCAAATAAAGAAATCCATTTACCTTTTGAACGGTTACCGGCAGCAGCACAGAAGAAAAAACAAAGACTTACAGCGCAGCAGTAAATAAAGATTCTCATAATAAGGCCTTTATAATGATGAGTGATTGAAAATTGAAACTACAATTTTTAATGAATACCGGGCGCAATAACAATATCAGGAAAACGGAATAGTTATTATCCTTTCAGCACCTTCATTTTTTCAGGATCCCAGGAAATAACTTTTTGTTGAAAATAACTGTCATTACATGCCAGGCAAGGAGCCGCCGCCCTGAAGCCAAAAACAGCATCTTCCACAACAGGTTTATCCGAACGGATAGCATCAAAGAAATTTGTAAAATGATCGAGGTGTTCATCATACCCGGGCGGAGCGTTAAAATTAATGTCTGCTTTTACTATTCTTTTTTTGTCTTCTTCAGTATATTTTTGGTTATAGTCCTTCAATAAAGAATCCTGCATCGCTTTAGGGTAAGTAAACAAAGCATCGTACCCTCCAATACCTGGCGCCTTCGGCATAATACTATGATGAACCGTAAGGCTCCTTCCTTTAATATCAATTGAACCTTCCTCCCCGATAAGTTTTATCATTTCCTGCCCCCCTGTACCGCTAACAAAATTTACCTGAAGCGTTAACTGAAAGGCTGAGTGCTCAGGTGTTTCGGGGTATTGCAAAATACCTGTCATTATATCGGGTACATTTCGCCCATCCTTCCAGTAAGAAAGCTGACCAGACGAAAATATTTTATTGGGCCCTTTTGATCCGGTAATGAAATGTGTACCAGAGAGAAGATGAACAAAAAGATCGCCGGCTACACCCGTTCCAAATTCACGGTAATTACGCCACCAAAAGAATTTCTTTGGATCAAAAGGAATTTTATTCATTCCTTCAATATACCGCTCCCAGTCAACAGTACCGGGTGATGCATCTGATGGCATAGTGTATTCCCATGCACCTATTGCACTCTGCCTGTCGTATATGGCATTTACCATATTCAACTTTCCTATTTCCCCCGATTTAAATAATTCTTTTGCTTTTGCATATACAATACTGCTTACCCGCTGACTTCCTACCTGCATTATTTTATTAGTTGCTTTCTGTGCTTCAATCACTCCCGGGCCTTCGCTTATTTTATGCACCATTGGTTTTTCACAATACACAGCTTTCCCTTTTTTCAATGCTTCTTTCGTTATCCTCGCATGCCAGTTATCGCTGGTTGCAATAATGATTGCATCCACATCAGTACGACTAAGAATTTCCTGGTAATTTTTCGTTGTGAACAGATCCTTACCGTATAGTTCTTTTGCATTCTCCAATCGTCCGGTATAAAGATCACATATGCCTGCCAGCTCTACTCCCGGAACTTTCAGGGCTGTGCTCAAATCATAATGCCCCTGTATACCAAACCCAATTACTGCCAGCCTGATTTTATCATTGGAAGATATTTTTTTACTATAGCGGATAATGCGTTCTTCTGTTTTTTCATTCCTTGTAAAATCTGCCAACGGGCTGGCTGCTGCTAATAAACCGGCACTTCCGATTTGGTGCAGAAATTTTCTTCTGGAGTTACCTGATTTGGTTGACATGATATTTTTTTTATACAATAAGAACAGATAGGAACCGGTGAAAGCTTTGGGAAATTACACAATCATTCAGAAAAAACAGTATTAAACAAAAAGCAAAAGTGCTAAATTGAGTATTCAATCCAAACTTTTTTGTATGCGTAACTCCCGCAGAGAATTTGTAAAGAACAGTACCCTTGCATTTGCAGGTGCCACCTTATTTTCTAATTCCTTTTTTGAAACAGGAAAAAAGAAATTCATTACCGGAATACAACTCTACAGTATAAGGGATGATATGCAGAAAAATCCGGTGGAAACGTTGAAAAAGCTGTCGGATATGGGCTACCGTTATGTAGAACATGCTAATTATAGTAACCGTAAATTCTACGGTTACGGTGCCAAAGAATTTAAAAAAATTCTGGACGATCTTGGGTTACGTATGAAAAGCGGACATACGGTAATGGGTACCCCAGCATGGGATGAAAGTAAAAATGATTTTACTGACGTATGGAAATATACAGTGGAAGATGCTGCTATAGCAGGCCAGCAATATGTTATCAGCCCCTGGCTGGATGACCGGTATCGAAAAGATATTGATGGATTGAAACGTTTTATGGCTGTATTTAATAAGAGCGGCGAATTATGTAAAAAATCAGGAATGAAATTTGGATATCATAATCATGATTTCGAATTCAACACAATGCTTGATGGTATGCGATTGTATGATATAATGCTTAAAGAAACTGATCCTGAACTGGTCATTCAGCAATTGGACATCGGGAATATGTATGGCGGAGGTGGCCGGGCTTTAGAATATTTAAAACAATACCCCGGCCGTTTTGCTTCTTTACATGTAAAAGATGAAATAAAAAGTGACAAAGAAAGTATGGGAGGCTATGAAAGTACCATTCTTGGAACAGGGGTTATCGGGGTAAAAGAAATAGTGGATCTATCCAAAAAAATGATGAATGCTGTCCATTTAATAATTGAACAGGAAAGCTACCAGGGTAGGATGCCACTGGATTGTGTAAAAGAAGATCTGCAGATCATGAAAAAATGGGGCTATTAAATTTACCCGTTATTAAAGGTTATTTATTTAAAATTATTTTATTGCTATTGAAATATTTTTTCAGCCTGATATTATGTACCGCTTTCTTTTTCTCCTATGCTCAGAAAAAAAACAGCCATTTTCAATTACATATCCGGAATACTACAGAGCCGGTAATAATTGATGGAGACATCAATGACCCCGCCTGGCAGGAAGCCGAAACAGCGGGGAATTTTTTTATGGTATTACCTATGGATACCAGCAGGGCTTCTGTTCATACTGAAATTAAAATGACGTATAACAAAGACAATCTTTATATCATCGCTGTCTGTCATCTGCTTCAAAAAGGACCCTATATGGTAGAGTCGCTGCGCAGGGATTTTAATTTTGGAAAAAATGACAACTTTATTTTCTTTCTGGATCCTTTTAATGATTTAACTAATGGATACACATTCGGCGCCAATGCGGCAGGGGCTCAGTGGGATGGTATGTTGTATGAAGGAGGTAAGGCTGATCTGAACTGGGATAATAAATGGTTATCCGCTGTAAAAAATTATGATGACAAATGGGTCTTTGAAGCCGCCATACCTTTTAAAACCATCCGCTACAAAAAGGGGATTACCCAATGGGGAATTAATTTCAGCAGACTTGATATAACCGCTGCCGAAAAATCGGCCTGGGCGCCTGTACCAAGACAATTTCCCACCGCATCACTCGCATACACGGGTCAGTTAGTTTGGGATGAGCCACTCCCCGATCCCGGTTTAAATCTTTCAGTTATTCCATATGCATTAACAGGAATATCAAAAGATTATTCAGCAAACACAAAAACCGTGTGGCGTAAAGAAACCGGTGCAGATGCAAAAGTTACATTAACCTCATCACTTAATATGGATCTTACGGTAAATCCTGATTACTCACAGGTGGAAGTAGACCGGCAGGTAACCAACCTGGATCGGTTTGAATTATTTTTTCCTGAACGAAG
>JANMFO010000323.1:0-5346 GCA_031374245.1 Chitinophagaceae bacterium | reverse complement strand
AGTGCAGAAAAGAAAGAAGGGGTGGATGAAGTGCTGGAGATGCTAAAAAATAAAACTACATTAATAAGTGGCCATAGTGGTGTGGGTAAATCATCTTTCCTGAATGTGGTGTTCCCTGATATCAATTTAAAAACACAAGATGTTAGTGGTTGGAGCGGTAAAGGTCAGCATACCACTACGTTTGCCGAAATGTTTGATCTTCCTTTTGGCGGTAGAATTATTGATACTCCCGGCATGCGGGAATTTGGATTGGTGGATATTGAAAAGCAGGAAGTATCTCACTACTTTCCGGAAATGCGGGATAGATTAAATAATTGTCAATTTAATAACTGCCTTCATTTTAATGAACCGGATTGCGCCATTAAAGAAGCCGTTCGCAATGGCGAAATTCATGAAGACCGGTATGTGAGCTATGTAAATATTATGGAATCGATTGAAGCAAAGAGTTATTAACCCTTTTTGGCTACAAAGCTTCAATAAAAAGTTGAATAATGAACAGAACCCTGAAGAGTGCGACGCAACAAAAGATGATAGTAGTACTAAAGCTTGGCTAAAAACTTCTTAAGCAATATTCCGCCGTTCTTCATTAAACAACTTTCCTTGCAGCACACCTGCCAGTTCCACCACAGCTTTGTTGTCTTTATTTAATGCATCACGGGTTTTAGTAGGGAAGATAGAAATGCCATTGTAGATATTATAATGAAGAGTGAGGTAGTGGCCTTTGAAACGAAACTCCCAATCGATGGTATCGAAATCATCTTCTTTGTTGGAGAATTTAATACTGAAATCCTGGCTCAGGACATCCGCAACATGGTAGAATTGTTTTAATCCACCGTCATCGGCTATTACAGCTTCGGTGCAACCGAGATTGGTTCGTAGGGTAAGGCTCATATTTATAAGGTTTATGTTTTCTATAAGGACAGACTGTACGATTACTATGTTGCATGGTAGTAAATTAACTTTTAAATTTTTTTGCTTTCCGGGCTGCTTTCTCTGCTTTAGGGTCGCCGCTGGCTAGTTTTTCGGCGCCTATATTTTTTCCGTTTGTTGGGCAACCGGTCTTACGCTTAAATACATTGCTAAGCATACCGCAGGATGACATCAGTACTACCACACTCAATGTCACCGCAAAAAATCTCAGGTTTTTCATATTGCTATTACTTGATTATCGGTAAAACGAATTTACTTATTAATAATTGTTTTTACTATAGTAAAAGCCCGAGTTTACGAGTCATTAGTCGGTAGTATATAGTCTGAACATTTCCAACAGTTTAGGTTTTCACTCCTTACTTCGGACTCAAGACTCCTGACTCTCTTCTCCCGGCTTTCCTCTGAACCAATCCGCATACCCGACATAATTATCGGCTATCCGGTTTATCTGTCCGTTTACCAATTCCTGCGAAATGTCTTTAACTTTTTTAGCTGGTACACCGGCATAAATACTTCCTGATTCGCAAATTGTATTTTCCAATACCACAGCTCCGGCAGCAATAATCGTATTGCTATGCACCACTGAATTGTCCATCACAATAGCACCCATACCAATCAGCACATTGTCATGCACGGTGCAGCCATGCACTATCGCATTGTGTCCGATAGAAACATTGTTACCAATAGTAGTACCGTATTTTTTAAAAGTGCAATGGATACAGGCACCATCCTGCACATTTACTTTATTACCCATTTTTATAAAATTCACATCACCCCGAATAACAGAGTTGAACCAGGCACTGCAATCATCACCCATTATTACATTGCCCACAATAGTAGCATTAGGTGCCAGGAAACAATTGTTGCCAAACTGCGGATGTTTATCTTCTACCGGTAAGATTAAAGCCATAAAAAGTTTATTGTTTTTAGTTTGTTTTTACCAGCGATAGTGCTACAATCATCTTCGTTGCGTCGCACTCTTCAGCTGTAGTAATTCTGCTCAGCAAATATCCTGAATCTTTGCGTTCTTTGCACGGTCATCGGAAAACAATCAACGGCCATCTTCTTTATGAATCAACGGGAACTTTTTTTACGCTATGTAGCACAAACATCCACCGCCCCACTTGCACTGGAAATAGTGAAAGCAGAAGGCTGTATATTATATGATGCGGCAGGTGCGGCATATATTGATTTAATCGGCGGCATCAGTGTGGCAAATACTGGCCACCGCCACCCCAAAGTAATAGAAGCCATACAAAAACAGTTAGAAGCCTATTTGCACATAATGGTGTATGGCGAATTTGTAGAAGCACCGCAGGTGCAATATGCCAAACTGCTGACCGATAATTTACCGGCATCACTCAATTCCGTTTATTTCACCAACTCTGGTGCAGAAGCAGTAGAAGGTGCGATGAAACTGGCAAAGAGAGTAACAAATAGGACACAGATAATAGCATTTAATAATTCTTATCACGGCAGCACACAAGGTGCACTAAGTGTAATGGGGGATGAGTATTGGAGAAATGCTTTTCGTCCGCTACTACCTGATGTGCTGCACCTAGAATACAATTCTTTCGAATCATTAAAAGAAATAACCGAACAAACAGCTTGTGTGATTGCAGAAACGGTGCAAGCTGAAGCAGGAGTGAAAGCACCTTCAAAAGAATGGATACAGGCTTTGCGCAAACAATGTACTGATACAGGAACGCTTTTAATTCTGGATGAAATACAAACTGCCTTTGGTCGTACTGGTAAACTCTGGGGGTTTGAACATTTTGAAATAGTACCGGATATTTTATTACTTGGTAAAGCATTAGGTGGAGGTATGCCGCTTGGTGCTTTTATAGCGGATAAAAAATGGATGGATGCTTTTACGGATAACCCGGTGTTGGGTCATATAACTACGTTTGGCGGACATCCGGTTTGCTGTGCGGCAGGTATGGCGGCCATGAAAGCATTATTAGAAGAAGGCTGGATTGATACAGTTCCACAAAAAGAAGAATTATTTGAATCGTTACTTATTCACTCAAAGATAAAGTCTGTCCGTTCTTTTGGCCTGTGGGTATCGGTAGAATTTGATTCTTTTGAAACAAATAAAAAAATCATCGATGCCTGTATTGCAAAAGGGGTGTTGACGGATTGGTTTTTATTTGCTTCGGATTGTTTACGTATTTCTCCGCCGTTGATTATTTCGGAAGAGCAAATAAGAAAAACCTGTACTGTAATAAAAGAAGCCTGTGATGTATAATTCTACATTACAAGCTTCTTAATCTTTATCTTATATTATAAATTGACAAAGAAAGGAATCAATTCTCCTGTCTTCACTGCAAAGCCATCAATATATAATGTTGGCTCTGCCAATAAATAACTGGTTCTTGTTTGGTATTGTCCATAAACATATCCCCCTTTCGGCACATCAAGAAACATATATGGCATACTGGCATACCACGGCAGGTTGCCCGTTCGCACAGGTGATGTTGGAGTGCCACAAACGGCTGTTCCATCCGGCATCATAAAATATTGCGACAGACTTCTTACCGGCATACCTTTTCCATTCCTTCCGTCATTCAGATAAAAACGGATGACGATTTGAACTGATTTACCAATGCCCTGTGGTAAATCAACTATTCCATTGAACCGCATTATTAATCCTAATTGTGCGTCCTGGATATTGTGCTGCACATTGGTTATCTGGAAGTTTACTTTTAAATCAGATGTAGGATTGTTTACAATTGGGTCTGGCTTTGTTGGATTATTATCAGTGCCATTTACTGCATCTTTCATTACATAGCCTTCTCTCACCACCTGTGGAAACATCGCATAAGAAATCCAGAAGTAACCTTTAGTACCCCAATCAGCCCCCCATGAATTAAGAATTTTAAAGGCACCTTTCGTGTCACTATAACCAACTACTACCATGGCATGTCCGCCCACTTCCTGACCAGTAGCAGTATTCCAGATATACTCTTTCCCTGCAAGCGCAGCATTTTTTCCGCCCGGTTGAACGCCCTGGTCAAGTGATGCACCAATTACAACGGGGTAGCCTGCATTTACCTGTGCCTTTACTTCTTTAACATCGGCGATATTTACCCTGCGCCAAAAATCAATTTTATATTTTTTTGCTTTCTCTGTTTGTTGCTGGTTAGGTTTACGCAGAAAATCATTATCGGTGTAAGGCATGTCGGCCCATTTTACTGCACCTTGTTGTGATACCACATTGAGTGCATCTGTAAATAAACTTCCGCCGTCAGTGCCATTATTGATCTGGTTATAAATAAAGGCAGGACTAAATACTGCTTGTGTATTCAGGTTTGGACCGTTCATATAAGTATTATTCTCTTCAATTTTTTCCTGGTAGCTTTTACCACCATAGGCAACGGCCCATCCAACACAGGAGTTTTGATTGCCCTGATTGCCGGCTGGTGGCATACGAAGTGATAAATCAGCAACGGGTGGTAACGCTTCACCCGAAAAAGGAGTAGAGGCTAAAGGGATACCCATTAATTGTTCTGGTGATGCAAACTTTAATCCTGTCTTCTGTGCGGTGCAGGTAATAGTGACAAATACAAATGTCATCAAAGGAAAGAATTTCATAACGTGTCAGGTTTGGTTTGTCTGTTGAAGATAACAATTAAGTGTTGAAATTATTAACTTCGTAAGCTATAGTCGTATTGATTTCCTCAAGCCGCTCTAACTGGCTCTATTCAATAGCTGTGTCTTATTTGCGGATTTCTCTGCTGTTGATTATCTCTGGGGAGCACATTGAAAAATCCTGTGAAGTTATTTTGCAAGCTTGTAATATAGGATGACTTTTATTCTACCTCGACAACTAATTCTATCTCAACTGCCATATTATTAGGCAAAGAACACATTCCTACTGCAGACCTGGCATGCTTTCCTTTTTCTCCAAAGACTTCCACCATTAAATCAGAAAACCCATTGATGACTTTTGGGTGGTCTTTAAAATCAGCTTCACAGTTCACCATGCCCAGCACTTTCACAATACGTTTCACTTTATTCAGGTCTCCCAATTCAGCTTTTAACACAGCCAGTTGATTAATGGCTGTTAATCTGGCCGCAGCCTTACCTTCTTCCAGTGTTAAATCCTTTCCCACTTTTCCGGTCATAAAGACTCCTTCAGCATTTGACGGGCCTTTGCCTGCAAGAAATAATATATTACCGCTGCGTACCACATGAACATAATTGGCAATTGGCTTTCCAACAGGAGGTAATTCAATTTTCAATTCTTTCAGCCTGGTTTCGGCATTTTGTGAATAGCTTACTGTAATAAAAGTAAAGCTGATTACCAGCAGAAAAAATATTTTTTTCATTTTATACTAATTTGAAAAGATAAGCAGCTACTAAAGCCCCGATGATTGGCCCTACTACTGGTATCCAGCTATAACTCCAGTCACT
>JANMFO010000059.1:0-3085 GCA_031374245.1 Chitinophagaceae bacterium | reverse complement strand
GACGGGTTTTTCCCTTTTCCCAGCAAAAACTGAACCACTTTTTTTGCTATATAGTTCGGCATTCCATCATTGATATTTCTTCCGCTTAAAATAATCTGAGGTTTGTACCCTAATTCATTTGATTTATAGGTTAAGTAATATGGATCCACTCCGATACAATGACCTCCAACCAGTCCTGGTTGGAATTTTAAGAAATTCCATTTTGTACCTGCTGCTTCCAATACATCATAAGTATTAATATCCATCAGGTTAAAGATTTGTGATAGTTCATTCATCAATGCAATATTCAAATCCCGCTGGGTGTTTTCTATCACTTTAGCTGCCTCAGCTACCTTAATCGATGTTGCTTTGAATACACCGGGTTCAATAATAGTATCATAAACAGCTGCAATGTTTTCCAATGCTTCTTCATCACAACCGGCAACTATTTTTGTGATTTTTGTCAACGTATGCAGCGTATCTCCCGGATTAATTCTTTCAGGAGAATAACCCAGTTTAAAATCGATTACACCTTTCAACCCAGATAATTTTTCAATAACCGGCAAACAATCTTCTTCTGTGCAGCCCGGATATACAGTAGATTCAAAAACTACATAATCTCCTTTCTTTACTACTTTCCCAATCGTCTCTGATGATTTTTTTACTGGGATTAAATCGGGGACATTGTGTTCATCTACAGGAGTAGGAACAGCAACAATGAAAAACTTTGCTTCTCTTAATACATCCAGTGAATCTGTAAATGTTATATCACATCCGTCAAAAGCCTCTTTTTCCAATTCATTACTCGGATCGATACCGTTCTTCATCATATCAATCCGTTTTGCATTAATATCAAAACCAATTACTGATATTTTACGGGCAAATTCCAATGCGATGGGTAAGCCAACATAGCCTAACCCGATTACTGCTAATTTTGCTTTTTTATCAACTAATTTCTGATACATACGATTATTTAGGGGTTTAATAAGTTAGAAATTTCTAAGGAGGGTTTTATAATTTATTTTTGCCTTATAAATTCTTTGGGTTGTTTAACAAGTTCTTCCTGGGGCAGCGACTTAAAATACTCATACGTTATTTTCAATCCGTCTTTCCGATCCACTTTAGGTTCCCATCCCAGAATAGTTCTTGCTTTTGTAATATCGGGTTGGCGTTGTTTCGGATCATCTACCGGTAATGGTTTATAAACAATTTTTACTTTATTACCGGTTAAGGTCAGAATCTCTTCAGCAAAATCCTTTAATGATATTTCATTAGGGTTGCCAATATTAACCGGCATAGTATAGTCGCTGTGTAACAACCTGTAAATACCTTCTATTAAATCATCTACATAGCAGAAAGAACGGGTTTGAGAACCATCACCAAATACGGTCATGTCTTCGCCACGCAGTGCCTGGCCTATAAAAGCAGGCAAAGCCCTTCCATCATTCAATCGCATCCTGGGACCGTAGGTATTAAATATCCGGATAATCCGGGTTTCCACTGCATGATAAGTATGATACGCCATTGTGATGGACTCCATATATCTTTTTGCCTCATCGTATACTCCTCTTGGGCCAACAGGATTTACATTTCCCCAATATTCCTCTGTTTGCGGATGTACCAGTGGATCGCCATACACTTCGCTGGTAGATGCCACCAGCATCCTGGCTCCTTTAGCTTTAGCTAATCCTAAACAATTATGAGTGCCCATAGCACCAACTTTCAATGTTTGAATGGGAATTTTTAAATAATCTATTGGACTTGCAGGAGAAGCAAAATGAAGGATGTAATCAAGATGCCCGGGAATATGAATGAATTTTGTTACATCATGATGATAAAATTCAAACTGCTCCAGCTTAAATAAATGTTCAATATTTTTAAGGTCGCCGGTAATCAGGTTGTCCATAGCAATAACCTGAAACCCTTCCTTAATAAAGCGATCACATAAATGTGACCCCAAAAAACCGGCTGCTCCTGTAATAAGTACTTTTTTCCGTTGCATGTATCAGATTTAATTTACTGTTGCCCTTCCCACACTTTCATAATGAAATCCCAGATCTTTTATAGCAGCAAGGTCAAACAAATTGCGTCCGTCGAAGATAGCTTTGTTTTTCAGGCTTGCCGCTATTTTCGCAAAGTCAGGTGTACGAAATTCATTCCATTCGGTTGCAATAATCAATGCATCGGCATCTTTCAATGTATCGTACTGGTTACCGGCATACTCAATCTTATTACCAATATCAGCTTTTACATTTTTCATAGCCTCAGGATCAAAAGCACAAACAGTAGCACCTTCTTTTGTTAATGCATCAATCATGTATAAGGCAGGAGCCTCCCTGATGTCATCTGTATTGGGCTTAAAAGCAAGCCCCCACAGTGCAAACTTTTTTCCTTTCAGGTTATTATTGAAATATTTTTTGATGCCGGGAATAAGATGCAGCTTCTGTTCTTCATTTACCTTCATTACTGCATTCAATATTTCAAATTCATAATTTAATTCTAAAGAAGACTTTACCAATGCCTGCACATCTTTTGGAAAACAACTTCCACCATAGCCAATACCGGGGAACAAAAAACGTTTACCAATCCGCTCATCACTTCCAATCCCTTTTCTTACCATATCTACATCCGCACCCAGCTTTTCGCAAAGACGGGCTATTTCATTCATAAAAGAAATCTTAACTGCCAGAAAAGAATTAGCTGCATATTTTGTTAACTCCGATGAACGTTCATCCATATAGATAACCGGGTTACCCTGCCGAACGAAAGGAGCATATAAATCACCCATTACTTTTCTTGCCCTTTCAGAGTTGGTGCCAATAACCACACGGTCAGGTTTCATAAAATCATCCACTGCCACACCCTCTCTTAAAAATTCAGGATTAGAAACGACTGCAAAAGAAGCCTCCTCCAAACCTCTCCCCGGAGGGGAGGCCTCTGCGGCACTTTTTAAAATGGTGTCTCTTACTTTATCTGCTGTGCCAACCGGTACTGTACTTTTATCAATAATTATTTTATAATCACCTGGGTTAATTAATTTACCCAAATGGTTTGCTACACCTAAAATATATTTTAAATCGGCGCTGCCATTTTCGCCGGGTGGGGT
>JANMFO010000058.1:0-4648 GCA_031374245.1 Chitinophagaceae bacterium | reverse complement strand
ATGATTCTATTTTTTTATTAAATGTACTTGAACATGTTGCAGATGATAATGCAGCACTAAAAAACTGCCGCTTCTTATTGAAACCCGGCGGAACGTTATTAATACTGACTCCTGCTTACTCCTTTTTATATTCTTCTCTTGATAAAGCATTGGGCCATTACCGCAGGTATACAAGATCCCGATTGAATTCTCTGCTACAAATGAATAACCTCATTCCCAAAAAAAGTTTCTATTTTAATACCCTCGGAATAGTTGCATGGTTTTATGGTAAAGTTCTGAGATTAAAAACTATCCCTGCAACTGAAATGGGTTTATATAATAAGGTAACTCCTTTTGCGAAGTTTATTGATAAAATTATTTTCCGAAAAATCGGTCTTTCTGTATTAATAGTTGGCGAAAAGAAATAGTCAATAGCAACAAATGTTACAACAGTTTATACATATCATTATCATTTCTGCCATCTGTATAGTTTGGGGCTTGCCTTCTTATCTTTTTTTTAAAAGAGGCTCCACGGAAGAGTACTGGTATGGCAAAGGCGCAAGTACTATTATTTTTCTTTTCTTTAGCGGCCTGCTTTCTCTGGCAGTTTTAAGTTCCTGGCTGGTATTAATAATACCATTAAAATTTAATTACCTTCTTATAGCAACAACCCTGCTATTATTTGTTCTTGTATTATCCTTCAGGCAGGCTACTTTTTTACTATGTCAAAATTTAAGAATAAAAAAAGGTATTCCTTTCTTACAATATGTCTTTGTTAGCAGTTGCATTTTACTTTTTATTATACTTGGCAGCCTGAAGTCTGCAAATATTGACACACAACTTTACCATCTGCAAATAATAAGATGGACAAATGAATACGGGACTGTACCCGGATTGGCCAATTTATATCCAAGGCTTGGCTTAGGCTCAAACTGGTTCAACCTGATCAGTCTTTTTCATATACCCATTTTTAAGCACCAAAATTTTACTTTTCTTAATACAACCACTACAATCTGGTTTTTACTCTGGCTGATGAATAAATGGAGATACTATTATAAGTTAGATAACACCACACCATATTCCCGTTCATTCACATTGTTCTATTTTTTGCTTATCCTTTATTTTTTGTACGATTGGCAGCTTTTACGGGATGCTGCTAATTCAACCAATTATGATTTTATAGTAACTGCATTAACAATTGCGGTAATATCATTCATTACCGAAGATCTTTTTACTGACAAAAAAAATGATTTTTCATTTGTTCTCATTATCCTTTCTCTATTAATAATCCCGTTTAAACTTTCCGGTATATTTATTTCAATTCCTATTCTTTTTTATTTAGTAACTTCTAAAAACAAAGGCGTCTGGTTTAAATTATTTCTTGCCGGATGTATAATTCTTTTGCCATTACTGGCAAGAAATTATATCATTACCGGTTATCCTCTGTACCCTTCTACCTTATCTATTGGCTCACCGGAATGGCAACTGCCAAAAGAAATGGCGCTGAAATTCAAAGAATATATTTTTTATGTAAATAAATTTTATGACCAGCAGATTAGTTTTATTTTCGCCTATGATAAAACAACATTTAATTGGATTCCTTTCTGGATCGGAAGTATTCTTATAAAACATAAAATTTTATTTATTCTCTCAAGCCTGTCATTCTTTTTATTTTTTCATATCCCAATCGCCAAAACAAAACATATAAAAATCAGGTTTTTTATTATCAGCCTTTGGCTTATGGTTGCCGGATGGTTCTTTACAGCACCAGACCCCAGATTTGCTTTAGGCTTTTTATTATTTCTGTCATTTTTTCCCTTGTCATTATTTGTTGGCAAATACATCCCATTCAATAAAATATCTAACCTGATCTTTGCCATAACAACATTAATCATCCTGGCATACACTGTAAAAAAATCAGAAACGCTGTTTAAACAATCTCAATACTTATACCATGTAGTAAATACTGATATGCCTCCTTTTCAAACTGCAACTATCAATGATGTTACATTTAATACTTCTGAAAATATAAATGGCAATTGGAACAACCGTTGCTTTTTCATATCCCTTCCCTGTATTTGTGAGACAAACCCCTTTGTGCAGCCACGAACTAAAAATATTAAAAACGGCTTTATGATGAAACCCAAACCAGACAGTATCTTTATCCAGAACTATAATTATTAACAGGTGAAAAAAATTGCCGAAATACTTTACAAAAAACCTTTCTGGCTATTTTTTCTTTTCTTGGTGGTAGCTTACCTGCCTGTTTTACTTCCCTTTTTCTACTTAAAAAATGATCTTCTAACACAAAATCTCCCAACCCGTTTCGTTTTTGGCGAAAGCTTATACTCCGGTTTTGAACCTTTTTGGAATCCTTACCTGCATTATGGTAACCCGCAGTATGGCGATATGAACAATGGGTTCTGGAACCCCTTGCAATGGCTGATAGGTGCAACATCAGGGTATAACATATATACTATCACTTTTGAAGAACTATTTTATATACTGATCGGAGGATGGGGTATATACAAAGCCTCTAAAGAATTGTTCAGCAAAGACGTTGCCCTGTTAACAGGTCTTGCATATATGTGCTCCGGCTACATTACCGGGCATATGCAATACCTGTGCTGGATTACAGGCACTGCCTATTTCCCGTATGTACTTCTTTACTTCATCAGGGTTAATAAAAACCCTATTGTCAAAAATTTTTTACTAGGCGGCATCAGTGTATTTCTTTTTGTTGCATCTGCTCACCCGGGGTTAATTATCGGTGCGTTGTATTTTTTTTCTTTTGTACTTCTTATAATCTACTTTAATAGAAAAGATTTTTTAGAGAAATTTTATCATCCTAAGTTCTGGAAGATTAATTCGCTTTTCTTTTTTATCAGCTGTTTTTTATCTTTTGTCGTTATCGTAAGCAACATAGATGTACTGAAACACATTTCAAGGGGGAGCAAGGTTTCGCTGGAAGAAACATTGATGGCCCCTACCACATTCCAATCCTACCTGTCTGTTTACCTGCCCCTGCCAGTTCACAAGACAGATATATTTAACACTGATATAGCCATGAGAAATGTTTATATCGGTCTGGCACATTTTACGGGCATTTTCATTTTATCCCGTTCCCTTAATAAAAGAATACTCATTTCATTTATCATCCCTCTGTTATTCTTTGTTTTATTGGCAGCAGGTGGTTACTTCAAAGCATTTGCATGGAAGTTTTTGCCTCTGATTGGATTTGTACGACTGAATGGCGAGTTTACCTATTTTGTACTACTTATTCTTTTCTTATATGGTGCTGCCGGGCTTCAACAATTTGTAAATAAAAAAAAATCCGGACCCCTGAATAAAGTACTAACATACCTGCAATGGATATCAATTATCATTGCAGCTTCTGCAATCATCGTAATACTATCCACTCATTCATCATTTATTTTTTCAAACACTCCCGATACATTTTCAATAAAAGGCATTATCAAGTCATTAATTGATAACAGCAGTTTTGGGGACTTGCTTTTTATACAAGCAATTATACAAGCAGCGATTATTTACCTCGTAAAGAAATTTATCGGTAATAAAAACAGGGTGACCCTTCTCCTTTGCCTTAATCTTATTGTAATCACCTGGCTCACCTTGCCATTCACTGGTTTGGGTATGACCTCTAAAAAAGAAGTGCAATCTGTCATTAATACTTTCCCCAGAGGAATTCAACCTCAGGGACTTGTTGCAATTAATGATGCTGAATACATAAAGCCTGCTGACGAAAATCAGTTTTTACTGATTTCCTCCTACAGCAAAAAGATTGGCTACACAAAACCAGATCAATACCCGGTTCAACTTAGCAGCAACAGTGATTTTATTACCGACACTGCTTTATACAGCTTCATTAAAAAACAGGCATTTCTTTTCCTAAGTAATGATATAACAATAAATACGACAACGGATTTTGACTCTGCACATATACAAGTACTCAAATCAGGCCCCGGCTACACAAAATGCATTATTAATAACGAAAGCTTCAAGTGGCTGACTTTGCTGCAAAATAATTATCAATATTGGGAAGTAAGGATAGATGGGAAAAGAGTAAATCATCAAACGGGCTTCAGGACATTTATTTCAGTGCCTGTAGAACAGGGAGTACACACTATTGAGTTTGAATTTAAACCCAATTTGATTAAAATTTCAATGTGGATTAATCTTGTATTATTATTAGTTGCCCTGATAGTGATATTGACCCCAAAACTGGCCGGACAAAAAATCCTCAAATAGTTTTCCCTTTTAAAGAGATACTGATTGCCTGATCCATTAATCTTTCAGCATAAGGCCTGGAAATTTCATTCAACTTTTCGATAGCTGCATGAATTTGATCCTTGTCACCTCTTTGAAGCAACTCTGTCAAATCATTCATAGCCTGTTCCGTAATAACAGTTTCGTTTTCGGTAAGAAACGATCTGTTTTTCTTAATAAATTGATTTGTTGTTTCAAGAATTTGCTTTGCCTCTGTTTGCGCCTCTACCAATGCCCTGGTTTGCATATCATCTTTAGCATGAGTAATAGAGTCAAGCAACATTTTTTCCACTTCGGTGTCTGTTAGTCCATATTGTGGTTTCACTTCAATACTCTGTTCAATACCGCTTCTCAACTCCTTTGCTGTTACTACCAGTATACC
>JANMFO010000052.1:0-3792 GCA_031374245.1 Chitinophagaceae bacterium | reverse complement strand
CACGGTAAAAGTTCTTACTGCTTTGTCCAATGAATTTAAAGCTGTAATAAAAGGTGATTTCAGCATTAAAGATTTACCAGACGCTTTTACACTCATGATTAGTAAATACTATCCGGCCTATGTAAAAGCACCGGCAAAGCGGCCAAGAAACCAGGCTATTAGTTTTGACATTGAAACGTATTATGCAGATGAATACATTCAGCTGATTGATTCAAGTATCTCAGGTTTTAATAACAGCCACATAACCGGTGATTTGAACCTGAACACTAATGAAATGAATCTTACTGCTGACATTCCGCAGTTCAAATACAAACAATACAATTTTGATAATGTAAGCCTGTCGGCTAAAGGGAATTCAAACAACCTGACTCTGAACGGACAGGTTTTTAATATCCGTATTAATGACAGCCTGAATATACCGATGGCTGAATTTGCGATCAATGCCCGGCATGATTCATCAATAGTCAGTATTAAATCCGGGGCCAACCGTACCGTTGATACTGCTAATCTTAATGCACTGGTACTTACTTATAATGATGGAGTAAAAATTCAGTTTGACCCTTCAACATTTACCATTAACAGTAAAACCTGGAGCATAGATGAAAACGGAGAGCTTGAGTTCCGGAAAAATATCGCAGCAAACGGGCAGTTGATCCTGAGTGAAGGCGAGCAGAAAATAATGATGAATACCCAGCCTTCAGGTGCGGGGAACTGGAACGATTTAAAAGTGCAATTAACCAAAGTAAACTTAAGCGATTTTGCCCCTTTCTTTATGCCCAAAAACAGGCTGGAGGGATTGATATCGGGAGATGTTGTAATGGAAGACCCTACACATAATTTAAAAATCACATCAGACAATATTCAAACACAATTTCTGCGATTGGATAATGATTCATTAGGAGAAGTAAAGGCCAGCCTATCATATGATAATAAATCAAAAGAACTGAAGTTTAAAGGCAATACACTGAACCAGGAAAACTATCTTGGCTTTGATGGCAACTTATTTTTTGGAGATGCACTTAAAGCAAAAAATAATCTTATCGCATTAAAAGCAAGGAATTTTCAAATCAAAATACTGGAACGTTTTCTGGGCACTCTGTTTACAGATATGCAGGGATATCTGACTGGCGATATTAATTTAGGAGGCGAATTTAAAAACCTCAGCGTTACCGGTAAAGGAAGATTGAAAGATGCAGGATTGAAAGTAATTTTTACCCAATGCTTTTATAAAATACAGTATACTGATATTGTACTGACTCCTCTCGATATAAATTTAGATGGTATTATTTTAAAAGTTACTGTTACCGGAAATCCTTTTTTTATAACAGGTGGTATAGAACATGAGTCATTCAAAAAAATGTTTTACAACCTGGATATTTCCACACAAAAACCGAATACCACCAGTGATGCAAATAATAAACCTGTACAATTAATCAATACCTCTTATAAAAACAATAAACAGTTTTATGGCAATGTAAAAGGAACAGGCTCACTCTCGCTACTGGGGCCGCAGTCAAATATGTATATGAAAATCGATGCTATTGCCTCTGCTGTGGACAGCAGTAATATCACTATACCTTCTTCGTCCAGCCGTGAATCGGGTATTGCAGATTTCCTGGTAGAAAGAAAGTATGGCCGTGAAATGAGTGACAGCGATGTAAGTCAAAACAGCACTAATATTATTTATGATGTGGATGTAACGGCCAATCCGATGGTTACGGTAAAAGTGGTATTGGATGAATTAACGGGTGATGAGATCAAAGGCAAAGGTTCAGGAACATTAAATATAAAGTCGGGCACATCAGAGCCACTCTCTATCAGAGGCCGTTTCGACATACAGGAAGGTAGTTATCTTTTTACTTTCCAGTCATTTTTTAAAAAACCATTTGAACTAAGAAAAAATGCAGAAAATTATATTGAGTGGAATGGCGACCCGTATAATGCCAATATAAAATTTGAAGCTGCTTACAGAGCTGAAAGAGTAAGTTTTGCACCATTAGCTAATTCACTCAACTTAGGTTCAAATATTAACAATGCCCGTGGCGATGTATTTGTAATAGCGAAGCTTACCGATAAACTATTCAACCCCGATATTAAATTCTCATTAGACTTTCCCAACACCAGTGTTGCTGTTACAGATCCTGAACTTGCACTTGTTATAAACCAAATGCAAAAGAACACCAATGAAATAAATAAGCAGGTAACCTACCTTATTGTATTCAACAGCTTTGCACCAAGTGAATTGGGCAGCAATAATACAGGACCCAGTATAGGGCTAAATACCATATCAAGTATTCTGTTAAATGTAGTAAGTGATGAACTTAATAAAATATTGGGCAACCTTTTAAAAAACGACAAGTACAATATCAACCTCAATACGTCTTTATATAACAGAAATGTTATTGGGAATAATACCGCATTGAACCTGGCCAGTAATGTAAACTTTACAATTGGCCGGGCTTTCTTCAACAACCGTTTTATTATTTCAACAGGTATTGGCCTTGATGCCCCTTTACAGCAATCCAATATTCAGCAGAGTATTCAGCTATTGCCTGATGTAACTCTTGAATGGCTGATTAATACCAGTGGAAGCCTCCGGGCATCTTTCTTCTATCGGGAGAATACCGATTACCTGAATGCTACAACAAGTGGAGGAACGGGTAAGTCTGCTAAAAGGTATGGTGGCAGTTTCTCTTTCAGAAAAGATTTTGATAAGCTGGGTGATATTTTCCGAAAAAAGAAAAAAGTGAAGCCCGTGCCAGTACCAGAAAAAGCAGAAGTAAAAAAAGAAGGAGAACAATAACCGGATAATGGAGATTTTCATCTATTCATCCTAAAAAAAATCAGCGTTTTACCTTTGATTAATTTTCATCATCCAAAATCTCATGCCCCATTTTATCTCTCTTTGTCTTCAGGTATTTTTCATTATGTAAATTGGAGGCAGCTTCAATAGGAATATTTTCAACAATCTCCAATCCATAACCAATCAACCCTACTCTTTTCTTTGGATTGTTTGTCATCAACCGGAGCCTGTTAATGCCAAGATGCCGCAGCATTTGTGCACCAATGCCATAGTCCCGTTGGTCCATTTGAAAGCCTAAATGCAGATTGGCCTCTACTGTGTCCATTCCCTGTTCCTGCAGTCTGTAAGCTTTTAATTTATTAAGAAGGCCGATGCCCCGTCCTTCCTGGTTCATGTAAAGGATAGCCCCTTTACCTTCCGCTTCTACCATTCGCATCGCTTTATGCAATTGTTCGCCACAATCGCAGCGCAGGGATCCCAAAATATCCCCGGTAAAACAGGATGAGTGAACTCTTACCAGCACCGGATCATCATTTTTCCATTCACCCTTCAGCAGTGCAAGGTGTTCATTGGCAGAGTTTTTTTCTTTAAACGCTACCAGTTGAAAATTTCCATAACGGGTGGGCATATCCACTCTTACTATCTCTTCAATTAATGAATCCTTTTGAATACGATATTCAATCAGGTCTTTTATTGAAATAATTTTAAAGTCGAATTTTTTAGCGACCTCTATAAGTTCAGGCAGCCTGGCCATAGAGCCATCTTCATTCATTATTTCTACCAATACACCACCCGGTTCAAGACCGGCCAAACGGGCAAGGTCCACTGCCGCTTCGGTATGCCCGGCACGGCGAAGCACCCCTCCTTTTTTTGCTCTTAAGGGAAAAATGTGACCGGGCCGGCCCAAATCTGCTGCTGTCGTTTTAGGATCTATTAATGCCTGTACTGTTTTGGCCCTGTCCTGAGCCGAAATACCTGTGGTACATCCA
>JANMFO010000043.1:0-11788 GCA_031374245.1 Chitinophagaceae bacterium | reverse complement strand
CACACAACCCGGTAAAATGTGCAGCTGCAATTGAAGCTTGCCAGCCAGTAGCAGCAAAAGTTATTGCCTGGTTTCAACCGCATGGCTACAAGCCCACTAAATTTTTACGTACTGATTTTGTGAATGAAATAGCTAAGGCATTGCGACCACAGGATGAGATATGGATGAGTGAAATATTTTATGCCGGGGGCACTGCTGTTAAAGATATTTCTGCGAATGATTTAATTAATGATTTAAAAGCATCGGGTAAGTCAGCTTTTTTTGTAGCAAACCGAAAAGATTTTCTGACTACAGTACGTCCGCATCTTACGGATGATTGCGTATTGTTGTTAATGGCAGCCAGAGACCCATCGCTGGAACAATTTGCTAAGCAGACATGGCAGGATTTGTAAGGAATACAGGAATATAGATTAGACGGATGAACACAGATTTTTTCTGCTTCGCAGAAATTTTGATTTGTGTTGAATAGAATTCACGCAGCTCAAGTGTGCGACGCAAGGGACGCTGCCAGTTGCACTATAGCTGGGCAAATAATTAATCTGTGTTCTTTGTGCTTTAGCGGGAAATAATCCTACATCGCAAATTCAGCAACATTTTCTTTTGTAACCGGCAAAAACATGTACCAGCACAAAGCCATTAATAAACCCGGATGTGAAGTGGCTTTAAGGTTATCACTGTCTTTTGAAAAATGAACGGCGGCAGTTCCTTCTGTTACATTTAACCCGCAAACAACAAAGGGGTTTTCTTTTGATTCTTTGTACAGTACCAGCTCCGCCAATGGATTGTTTTGTATAGTGTAGTAGAAACGTTCTTCGTTTACATCAATGAAGTTTTCTTTACTGTCATGTCCCAGTTCGCCAATCTTAATTCCATATTCACTTCTTAGAACAGTTTTATTTTTTAGAAATCCCTCCTTGCGGATAAGGAAAACCCGTTTTTCTTTTTCGCATTCTACCCGTGCAGCATTGGAAAAAGGATTTAATGAAACGGTCAGCAGTTTTTTATCGCCTTTGTATAAATTGTAAACTTCTGAATTGGAATTGGCTTTAGTTTGTTCCCATCTCATAACAATCGGTTTTGTGTTGGTTTATTAAGAGGTATAAAATACAAACCTTTACAGGCGCAGAAAGCAGTTAACCTAAAATTAATATTAAATTAATATTAGGATGCTTATGGTGTATAATCTGTGGAAAATCCTGGTTTAATCCACATTTTTTAGCCTAATCTTTTGCGAATGACCAAATAGCTGAGAACTATCAGCAGCAGGAGTATTAAAATAGAAATATATAACCAGGGCTGGTCTTTCAGTTGCATCTTCTCCCGACGTTTCTTTTTCTTTTCCGTTTTCTTTTTCAGGTCACGGTTCAGCATTTCTGTCATGTATTGCAACTGCTCCTTGTCTTTGAATTCCTGCAAACCTTCCAGAGCCTCATCTTCAAATTCATTTTGAAGTAATATCTTTTCTACTTCATGTTTCTTTTCTTCCGATAGCTTCCCCTGCAGGTAAAGCAACAATGTTTCCTGGTCTACATCAGTAGATAAATTAGCTAATATGTCTTTATACTTGTCTGACATTTTACATCCTGTTCAGTTCATCCTGCTGTTTTTGTTCGATTAATATTTTCAGGTTTCGCTTGCCGTTCTGGATATAACTTTTTACCTGTAGCATTGTATAGCCTGTGGCATCACTTATTTCCTGGTAGCTTTTCTTTTGCAGGTAAAACAAAGTTACACATTGCTGTTGTTCAGGGTTTAGCTCTTTTAATGCTGATTCCATCAGGTCCAGTGTGTGGTCATTCTGTACTAGTTTTTGCCGGTCGGTTTCTTCTTCCGGTTTGGCAGTTAGCCGGTCATTTATTTCAATGGTAATTTTTCCCTGCCGGTCCCGCAGTTTCATCAGGCAGTGGTTTTTGGCTACCATGTACAACCACGATTTGAAGTACTCTACTTTATATTTCTGCAATTCCTGTATCACTTTCAAAAAGATCTGCTGCACACTGTCTTTGGCTTCTTCTTCATTTTTTAAATACTTCATGCTTACACCGAGCAAAAGCAAGGTGTAGCGTTGCAGTATGATGCCCAGCCATTCATTATTATGGTCGGCGTAAAACTGTTCAAGCAGTTCCTGGTCGGTTATATGCTGGTATTTATCAACCTTCACAAGCGGAAAATAGTTATTTTTTGATTCTCACAATGTCAGAAAGATCACAAACTGTTATTGTCTGTTAAATCCTGTTGAATACAGTTTCAGGTTTTCTTTGTGTTCTTAGTGCCTTTGTGGGAAATGCATTTGGCTGTCCGGTACTATTTATTATCAGTTAGATGCAGTTTTCTTCATTTTCAATAAAAAATTTACTGCTTTACATTTATTAATTTCGGCTAAAACTTATCGTATGGATTATGCAGTTGTTTCTATTCCTGCCGCCCCTGTTCGCCGTAAGCCGATGCATAGAAAGGAAATGGTAAGCCAGCTTTTATTTGGTGAAACAGTAAAGGTGCTGAATACAAAAGGCGATTTGTGGTTAAAAATCCGCAGTCTGCATGATGGCTATGAAGGCTGGATGACCAACACCATGCTGGAAGCAGTTGATGAAGCTACGGCAATCACCCGTAGCGTATTTGCTACTACTGATTTATTGAGCACAATTTCTATTGGCGATAAAAAAATACACATTCCGGCAGGATCTTCATTACCTTTTTTTGAAAATGGTAAAGGAATGTCAGGCAGCCTTGCTTATTGTTTTACTGGTCATTATTTTAAAACGGATGAGCAATCGTATTCTGCTGAATTGATAAGACAACTTACAGGCAATTGGTTGAATGCACCATACCTCTGGGGCGGACGAACACCACTTGGGGTTGACTGCAGCGGTTTCGTACAGGTTATTTATAAACTGATGGGAATTGATTTACCCCGTGATGCGTGGCAGCAGGCACAGGAAGGACAATCTGTTAAAAAATACAGCGATATGCAAACGGGTGATCTGGCTTTTTTTAATAACAAAGAGGAGATAGTACATGTAGGTATTTTACTGGGCAATGATCAGATAATTCATTCGTCCGGTAAAGTAAGAATTGATACTATTGATAAAAAGGGGATTACTAATGCGGATACAGGCAAAAGAACACTGCGGTTAGAAGCAATAAGAAGACCATGGTAGTTTTATATTAATGCCGCAATGTATTGTCAGGTGGCGGATATGATTTTATTATCTGTGATTTGTCATCATTATAAGATAACAATACATAATACGATTTTAACCGGCCTGAATATCCATAATGCAGCGAACAATAAGGGAAGTTGCTGCTTTTACCTCTGTAAAACCAGGAAGCAGGTTCATAATAATCCCTGTATTCATACCGGTAGTCTCTCATCAACTCCCTTCTTAATCCTTTAAAAAATTTTCTTGATTCTTTTTTGGCAGGCTTATCACTCCCAAAAAGACCTTCTATCTCAATAGTTTTGAGTGAATCAATGAATTGCCCTGTCTTTGCATCAGCAAATAATAATTTTTGAAAAACAATTATGACTTTTAATGAATCAGGGAATGGGAAATAACTTTCTATTCCCGGTTTGAAACTGGAGTGATTACCCCGGCGGGTAGTGGAATCAATGCCAAGCTGTGGATGAGAAGAAACATATTCGAACCATTGGTCAAATCCTGATTGTAAGGGGATGCCTGCAAAGTACCTGTCCAGGGTAGCAAATTTATTATTGTTCTGACTATTTGCATTTAACCCCATTAGTATAAATAAAAATAATACTGGTATTTTTTTCATTTGATTTAAAATATGCCTTTCACCCATTTCGTAATCATTGTATCCCATGCCAGCATTTTAACAGCAGTGTAAAGGAGTAAAACAGCAAACACTTTTTTTAATGCATCCTGGTTAATGGCCAATGCAATCTTACTGCCAAAAAAGGCACCTACAATAAATCCTGCTGCCAGCAGTCCTACTATTTTTAAATCAATCGGGGTTCCCAGTTTCTGGCATTGATGGTAATAATAGAGCGATGCCAGAATAACAACCGGCATTGTAAGTACAGCCAGTGAAGTTCCCTGTGCCTGGTGCTGCGTATAGTTCATAAAAAAAACAAGGGCCGGTACCATGATGATGCCACCGCCTATGCCTACCAGTCCGCTTAGCATACCCGCAGCAAGACCAATAAGCAGGGCTGTAATTACCAGTTGAGCTGTCATAGTATGTTGTTGATGAGTGTGCATTTATTTTATTTATCAAAAACAAAATACTGTCTGTTTCGATAAACTCAATAAGACAGAATTTTGTCAGCCGGCCGGCCCCGGATATTTCGGAGAGCTTGCCGAAGGCTATTTATTAGTAAACGTTTCTTTATATAAATCAATAGCTTCATTAATAACCCTGTAGGCTATTATCTGATCCTGGAAATTATCAATCTCCACTTTTTTATTTTCCAGCACTTTGTATTGCTCAAAAAAGTTCTTTAGTTCCAATAAGAAATGTTGTGGTAGTTCCTCCATCCGGGAAAAATGGTTTACCGACGGATCTTTAGCAGCTACAGCAATAATTTTATCGTCCACTTGTCCACTGTCAATCATCTGCATGTTGCCGATAACATTAGCTTCCACCAGGCAAAGTGATTGGATGGATTGTGAACACAACACCAATATATCTAGCGGGTCACCATCCTGCCCCAATGTTTGTGGAATGAAACCATAATTAATGGGATATTGAAATGAAGAGTAAATCACCCTGTCTAATCTGAGCAGACCGGTGTCTTTATCCACTTCATATTTTGATCGGGAGCCTTGCGGAATTTCTATCAGCGCATTTACTGTTGCCGGGGCTTTTTCGCCGTACCTGGCGCCATGCCAGGGATGAAGGACTGTTAGCATGATAATTGATTTTATTTATCTCGTAATTTTCATTCCGGCATATGTAGCCAGTAAACCTATCAATACACTGGCCGCAACATAGGTGAAAAATAATGCCAGTTTTTGTTCTTTTAATAATCCTATTCCTTCTAACGTGAAAGCAGAAAAAGTGGTAAACCCGCCGCAAAGCCCTGTCATCAGAAATAATTTCCAGCTTTCATTTGAATCAAATGATTTAAAAGTCATTCCCCAGAAAATACCGATGGCAAAGCAGCCAATAATATTTACTGCAAATGTTCCCCATGGAAAAGAGTGCAAATAATTAGCAGCAACCCATCGTTGACAAAGATACCTTGCCATGCTGCCCAAACCGCCACCAAGCCCTGCCAATAAAATATTTTTAATCATTTCAATGAGTCGTTGATAACTGGTTTAGCAGCATTAGTCTCTGCATCATGCTCAAACAGATATTTCAAATCAATCAGCCATTGGCTGTTTATCTTCAATACCTTCAAAGTATCATGATCTTTTTTATAGGAGTTGGAATAAATAACAATGGTAGTTGAATCATTAACATCATTTACATTGTGTATGATAATGTTGGATGCACGGTAACCATCTTTTTCCGGTTGTGAAATATTTTTAAAAGAACGTTCTGCTACATCCATATAATTAGTATTGGAAGAATCCGGCAGCATGTAATTTCTTGCTTCGTCAAATTTTCCATCAAGGGCCGAGCGGATAAAGTTTCTTGCCGCATCAATATTGTTTTCAGATTTCCCTGTCGGGCCTTTGTCCTTGCTCTTGCAGCTATAAAAACTACAAAGCAGGAACAAAAAGAGTAAATAGTTTCTTTTCATTCCTGCAAAGTAATAAATCTTTGGCACTGGTATTATTCGGGCTTGTCTTTCTTTATAATTGGCGGCGGTTGCCTGTTTGGATCCTGATATTGCGGGTTCTCTTTTTCTGATTCCTTATTATAGGCTTTAATGATTTGTTTCACCAATCTATGACGAACCACATCTTCTTCATTTAGTTCAATATGACCGATGCCTTCAATGTTCTGAAGAATACGGACAGCGGTTTGCAAGCCACTACGCTGGTTTCTTGGTAAATCTACCTGTGTCATATCACCCGTTATAATGGCTTTGGCATTAGCACCAATACGGGTCAGGAACATTTTTATCTGCAAGTCGGTTGTATTCTGTGCTTCATCTAATATGATAAACGCATTATCCAGTGTACGGCCACGCATATAAGCCAGCGGAGCTATCTCAATAGTACGGGTGGTCATGTAATATCCCAGCTTGTCGGCGGGAATCATATCATCCAGCGCATCATACAAGGGGCGCAGGTACGGGTCAATCTTTTCTTTCAAATCTCCGGGAAGGAAACCAAGGCTTTCACCAGCTTCTACCGCAGGTCTTGTCAGGATGATTTTCTTAACCTGCTTATTTTTTAGTGCCCTTACTGCTAATGCAACAGCAGTGTATGTTTTACCGGTACCCGCAGGCCCGATAGCAAAAACAACATCATTCTTTTCAGCTTCCTGTACCAGTTTTTTCTGGTTGGCTGTTCTGGCCCTTACGGATTTACCATTGGGACCAAATACCAATACTTCATTCGGATTTTTTTCCTGGAAATGGTCAATTACCTCTGCATCATCGCCGCCGAGTACCTGTTCCAGGTAGTTCTGGCTCATGTGGCCATTCCGTTCAAGGTAAGTGATGATGAGGGAGATTTTTTCCCGGGCAGTTTCTATCTGCTCTGGTGCACCACTTAGCTTAAGCTGTGTGCCACGGGAGAGAATTTTTAGCAGGGGAAATTTCTTTTTGAGGATGTCCAGTTTACCGTTGTTAACTCCGAAAAATTCAATAGGGTTTACGGTTTCAAGGTTGATAATAGTGTCTGTCAATTCACTTCAGTTTAAGCGGTTCTGTTCCTAAGTTATGTGGTGAGGAAAGCAGAGC
Organism: Chitinophagaceae bacterium; assembly: GCA_031374245.1. GTDB lineage: Bacteria > Bacteroidota > Bacteroidia > Chitinophagales > Chitinophagaceae > JJ008. The sequence continues at coordinate 4,962 of JANMFO010000043.1, read as the reverse complement.
CATATTTCACAAAGCCGGCGGAGGGTAGTACCGGATTAGTTTGCGTCTTCTGACCATTTTCAGAAGCTTACCCTTCCTTTTCAAATATAATCTATGACAGTTATAACATCCTAAAGTTAATTATTCACAGATGTTAATACAAAAAACCACCGGTAAACTTTTGTTATCGATTTTTTGTTTATATAAGTTGTATGATTGGAATCAGCCTTCAGGTTGCGGCTAATCATATACTTATAATGGTGCGGTTATATATTTTTACTTTTATGGAAAATGAAATAAAACCAATTAAACGCAGCAAACAGCTGGCTCCACTCAGCCGGGAGCATCATGATGGTTTATTATTTGCATGGAAAATAAGGCAAGGGCTGGAGAATAAAACGCCGTTGGAAGAATTAAGAAAATATTCATTGTGGTTTTGGCGGCACCACATCAAACCTCATTTTTTCCAGGAAGAAAAAATATTAATTCCTTACATGCCATCCGGACATCCAATGGCAATACAATTAAAAGAAGAGCATGACCATATCCGTGAATTAATTCTTGGCTTGGATGATGAAGCGGATAAACGTACACTCATTATTCTTTGTGATTTACTGGATAAACATATCCGGTTTGAAGAACGGGAATTATTTGGCTACCTCGAAGAATTATTATCGGCTGAAAAACTGGATGAAGTTTTTCAACAACTGGAAAAACAACCCGTAAGTTGTAAGGAAGAATGGAAGGATGAATTCTGGATAAAAAAGAAATAAAGGCTCCCACATAAAGAAAGTTCCCATCCTGTTAAATATTTCGGAAAACGGTTCGTTTTAAAGTCAGCCATACAATAAAGTGATAATATCATTTTATTTTGGCGGCTGCTATGCACCGAAACCTCTTACTTATCCTGCTGCTTTCCGGCATTACTGCCACTGCTCAATCAATTAAGGTATATGGAAAAGTTACCAATGCAAAGATGGAACCGCTTGCATTTGCCAGTGTTCAGGTAAAAGAATACAAACAAGGCAGTGTTACCAAAGAAGATGGCAGCTATGAGTTGGAACTGGAAGAAGGTAAGTATGATTTGGTAATAAGTATGGTGGGTTATAAAGTACAGGTCATTACCATCATCATTGGTAAAACAAATTATCAGAAAGATATTATACTGGAAGCTGGTGATGCTACCACTCTTTCAGAAGTAACCATCAAAGGAAAATTTAAAGACAGGGCAGAAGATTATATCCGTAATGTAATAAGAGGGAAAGATGCTATTGAAGCAGCAGCCGGTGCTTATTCCTGCAATGTTTATATTAAAGCCTTACAGGAAGATTCGATGGCGTTTAAGAAACCCAAAAAAGCCATAAAGCAAAACGATTCATTACTAAAAGCACAGCAGGCCAATGCTGAAATGAACCGCATGGCTTTTGCAGAAATCGTTTTGCACCTTGACAGAGAATCTGAAAAACGCATTAAAGAAGAAAGAACGGGCATTACAAAAAAAGGAAATACAGAAAGCCTGTTTTATTTATCTACCACACAGGGCGATTTTAATTTTTATAACAACCTTGTCAACATTCCTGCTATATCTCAAACACCTTTTTTGTCGCCGCTTAGTTATAGTGGTTTGCTGGCCTATCGTTTTAAAACATTGAAGACGGAAACAGTAAATGGTCAAAAAATTTATACGATTGGTATAAAGCCACGGCAATTGAGTAATGCAACCGTAGAAGGAGAGATAACGATTACTGATAGCACATGGGTTGTATTACATACTAAACTGCGGCTGCCAAAATATCATTTAGCCGAATATGATTTTTTTGAAATAGAACAGCAGTATGAATTTGTAAATAGAAAAGCATGGATGGTAACCCGGCAGGAGTTGACCTATAATGCCATCTCCGATAAAAAGAAATCATCTGGTCGTACAGTGATAACCTACAAAGACTTTGAACTAAACAAACAATTTGATAAAAAATATTTTGGTGTAGAATTAAGTGCTGCGTCTGCAGAAGCATATAAAAGAGACAGTAGTTTCTGGCAAGCCAACCGTACCGAGCCATTAACGGAAAAGGAAGTACGATTTATCCATTACAAAGACAGTGTTTACCAGGCCACCCATACCAAAGCTTATCTTGATTCAATAGACAGGAAAATCAATAAGGCAACCTGGCAGAAGATTTTATACAAAGGACAGAATTTTAATGACCATGAAAAAAGAACACACCTGGGGCTTCCTCCATTGATTACACTGTACCAGCCTTTCCAGTTTGGTGGTACCCGCATACAACCCTTTTTTAATTACTCAAAAACCTATGAGTCCCGGAAAAACATTTTTGTTGCTGCTGATGTGAGTTACGGTCTTCGTAATAAAGACATCAATGGAAGTGTGCGGATGAGCAAGCTATACAATCCTTTTAACCGGGGGTATTACCATATTACTGTAGAAAAGAATTTTGAAGCCATCTTTAGTGGAGATGCATGGATAAACATGATTAAGCGTAGCAATGTTTACCTGCACAAGGCCGTAGGGTTAGGTCATAGTATAGAAATAGCCAATGGTTTGTATTTATTCTCCAATGTGGATGTGGCTTTTCGTAAATCGGTGAGTGATTATAAAACCAATGATAAAATAGATAGTTTGTTTAGCGATGTACTTGATAATAACCAGGCCGTTGCTTTTCCTTCTTACAATGCCGTGTATGGAAAGTTGCGGTTGGAATATACTCCCGGTCAGCGGTACATAAGAGAGCCGAAAGAAAAAGTAATACTCGGTTCTGCATGGCCTACTTTTTATGTGCAGTATAGAAAAGGTATTCGTGGAGTGTTGAAAAGTGTAATTGATTTTGATTATTTGGAATTTGGCATTCAGCAATCTGTTAAGTTAGGAGTGATAGGTACTTCTTCTTATTCCGTAAAAACAGGGTCGTTTTTGAATCAAAAAGATTTGCGATTGGTAGATTATAAATATCAGCGGCGTGGTGATCCCATTTTATTTCTGAATCCCAACGAAGCTTTTCAATCACTCGATTCCAGCTTTGCTACCTTCAAACGGTTTTATGAAGGGCATTATATACATGAGTTCAACGGAGCCTTACTGAATAAAATTCCTTTCTTTAAAAAAATTGGTTTGCGGGAAATAGCCGGTGCCGGTTTTTTAATTGCTCCTGAAAGAAATCTTCGCTATGCTGAATTATTTACCGGGATAGAACGGGTTTTTAAATACCCCTTTAACCAGTTGGGTAAATTTAAAATCGGTGTGTATGTGGTTGGCTCTGTTGCCAACCAGTTTCATAACCCGGTGCAGTTTAAGATTGGGATAACGACCTGGGATAAGAGGAAAGGGAAATGGTTTTAATTAATTCTCATCAGAATTTATAGCTGTATCCCAATCTGATAACCTGTGTTTCATAATAGTCGGTACTAATTAGCTTAAACTCATTGCCACTTATTTCTTTCTTAATTCTCAGGGTGTTTAAAATATCGGTTGCATTTAAAAATAGCTCCCCTTTACCTTTTTGAATTTGTTTTTTCAGACCTGCATCTATTGAAAATCTCGTACCTATTTTGCCTTGCGGAATAATATCAGGTGCTAAATAAATGCCGGTAACCTGTATATCTGTTTGCTTTGGTAAATGAAAAATGCCATTCAGTTTTATATTACCAGAAGTAAGTTTTTCTTTGCCTGCTGTGTAAGTTGAAGCTACCGGGTATTTATTTTCTACTGTAAACGCATCAATGATATTTTGATAAATATTTATGTTGGTATTAAAAGAGAAGACTTTTGAAAAGTCTTGTTGCAATACCAATTCAATACCTGTATTACTACTGCGACCTGCATTTTGAAATACAGTATAAATTAAAGTACTGGGTGGTACTTGTGTGGCAATTCTTGTAATGGTACCGTTGGTGCTTCGATGATACAAAGCCGAATAAAAATATCCTTTGGTAAGATTGGTTTTATAGCCCAGTTCATAGCTATTGGTAAATTGCGGACGAAGCCCGGGGTTTCCTACTTTAATAATTTCAGCGTCGTCATATTTTGGAAAAATGCGAATGTCCACTTCATTCGGCCGGTCAACTCTTCGGTTGTAAAACAACGAAATTTTATTCTGGTCATCTATTTTATAAGCCAACCGTACATTTGGGAAAGGCTGTGTATAATCGTAGCCATCACTTTTGTAGGTATTATGGTTGGGGTTCACTTTGTATTGTAAGTCTACATATTCTATTCGCAAGCCAATTTCAGCTTCTATGTTTTTACTTTCAAAAACATAGTTACTGTATAACGCAGGAATTATTTCTGAGTAAGTGGCTTCACCACCGGCACCCACATCTAAAGGGGAATTTAATCCCGGTTTGAATTGCATATTAGTGGGAATATCCCGGTAGCGGAATTTAAGGCCGCCTTCAATGCGACCATGTTTTAACGGCTTTACATAATCAATAGTAAAATCGGAAACATGTTCATCGGAAAGCAATTTGAAAGAATCAAGCCCGGTAAATGTGGGAAGGATATTGGTGAAATTATATTTTTCATCTTCCCGGTGAAAAGTATAGTTGAAACCGATATTTAATAAATGGCCTGCCTGTTTAAACTTATGCTGATATGCTGCTGAAGCCACCACCGTTGTTTTTAACTCATCTTCCAGAAATTGCCAGAGGCGTTCCCGTTTTGATAAATCTTCGTTGAAGAAAGGCTGGTCGCCCCGGTCAATTATTTTTTCAATACCATACAAACCTGATATGGTCAGCATATCCTGTGTGTTGATGTTCCAGTCAATACCTGCTTTGCTGGTTAAAAAATGAGTATTCCTGTTTCTTTTTGTTTGCTGATGGATGATGGTTCCGTTATCATAAGTCCGGGTTACAAATTCATTTTTGTTCAGCGTTTCAGTATATAACCAATCGGCCTGCAAAAAAGTATTCACCTTGTTTTTCCGGTAGTTTAAAGAAAGAGAAGGATTGATTTTTGGTGTGGCCTTG